>NZ_JBXAFZ010000004.1:0-263243 GCF_058793615.1 Niveispirillum sp. GW835-FHT14G11
TCCTTGCGTCGTGCCATCGTGAAGCTCCTTTCGCATCTCACTATGGCCCAGCCGAGCACGGAATTCCCGATAGTCCCATGTGCTGGTGGCTTCCCTGTCCCTTTCCTTCAGCACCTGGACATTCGTCTCATCCCCATGAATGAGCGGCTGCGATCTGAGCCGTTGCTTCAACGCGTGATAAAGGCGGGACAGATGCCGTTCGCTGGAGCCGATCACCCAATGCCCCAGCGCGCCACGGCTGACCGGAACGCCTGCACGCTCAAAACTTTGCGCTAACCGGTAGAGCGGCGTGCCATCGACATATTTATGAACCAGGGCGAATGCCAGCGTCGAGGCCGTGGCAATACTGCCCGGCAACGGCTGTGCGGGCATCGGTGCCATCACCACCGGCGTGCTGATCCCGGTGCGCTCGCAATGGCGGCAGGCATATTTGAACCGGACATTTTCCAGGACCTTGGCCTTCACCTCGATATGGAGCTGTTCGGTGATAGTCTCGCCCAGCGGCGCATCGCAGGTCTCCTCTTAGGGTCGAAACCGACACAGAGCGTTGAAATTGCGTTAGAAATGTGATTCCAAGGCGTCGCTGATGTGTTGGAGGCTTGATTGCGGGACGTTTTCTGGCTGTCGGATGAGGCATGGGCGGCGATTGAGCCGCACCTCCCCGAGCACAAGTATGGTGCGCCGCGTGTTGACGACCGGCGCATCATCAGCGGGATTATTCATGTACTCAAGAGTGGCTGCCGCTGGAAGGACTGTCCGCCCGAATATGGCCCGCCGACCACGGTTTACAATCGTTTCAACCGCTGGTCTGGCCGCAAGCACTGGCACCGGATATTGCAGGCGCTTGCCGCCGGGCAATGGATTACGACCAGCGTGGCCATGGATGGCAGCTACGTGAAGGCCCATCGCTGTGCCCACGGCGGAAAAGGGGGGCCAAAGCGCAAGCCATTGGTATTTCCAGAGGCGGTCAGACCACAAAAGTCCACGCCCTGACGGATACACTGGGCCGCCCGGTGGCCCTGCATGTGACGGCGGGCAACGTTTCCGACATCACCATGGCTGAAACCTTGTTGGCCGAGGTCGAAGATTGCCGCTATGTCCTGGCCGATAAAGGCTATGACAGCGACAAACTGCGCGCCAAAATCCGGGAAAAGGGTGCAAAGCCGGTCATTCCCGGCAGAAAATCACGAAAGAAACCGATCCGTTTCGACAAGGTCCGGTACAAATTCCGATGGATGGTCGAGGCCGTCTTCTGCCGCCTCAAAGACTTCCGCCGCGTCGCAACCCGATACGACAAGCTCGCCAGAAATTTCCTATCAACCCTCGCCATCGCAACCATCGTGGCATACTGGACCTGATTGAGTCTGGACCCTAGGGCAAGCGCCAAGGGCTATCGTTTCTTTGATGACGGTTCAACCTCAGCAGCATGACGCGTTTGGGGCTGGTGATTGTTCCCTTTATGTTCCATCGTTGTGGCATATTGAAGGATCCCATGGAACCAGTGGACGCTCTTGCGCCGCCGCCTCACATTCCAACAGCGGACGAGTTCGTCGGCAGCCCGTTCAGATTGATCGGGCTGCCGCGCGGTCAAACCTCTCGCCAAGGACCAAACCTAGAGGCGATCGCCGAGCTTGGGGAGGAACAACGCCCGACAATTTGGGATTTGGGATGAGCCGGCAGGCGCGTGCCTCCCTGTCGATTTTCGTCGATCCGCGCCCCAGAATGCAGCATAGAAGGGGTAGCCCCGGCCCAAATCAGAGGTTCAGCCCGATGACCGATATCAGGGCCAAGTCCGAAGATGCCCTGCGCATCGAGCGCATAATTGCCGAAACCGGCAAGCTCAACGAAGAAACCCGTAAGTTCGTCGCGGAGCAGCACAGGCTTATGGCTGAGGCTGTCAAGCTGCATCGCGACCACGGCTTTGCTCATTGGGCTCTCGCGGTCGGTGCGGTCGGCGGCACCGCCGGTCTTGTCGTGGCTATCACCGCCGCGTTGAAAAATCTGGGGGTCTTTTGACCCCCACCCAATTCCGCGCTGCTCTTAAGACGATGGGATGGACCCAGTGTCGGTTTGTAGACTTTATCCAATTTGATGAGCGTATCCGATAGAGCGGAATCCAGTCGGCCATTTGGTGGTACCCTGCCAGCAAAGCCGGCGTTGAAATCGGCAGAGGGCCACGTCAAAGACCACAAGGCGAGCGAACGTCCTGACCTACGAGCGGGCGGCGGACGGGCACTGGAACCACTACTGCGAATGGCCTGGATGCGAGGAATGGGGGACCTTTCTCTCATCCAGTCATTGGTACCTCATTCCTTTCCCCTCTCTTGGTTAGGCTGCTCAGGCCAGGTCCACACCGCATCTAGTAGCCCTTGAGCCACTTGCTAAGTTCAGTAGCGGTGTTCTTCTTTTCGTCGAGCACCATCCAAACTTCTTTCTGATAGTTCTCGAGCTTTCCCCAAACGATACGGTCATAGAGTCCGAGATACTCCCATGATGCCCACGTTTGGTCGTATTGGGAGTCGGACGCTGGAAAGATTGCGATTCTAGAAGTGCCCTTCATGCTATCGGCGATGCCAAGCTCCCACGGTACCCACTTACTTTCCTTGCTGTTCTCGCTGGTGAGGAGAACAAAGCGGCTGGTATCGCGAATTCTGGCTTTCAGAAGTGCGGCTGTCTTCTCGCTCGTATAGGGTGGCATCTCCGGGTCGATCTCATCGATATAGACTTTCGCGCCGTGATTCTCGAGCACGCGGATCGCACCCACTACCAGATCGTTGTCTTTGCTCGAATGGGAAAGGAAGGTGGAACCGTCGAGCGACCTCGAAGCAGCGGCCTTCCTGATCCTCGCAGTTTCGACAGCTCCCAACTCCGTCGCGACGCTGCGCAGCGCATCGCGCGTAATGTATAGCGCCATCTGGCTTTAATCCCTCTTGTCGATGCGCGTAAGAATGTTGGAGACCAGCTGTACGATTTCGTCCGCCGTGATGTCAGCCCGCGCGAACTCCTTCAGTTCATCGTCCGTCGGCCGCATGGCGTTGTGCCCCGATGTTTCGATGGCGGAACCTATCAGACTGTTGGAAATCTGAGCTGCTGCGCCACCGGTTGAGCCGATTGGGATGACAAAGCACTTAGCTGCTTTGGCGGCTTCGAACTCTTCGAGGACGCCGCCCGCGATCATCAGCGAACCGTTAGCCGGATTGATCTTCTTGCCACCGATGAAGATCACGATACCGGCGATCCTGGCTAGCTCGGCTCGCAGTGCCCTCCACTGCGCCTTGTCAGGCGCTTCTCCGGGTATCGGCTGAGGAAAGGGACGGGCGATGAGGCGCCGTTCCAGGTCCCAGCCGCCACTCGAACGCAGCGCATCGAGGAAGCCGGCGATGGAGGCCGATCCGACGACGAGTCCTGCACCACTGACGAGATCGCGACCGCGGTCTCCCACAAGCTGGCCAATGGCCTGTGCGATGTTGTAGATCCTCGCGATCTCGCCGCCGGCTTGGGGCGGCCAACTGCCGCTCACCCACACCCGCCGCACCGCAACACGACGTTCGACCTGCCGCAGAAGCGCTGGCACTTCGGCATAGTCGTCGATCTCTACCACGACGAGGCCGTAGCGCTTCAGATCGCGGCTCCAGAGCTTGTGCTGGGTGCTGCGTGCCTCGAATTCGGCCTCAGTCTTGTAATCGTTCCGCTGCGGGGGGCGGACGATGGCAAAGTGCTCCGGCGGAGCTGACGTGAAGCTTTCGCGGATCAGCGATAAGACGTGTCGGATGTTCGGATCCGTGAAGCTGATCCCGAGGAACAGCATCGACATACTCGAGAGGTGCGCCTGCAGTAGAGGTAGGAAGGCGCCGCGCTTCGATCGATAGAGTTCGTAGTCGTCGGTAGAAATGACAACATCGTCCAGCCGCTCGACCGACCCGTGCATCTTAAACAGCCGGGTCGCACCGGGCGTCGCGCGAAGGGCAAGGTCCGCGGCTCCGGAGACAGTGTCTAACGGCCGGTTGACACCGCCGAAGGCGCGTTCGACCAGCCTGTCGTAGTTTGTGGTCCAGATAAACTTGGTCGGCAGTCGGGCGATGATTTCCAGCGTCTCGGGAACGGCGTGTTCCACACCGATCTGCTCCTTGATGACGTTCCTGACCCGCGTCGCGGAACCGTTCTCCTGAATGCTCCATTGGGCGAGTGCGGCTAGGTCGTGAAGTTCGCCGGACGATACCCCAAGCTCTTCACCAACCTCCGTTAGAAGCGCCGCCCATGATGGGTAGCCAGCCCCCATGGAGACGCCGGCGCCCACGAACACTGCGCCGCCCCCGCCGATAAGAGCCTCGGGATAGTCCTTCAGAAACCGCTTCGTCGTTGCAGCCGCCGCCATCGTATCGCCCCTCAGGTATGGTTAATTGCGGCCGCGGATGGCGATTGCATCCTCGATCCACTTCTCGATTCCGTTCGAGATCGAGGCGTAGACGGCCTTGCTGTCGCTGCCCGTGGGAGTAACTAGCGGCACCAACGACGAAAGCTTGCTGCTCGTGCCACCAATGGTGATCGAATCAAACGGATTGGCTCCCGCGATTGAGGGTTGGCTATTGTGATCGAGAAGCCTGTCGACGCGGATGCCGAGAACACCCCTCCTGTCGTCCCAGGCCTTGATGATCTCACGTATTACCCAAGGGCGGCTTGCGGTTTGAGAGCCGACTAACACTACAACGCAACTCTTGCCATGCATGTTGTCGGCGATCCATTTCTCGATGGAGGCTTTTCCTTTGCGCTTTACCTCTTCCCACGCGTTGGGAGTGCAAAGCGCTTGTCCTTCGAGCGTCCCCATGTTTCTGATCTGCTGTGTCCGCCAGTAATCATTATCGAAATGGAAGCTGAAGAAAACACGACGTCCCACGTTATTCCCCCTGGCTTATGGTCAATCTGATTTTCCGAACCTATACTGCAAGCGTAACAATTACCAATCTTAAGATAACGGAAGCGACATCGAAGCGCCGCCACCATGCGGTTAGATCGGAAACACCACTGGGCTCCAATTCACTGCCTACCAGCTGTAGTCGGCCCGATTGGGCGATTTCGATTGCTCCGCTCCATTACCCCTGTATCGCGCGATATTGGGCGACGCGACCTAATTTTGCTCGTATAGGTTTGTTGGTGCGCTCATCGTGGCCGATCTGACGCGCTGGCGCTTGCTTGCTTTGAAGAAGGTGGGCTGAAAGTTGGAGCCCGCGCCCTATGATTCTCACGGTTGGTTACAAAAGAGAATTCGTCGACAATCCTCCAGGAGAAACGTAAAGCACAGCGATAACTACAAAACATTTTCTCAACAGGATATTAGAAGCTTTGACCAGGAACCGAATAGGCACCTTCTGTGGGGACCGCAACGCTGGCCATCGACCCTGAGCCCATTTTCCGCCTGAAGCGTCCATCCCGTTCAACAAACCCTGAGGTCTAAGATGTATCGAGGATTCAATCTCATAGTGCCGGACAATTTTTTCGTTGATTATTCAGATGCAGGAGCACACCTACACCAGGAAAATCAGAGAACTGTCCGCGATAGACTGGAGGAATTCAAGGACACTTCGGGGAATTTGATTTCCTCAAGGATGAACGCGGCGTGGTTTCCGGACGTGGATGCTCAGGTGTTCATTTCGCACGCTCACAAGGACAGTGCCCTAGCCCTTGGTCTAGCCGGGCACCTGCATCAGGAACTTGGCGTGACCTCCTTCGTGGATTCCGCCGTGTGGGGATATTCGAACAAGCTTTTATGGCTATTGGACAATGAATACTGTTATAATCGACATACGAAGACCTATAATTATCAGAAGCGCAATCGCTCAACTTCGCACGTTCACATGATGCTGTGCGTCGCGCTCAGTTATATGATAAAAAGATGTGAATGCATCATTTTTCTCAATACACCGCATTCGATTTCATCAGACGACTACATAAGCGGCACGACCACGAACTCGCCGTGGATATATTATGAGATCGCAATGACCAGCTTGATCGAGAAGCGGTCGCCTATGGATCACAGGATGGCGACGTCGGTGACCGCGATGGAGGGAATGGCAGCAGAAACTGATTTGACCATCAACTATGACGTCGACTTAGATCATTTAAGAGATTTAACTGCCGAAGATTATAATAACTGGGTTGATTCGATCCCTGTTATTAATGGAAATAGTATTGATAGCAACGAGGCCCTTGATATATTATACCAAATGACTAGCTGAACTAGGAAGGTTTGGCGCTTTGTGTAGCATCAGAACGGTCGTGCGGCTATGGTCTCGCGTCCCGCGATTATGAGCGAGTAAACAATGATGTGACCGTTCCCTCCCACCCCCGGGCGCTGTCCGCAGGTTCCGGAAGTCTGGCAACATGGTGCGCGACCGCCGAGCCTGCACCGATCAATGTTATGCTGGTTTGCTTGAAGTGGAGCGGACTGAAAGCGGGACGGCGATGCTAATCTCGCCGGTGGCATTCATAATTGAAGCAGATATAGTTGATGATGACAAAGCCAACAAACTGGCCACAAGGTGAGCATTTGTGTCCGAGGGGAGCCGCGGTGGCAGGTAGAAATGTCTGGAATCCTATTGCGAGAGCGAAAATCCGTCCGTCTGCTTCCGTTGAGAGTTTCGGATGCCGGCAGGCGTCCGAAAGTCCCCGGAGAACGAACCCGCGGTCAGCAGGGCATTGGTATGGGAATTTGTCGTCCGGTGCCGTTCCGTGGGTGGCGCATTTGCCGGCTTGAGGGCCGGAATGGGGGACATGCCCGGGCCTCATTTGCCCGATTATAGATGTCTTGGCCGGTCGGCCAAGGCGGTTGACGTCTCGGGCATGACGGTCACGCCGTTGGAATCAGCCCGGTCCGGTCGCCGGGCACATGAGGGGCCGATGGCCGGAGCGAATGTGCTGCGACTGCTGGCGTTACGGGCCGTGCCGGGTCACGGCGACATGTTTCCGGTTGGGGCTGTGTGCTGTGGGCGCGCGCGCGGCTGCATCCAGCGCCCGAGGGTTTCCACGATGACCATGCGCCCACCACAGCATGGACAGGGCGGACGGGGCTCGGCCTGATCGGCTGGCACAGGCGGCATAGGCGTTGCCACCCCCAGCAGTTCGCGCGCGCGGGCGATGTCGACCTTGCGAGTGCTGCCGGCGAGCAGACCGTAGTGTCTGATGCGGTGGAACCCTGTGGGGAGGACGTGGAGCAGAAAGCGCCGGATGAGTTCCGGTGTTTCCAGCGTCATGACCTGGTGGATCTCCGGGCCGCTGCGGCGATAGTCCTTGTACCGGAGGGTCACGCCGGCGGCGTCGAACGCGATCAGCCGCCGGTTGGAGATGGCGACGCGGTGGGTGTAGCGGGAAAGATAGGCCAGCACAGCCTCAGGTCCGGCAAAGGGTGCCTTGGCGTAGACCACCCATCGCCGTTTCCTGAGGGGTGCCAGATGGCGCAGAAAGGCCCTGTGGTCGGTCAGGCCGGCCAGGGCACCGAACAGGGCGAGGCGGCCTGATCGGTGCAGTTCGACCAGCCTGGTCAGGAACAGCCGGCGAAACAGTGCCCCCAGCACCCGGACAGGCATCAGGAACGCTAGCCACGCGGCGATCCAGCGCCCACCGTCGGGTGAGAGGCCGCCGCCGGGCACGATCATATGGACATGGGGATGATGGGTCAGGGCCGAACCCCAGGTATGGAGCACGGCGGTGATGCCGATGCGGGCGCCGAGGTGTTTGGGATCGGCGGCGATCACCATCATCGTGCGCGCGGCCGCCTGGAACAGCAGGTCATAGACCAGGGCCTTGTTCTGCCAGGCGATGGGGCCGATCTCGGCCGGCAAGGTAAAGACAACGTGGAAATAGCCGACCGGCAGCAGGTCGGCCTCCCGCGCCGCCAGCCAGGCACGCGCGGCGGCCGACTGGCATTTGGGGCAATGACGGTTGCGGCAGCTGTTGCAGGCGATGCGCAGATGGCCGCAAGCTTCGCAGCCTTCGACATGGCCGCCCAGCGCCGCGGTCCGGCAATTCTCGACCGCCGACATCACCTTCAACTGGTCCAGGCTCAGATGGCCGGCCTGGGCAGTGCGGAACCCGGCTCCCGCCGCCCGGAAGATGTCGGCGACCTCCAGCGTGTCGCGCACGGCCCGTCAGCCGCCGTCCGGCTCCTTGCCGTTGAGCAGGGTGCTGATCTTGTCCAGCGGGCTGGTGACGGCCCGCACGACCCGTGTCGCCACCCGGGTGTAGAGCGCGGTGTTGTTCAGCTTGGCATGGCCCAGCAGGACCTGGATCACGCGGATATCGACGCCGTCCTCCAGCAGATGTGTCGCGAAACTGTGGCGCAGGGTATGAGGGCTGACGCGTTTTGTGAGGCCGCCCTTTCGGGCCGCCTCCTCGACGATCCGGCTCAACTGCCGGGTGGTGATAGGGTTCGCCGGATCCTGGCCGGGAAGCAGCCAGCCGCCGGCCCGCATCACCCCCTGGCGCCGTCCTTCCGCCCACCAGGCGCGCAACAGGGCCAGCAGATCGGGCGACAGCATGGCGTTGCGGTACCGCCCGCCCTTGCCACGCTCGACACGGATCAACATGCGCTGGCTGTCGATATCCCCGACCTTCAGGGCCGCCACCTCGGCCACCCGCAGGCCGGCGCCATAGGCCACGCTCAGGGCCGCCCGGTGCTTCAGGCAGGTGGTCGCCGCCAGCAGCCGCGCCACTTCCTCCGGACTCAGCACCAGAGGCAGCTTGCGGGGATAGGAGACGCGGATCAGCTTGCGCGACAGGTCCGGGCGGTCGAGCGTCGTGGTGAAGAAGAAGCGCAGCGCCGAGACATCGCTGTTCATCGCCGGGGCATGCATCCCCGCCTCGTGCTGTGCCACCTGGAACCGGCGGATATCCTCCGCCGTGGCCGTCGCCGGTGGCCGCCCGAGAAAGGCCGCAAAGCGGGAGACGCTGCGCAGGTAATCGTGCTGGGTGTTGGCACCAAACCGCCGCACATTCATGTCGTCGATCAGACGCTGGCGCAACGGGCTTACCGTAGGGGATGAAAAGTGGCTGGTCATCGCCGGCTCCTCTGGCTGGAAGGAGCCTCAATGCTCAGTCCGTCGCCAAAACCCGGCAATCCACACGCTCAACCCAACGGATGAAGTATCAACCTATAAACCGGCACCTTTCCCGCGCAGCGGGTTCGTTCTACGGCCCCTAACAAGAAATGGGCTGATAGGGGTTCCTCTTGCCCAACCTGACAAGGCAGCGGCGCCTGCGTCGTCACCACTTCAGTGTTCATCCTTCCTGTTACCGTTCGCCTTCGCCATAGTACCGTATGTCGGCCGTGTTCCAGACCGCGCCGGCTGCGCGGCGCCTTGTCCGTTCCCCTCCTTGCACCGGGCGTTCGGTCTCGGCATCAGCCTCCCGCGCTTTGGCCTTTCCGGGCGGCCGCCCACGGCGTCGCGGGGCTCCCGCCTGCGCCTCCTCGACGACGGGAACCGATTCCGGCGACGCAGCCGACGACAGAATATCCGGAAGCGAGGGTCGCGCCACCTCAATCTCGGGCGCGATCGAGCGGAGCAGCCCAGCGACGGTGTCCGCGACCTCCGGCGGCGCCTGGCGCCAGGCGCGGAGCAGGTCCAACTCGCGGCGGGACAGGATACCCGCAGGCTCCGGCATCTCCCCCGCAGCCGGCCTGGCCATGCCAGCACCCTCCAGGCCGTCGAAGAAGAACACCAGCGGCACGTCCAGGATGTCCGCCAGCCGGTACAGCTTGCCCACCGAGATCCTGTTCGACCCGCGCTCGTACTTCTGCACCTGCTGGAAGGTGATACCCAGGGCCTTCGCCAGATCCGATTGGCTGAGGCCGAGCAGCCCCCGGCGCAGGCGAACGCGCCCCGCGACGTGGTTCTCCACCGCCGTGTCCATGGCGTTGGCAGCGTCATTTTTAGAGCGGCGGGGCATCGGGTCTCCGTTGGGCGTTGAGGATAAACGAGCGTACATCCCGGCACCCAGGCCGCGCCATATACCTTTTCGCCTGGATACTTATGGCCGACAACGCCGCTTCGCCCATAGAGTGCTGGGTTAATTCCCACCGGACCCGCGAACCCGCAATTGGCCACCCTGATCCTGATCGATGCCGAGAACATGCCCGTGGCCAGTTGGATGCTGGTTGACCGGGTGATCGGGATGCTGGACGGCCCATACTCCGTCCGTCTCTACGGCAACAAGGCCAGGATCGACGCCCGGTGGCTGAAGGTCGCCGGGATGAGGGAGCACGTGCATATCGTGCAGACGCGGCAGGGAAAGAACCAGGCCGACCTGCGCATGACCGCCGAGGGCCTGGTGCAAGCGGCGACAACGGGCTGCCGGCGCGTCGTCGTCTGCTCGTCCGACGGGGACTTTATCCACCTGCTCGAGGGCTCCAGGGCCATCGGCTGCCAAACTGTCCTCATCTCCTACGAGAGGCCCTCCACTGGCCGTATCCGCGCCGCGGCCGACCTCTTCATCCCGTACCGCGAGAACGTCGGTTGGCCTGGATGGGCTGAACGCATCGCACCGGCGGTCCAGTCGGTCCTGTCCGGCCTGGAGCCCGACCCTGACGGCAGCTACCTTGTCGCGCTCGGCGACCTGGGCACCGGGCTCCGCCTCTACGCCCCGTGGTTCCAACCGAAGCTCCTCGGCTTCCGGTCGCTCTCCCGGATGATGGCGGCCTTCCCACATGCGCGGCTGGCGTCGGCCGACGGCGGCGAGCCCGGTGAAAACGGGGCGTTCCACGTCCGCATCGCCTCCGAGGTGCTGTCGGCCGACCACGCGGTAGTGCCCGATGCCTTCCGCGTCCGGATCCGCACCGCCGGGAATCGGCGGTAGCCAGCCCTCATCGTCTGGCCTTGTGCCCGAACCGCGCTCCTGCGCGGTGAACCTCTTCACATCCATAGTTCTTCTAATATGATATATATCTAGTACTGCAATCAATCTATGTGACTCACATGCCGCCGATCCGAAGCACGAAGTCGATCCCGACCGAGGATCAACCCGCACTGGATGCAATGGAACTGGACCAGCCATCCGTCGTGAGGAACGTCACCGTCCATGGCCGGCGGACTTGCCTGCGCCTCAGGTTGTGCGAGTGGGACGCACTGAACGACATTGCCAAGCGGGAGGGGCGGACGCTGTCCGAGATCGCCGGCGTGATCGACCTCCGGCGGGGAGACGCCTCGCTCGCCGCAGCGCTGCGTCTCTTTGCGATCGCCTATTTCAAAGCCCTGGGCTTGCCCCTGGAAGAAGACGCCAACCCGCCTCCGCCGGCCCAGGTCCTGCGCCCCCCGGCATCAGTCGTCAGGGCTTAGCCTTCCTCCAAGGTCTGGCTTTCCCTCCCGCGTTCCCGCTGGTGCAGCCGCCTCACGTAGGCGCCGTCCACAGGGTTGTCCGAATGCCATTGCCGCGCCCGAGCCTGTTCGCTGGTGCTGTCAAGGCTTGCCGAGTTGATCAGCGGTGTAGGTGCGTGTTCCAACGACCGAACCAGGGGCGCCATCGACGTTATACTTGACGGCGATGCTGTATGTCGTCTTCCGCTGCTTTGCCTGTGCCAGCGTGGTTGCGCCCATTCTAACTGGATGGGCCATAGCATTGAGTTCGGATTCTACGCTAATTGTTTGGGCCGCCATGGGAGGCAGAGTGAGGGGCCGGGCCAGCGTCGTCGTGCGAATTTCCTTGTTCACGTATACGGATACAGCTTCGACCACCAGGTAGCCCGTGCTCTGGTTCTGGACCTCCAGGATGGTTCCGTTCAACACACCGTGAATCTGCGCGTTGCCGAAATCCAGGGTGGCCGGGCCCGTCCACCTTAGGTACACCGCAGCAATCTGCATGTCGGCCTGGATCACCAGTTTCCGACCGTCTGAGGTTATGGCTCCACCGCAAGCAGCACTTCCCTTGATGTCAGTATATCGGGCTAGGCTGCACTCGGCTTTCAGTTGGGGAAGCTGCTCCGCATTGCTGACAGCCTTTTCGAGGTCGGCCATCATCGACTTGGCCGCCTCGTTGGTCCGGACCGACTCCAGTCCAGGGATGGAAAGGCGGAATTCCATATTCGACTTCAGTTGCTGCTCACCCAAAGCGAAGCCCGAGGCGTCCTGTGCAGACAGCTTCAGGACCGCTTCCATCCTCAGTTTGGCAACGTAGTTGCGGATTTCTTGCTTGGTGGCGACGAGGTTGCGCTGTTCGCGAACGGCTTCGATCACCTTGGCTTCAGCGATGATGCGGGCAACCAGTTCCCGATCGACGATCTTATTGGTTCCAATGCCGGCACCAAGCGTCAGTGGTATCGCGGTCAGGTTCCGACCGATGGTGCCTGCGGTGTCGGCGACCATCAAGCGGCTGCGGCAAGGGTGATATCCATTGTATTCCAGAAGTGGAGAGCAGCCGATATAGGATGATGAGGTTAGAATTTCTCGACCGGTCTGATAGCCCGGTTCCACCATCAACATGTCCTTGGAAACCCACAGAACTTCCGCTCCCTCATTAGGCGGGAGGAATCGATCGGAGACCTGGGTGACATGCCAGGCGCCGCCGGCATCGCTCACATGGACGTACATGCCGCCCGATTCCAGCTTCGGGGAAAGACCGATCAACACGCTGTTCTGATCGCCAGCCGTGGGCCTGCTGATAGCGACTTTCTGGGCGTTGTTGCTTGCACATCCAGAGAGGAGCCAAAGCGAAAGGGCGGCAGCGGTAGCAGCTTGGCTTTTCATATGACGACCATGGTTGGAAACGGTGACGTCCAGCGAACCAACAGAATAGGAACGCAACATAGTGCGTCCATTCATCTAGTTATCTGCAACTCGGATCGTGGTCAATCGACGTCGCGCGCAGCAGGGTGCGTGTCATGGACGCGAACTGGAAACGAAGTATCGGTGCTCGGGTGAGGGCCGCGCGGGATGCTCGGGGGATGACCCAAGAGCAGCTCGCCTCCGCCATTGACCAAGCGACCAGGACCGTCAGCTATCTGGAGACGGGGACCAAAGCACCCACCCTGCTCACGCTGATGCGAATCGCCGGCGTTCTGAACCGGCCGATGTCGTTCTTCCTGCCCGAACCATCTGCCGGCGATCCTGATCCGGATCGGTTGCGGTCGGAGACGAGATTGGTGGAAATTCTGCGGCGCCTTGCGCCTGAGGACGTGGCCCTCGTGCTTGGCCACGCCGAACTTCTCCTAAGCACTAGGGTCAGAACCAGAACAGAGCATTGAAGTTACGGCTGAAATATGATTCCAAGGCGTCGTTGATGCGTTGGAGGTCGGATTGCGAGAAATTTTCTGGCTTTCGGATGATGCTTGGTCAGCGATTGAGCCACACCTACCCCGCCATACCGTTGGTGCGCTGCGTGTTGATGACCGCCGGATCATCAGCGGGATTATTCATGTATTCAAGAGCGGCTGCCGTTGGAAGGACTGTCCGCCCGAATATGGCCCGCCGACCACGGTTTACAATCGTTTCAACCGCTGGTCTGGCCGCAAGTACTGGCACCGGATATTGCAGGCGCTGGCCGCCGGGCAATGACTTACCCAACCGGATACGCAGAGCCTAAGCGCCTCGACGAGAGGTTCTCATCTTGGAAGCACTGATTCCTCTTCACCAGATCTAGATACACCAGCGCGATATCACGCCAGTAGGCCAGGAGGAAAAGCCGGATCAGCCGGCCGAACCAACCAACACGGCATCTCGTCCCCAAATCCCTATGAACAGCGGATAGGTGAACCATAAGATTTACACTAAATAAAAGAACGCAAGAATCATTATCCCCCATAATTGATGGTGGCGCCACGTTTGCGATCGGCCGAATCATCAATCCGTGGGGGCATTAGGCATTGCATAAAACACTTGTGCCGAGCAGAACTCGACCATGTGCTGGTTCATTATCAGCGGCTTCCAGAGCAAAGTGACGTAATATCCGTCGTAAATTGTGACGAAAAATGCTAACAATTCGCGATGTCAATAAAAATAAGTTAGACAAGGATGCCATCCGATCTATAAGAATCTAAATCTGCCTTCCTATCCGGCAATTTTTTCTTGAAATTATGGGGTGATCGCGATTGGAATGGTCTCGACCGGCCCGTCAGGCCGGTCGAGACCAAACCTTTGTGGAGCGAAAATAGAAAAACGGCGACCGGATTGCCGTCCGATCGCCGTTTCCAACTTACATTCCCTCTAGGAGAACTTGCTGACTTAGCACCGGCAGATTCTCCTACATCGCGATTCTTGTCAAGCGCCGACTATGTCGGCGGATGGGAGACTCATGTCTACTAGGAAACCTCCAACTCAAATAACATCATGTCGTGTGGGCTTAGTCAGAGACGCCGCATGGGTGTTGCAGAGGTCAAACCAAAAAATCGAACGAAACACCAATGCCGATCATGTTCTAGTCGTTCGGATCGTGGATCCGGCGAGCCAGAATTACCCTGACCGCTTTCCCACCGAGCTCGCACCGGCCGTTCCTCTAATGCTTTTATATGCATCAGGGGAGATCGCTCGAAAGTTGCTGAAGAGTGTCCGCCGATGAGGACGCTCTCACATTCGATCACCGAACAGATAATCGCCCAAGATCCACTGAATCTGAACAAAGCAGAAGCTTACATTGCTAAAAGACCACCGAGCTTCCGTGAGCTGAATGGTCCCGGGTGGATGTTGATGTCTTGTACAGAATTTTTTCCGAATCCGAAGGATTCTTTCGATCCAAAGCTTCGTGTCATTTTCGGCAGATTATCTGCCGGCGGAAGGACTACAATCCAGTTCTCTACCACGGTTGGAGCGACTCCTTGGTTGTTGATTGGATCTATTTGGGCAGACGGACAACTCGAGGAATCGACTTTCGCTGGCCTGGATTACTTTGATCGGCGGCTTATAATCAATGGCGGCACCGTACGCGAACTTCTGCTGGGATCCCCGGCTCTCGCTAAGTGTGTGAACGGCAGCACAGTCAAAATCGGGAACAACATCATCCCGTACGGCGTCCACGCATTCGGCCCGGGCACTGCCTACACCCGGCTCGTCGCAGTCGAGGTGGACGGCGACCCGTATGGCCTCTTGATACCGGCTTATGCCTTAATTCAATTTTACGGCTGTCCGTCGACCGACCTTGCGCAGGCGGTTTTCGGCGGAGGGTTGACTGCCAAGGGCGGCAATTTCTTCGACCCCGGCGAGAGTCGTTGGCTGGATAAGAGGAGAGGAGTTTTCTGCGTCCGACTCCGCCGGCCTCTCTGTGATGGGGATGCGGCCGTCGTCGCGCGGTTCGCTGCTTCTGAGCCTAACGACGCGTGTCGGCGCATGTTTGCCAGAGTCCATGGATCATTGAAGTTGGCATGGCATAACGGGACACCGCCCGAGCCCAGCTTTGAATTTCCGTTTGCGGGGGGGACGCGGCTAACGGCGTTCGGCCGACGTTTTGGTGTGCAGACGCCGGATGGTCCGCGCTGCCGGTTCTTGGCGCTTCAGATATCGACATGCTCCGCGCCGTTCCCGTTTCGCGCGTTGAATATTGAAATCGAACAGACCATCAAAGGGGCGGGCGGCGGGACGCAAGAGGGTGTAGTCCCGCACAGACATGCGCAGCCTACCGACGACGCGTCGCTGACTTCATCTGAGCGACCGGACCCCTTGGCGGGTACCTGGACAGTGCGCGGAGGATCGTTGGCGAGACGGTTTTCCTATCTGGCGCGGGTGAAAATCAAGCGCAAACCAGTGGAAAGACCAGCTTTTTCTTCTCCTACTCATCGCACAGATGAAGGAGTCCCTGCTGACCGGTTTGCAACTGGCCCACTGTCTCAGGCTGGAACGGGGGTGGGCAGAGTGAAGCAGGTCGCACCACTGAACGACCCGTGCGCACCTGCCCAAGCACTGCCTGCACAGGACTTCCTGAGCGCCGGCGGAGAGACCTTCGCCCTGATCTTGGACGCGCTCAACGCCCGTAGTGTCGTGGTAAAGGCATTAGAGATCGGACAACACGTCGTCAACGTCAACGGTCACAGTTACGGCGGTATGCCCGACGGTAGGTCCTGGCACCTGCTGAAGTCGGGTCGCCGCCGGGCTTTTTTTGCGGCTGAACTCGTTTACAGGGGTCGATACGCCTATCTGTTCGATATAGAACGGGAGGAAGGCGAGACGGGAACCAGCGCCATGATGGTACTAATGCATGAACGGGGACGCCCGATCAGCGAGCAGCAGGCCGAGGATGTCCTTAATATCGCTCGGCGCAGATATTCGCTGTGGAACAACGCCTCTAAAGTATCAGCGATCCCCGTCTCCGTCAGAGACAGCTTGGGCGATCTCTCATGCTATGCCATCGCGCACAGTGCGACCACGGCGGCAGCTTATGCAGAAGCGGTGCTTTCTTCTCTAGGATGGCATGTCGGCGTTCAAGGTCAAGATGGGGTAACCTCGACTGAAGAAGGGTCGCCGGTCCAAAAGGAAGACGCAGATCCGTGAACACGTGACCGGTCGCCATCAGTGCCTTGAGATGTTCCCAGACAGTTCTCTCGGGAACTCCGTATACCGCTACGCGGCGCAGCAGAATGCCTGCCGTTATGTATGAGCCCTCCGGTTTCAGGGCCGCGTCGATAATCCGCTGGACCGGACGTTCTGCCAGAACCGTCCCGGCGGCCATGCAACTCCGCATATTCGCGACCATTTGACCGGGCAGACAGATTTCGGTCGCGATTGCGTATCGGGCACTGCGGTCCCTAGCTTCGCTGGCCGTTCTCCTGGCAGCATCCTGTATTTCGACCGCGGCTCGAAGGTCCATCCGCGAAACAACGTCAATGACGTAATCTAAGGCGCTCCAGGCACCTCCCAGTTGGCGACGAAGCAACAAGCGGATCGATCTTTCAGGGATAAGTGCCCCGTCGATCCGCTTGATTTTGTAGGTCCATTGGAGGAACTGGCAGGCGGTTTCGATCCCCGTCACGATGGAATGCCCTTGCCAAAGAGGGGAGGCGCATGGCCGATCCTTTACGGGATAAATCATTCCATTCCTCGCTTGACCAATTTCAGGACGGCAGCAGCCACTTCCAATGTTCGGATGATCAACTCCTCGTCGCCCTGCGCTGCTTCAGCCAGATTGCGGAGTGCCTTCTCAATGGCGCTGTCGGGAGAAGCCGACAGCGCCTTCTTGGCATGCTATGGGAAGTTGGCCTGGAGGTCGTTATGGTGACTAGCGAACAATCGCTCGAGCCCCTCGCGGATGCCCTTCGATGGTCGCCGACCATGCAGAAAGTTGGAATACGTGGGCTGCGCATATTTCCCAATCCGCCAAGCAAAATCCGTTTCCATCAGGCCAAGAACCCTCCGGAGGTCTTCGGCACGCGCCCGCAGGGCGTCATCCGCCTCCGGTCCATCGTTTCGAGAGCCGACATCTTTCCAGCAGCTCCCGGTTCTTCGCATTCCGTTCTCTATGGAATTGCGGAATAATTCATTCCATACATGTTGGCAATCGACGAAGGAGGACCATCATGCCGGGAGCCTCGACTCACCATCCGGAAGCCGGCACGCATGGCGCCTACCGCGCCAAGGTCCTTGAGGTGCTTAAGGCAGCATATTCAGAGCGGTTGACGGCAGCGGAGTTCGCAGCCCAGGTGTCGCAACTCCTGCCCGCAGGTGTTCACCCGAAGAGGCCGGGGATGACGCTGACCCGTCTCAAGCGTGAGAATCTCGTCGGACGGGACTGTCGCACCTGGTATTGGTTACCATCGCAGGGGGCATGATGCCGATAGTATGTTCCACCGCAAGCAGCTTGCTGGCGATCTGGGTGTACCCAATGTACGGCCTGAGCCGCTGCTGGGACGGGTCGATCCCCTGTCGACGCAAGAACGCCATGGCCGCCAGAACTTCGCCCTCGGCTGGGACGTAGGAGGCGCGACAGAGATGTCTGCGGATTGGCTCTGCCAGTGCGTAGGGCGCGTGTTTCACATCGCATAAGGCATAGGCTTCCCAGACCCCCGCCTCCGCGCACGCACCGACGAAGCGATACGGCCACCCCTCCAAGAGCCGGGCAGCAAGCGCGAGCAGCCTGTGCCTGTGCGATGGCGAGAACGCCTCCAACTCCCGCCGGGGGAACGGGAGGGTAGGATCGTCACCGCCCCATTGGTCGGCGATAACGGCGCGTAGGCGGCCGCATCGCTTGCCTGTGTAGAGCATGCGCAGGATCTGGTGGAGCAGGTCGAAGTAAAGATGGGAGCGCAGGAAGTCTGTCTCGCAGAGCGTTGTCCAACCGCGTTCAAGAGCAACGGCATTCCGCCGATGCAGGACGAGGGCCGGAAAATCGGCCGGTTGGGCTGCTGGCGCCCTGAGATCGCTGCCACATGATCCGCAAAGATGAAGTTGCTCAGACCTATAGGACATGAGCGGCGCTTGGCAATCCGGGCAGCGGTCGAGCAGCACGACGGAGTGATGTGGGCAAGCGGCGTAGAGCGCTAGCCGCCATGATCTGCGGAAGTAAGGGCGCTCGTCTTCGGCTAAGCAACGGGGACAGAATTGTGGTCCTGCCAACCGCCTCAGCCGGTGACGGGCGCCGGCATATAGCAGCCACCGCATCCGACCGTGGGCTGCCCATCCTTCGACCAGCTCACCTTGCAGGGATCTGAGTACTGTTTGTTCCGCGCTATCCTGAGCAGTCCCGGTCTTCTCGGCCATTCGGGTGATCACATGGGCCCGCTCGGTGCGGTCTATATCCAGAGCAAGCAGCCGGGGATCATTGAACTCTATCTGGCAGAAGGTGGAAGGGAGTAGACCGTTTCCCAGGGCCGTCCGCACGATCCAGGAAGACAGTATCTCGTCGGGTAGGGGCTTGGGGTGGTAAGGCCAGTACTTCCCCGAAAGCATGGCATTCACATCGGCTGTACGTCGAAAACCGGATTTCGCCGCTGGCTGAGCGACATGTAGTCGATGCGATCCAGCACCTTGCGGGTGATGTGTTCCTCGCCCCCTTCGATGGCGGCGACCGCGGCACGGCTGACGATCTTGAACATCTCGGCGATGATCCGGTCACTACGCTGGAGGATGATATGGGCCAAGTCATCGTTGTCCCAGAGGTCAGACGGGAGCTTCAGGGGCAGTAGGGCCTCGAATCCAGCCAACAAGGAGCGATAACTCTCACCATCCTGCCACAGTGGAAGCTGATGGATGTCGAAACGGTTGAGGAGTTGCACGTCGCTCTGGAGTTCGGCTTTCGCCTCGCTGGTGCCAGCGCAGACGATGCTCAGCATCAGCCGATCGTTGTTCATGAAGGCCCGCAGCGCGGCCAGAATCTTCATCTTCATGGTGAATGTAGCAAGGCCGAGATTGTGGGCTTCGTCTATCAGCAAGATGCGGGTCTGCGCAGCCTCCAGCACCTCTATAGCCTGCTTCCGCTTTTCGGCTGGCTTACTTCTAGGGTTGTAAGGGCTGAACAGAGCATTAAGAATTGCCTCGTAAAACGTCACAAGGCTGGGATCCTCCGGCATCTCGATGAAGAGCACTGGTACCACCACATGGTCGCCCTTGGGGTTGTCCGTGGCCGGGTGCCGATGGCGAAACCTCTCCAAAATGTAGGATTTCCCGTTGCCGGTCGGCGCCTCGATGATCAGACCCTCGGGCCGCTGCTGTCTGGGAATCTGCACGAGGCGCTCCATCCTGGTGAGGCCCGTCTCGGCACCGTAGTAGCTGACGTAGCGCTTCGTCTGGCAACGCGTGATCCGCTCGGCGGCGGGGAGGTCCAGCAGCGGAACGGTTGAGGGATGGAGATGGGGGTACTGTGTCATGTCCAGCCATCCACTGTCGGCTTGGGCCTGGTCCGTCGAGGGGCGTCGGTAGATGTCGGGTCGTCGTTGGCTGGGGCGGTAGCCACGGGCTTGTCCGACGCCTCGGCGGGTGGGGGCAAGGCCGCAACGGGCTTCGTAGGAGGAAGATAGATGGAAGTATGTTTCGCTTCATTGCGTCGGGCGATGGCGAGCCGGGCCTTCTTGACCTTCGCCGCTGCTTGATCGTCCTCCTGCCGTAGTTGCTCGAGCTTGCGAAAGATGAAGTTCTCATTCTCGCTGTCCCATCCCTCGGTTCGCAAGGCTGCAATGGCGCGGTCGATCTCCCATAGAGGTGCCGGGGCCGAACGTCCGGACGCCAGGGGAATAGCGTAGTATTCGAATTGTTCCGCATCCCAGACCCAGATGCGCGTGACGTCGTCAGGGTTAAAGCGGACGATGAACTTTTCCCGGGCATGGCGCATCCGCAGCCCCTTTAGGACTGGCCAGTTGTAAAACAGCCCATTGATGGTGATACCGTAATCCTGGATCGTGCGGCGCTTGGCTGGTAAGAAATCAAGCAGGAAGCGGTCGGAGTTGGTCGGAAAAGCGGGAAGTTGCCCGCGACCAGGCGCCTCGTCACTCCCGAACAGACCGAACTCCCAGAGCTTGCGAGGTGCGATCTTCAGGGTTTGGTGGTTTTCGCGGTGGTAGATGTCCGCGATCATGATGGCGATACGCCGTTCCGCCTCCTCGATCGTGTAGGCGGCATGCTTCTCCGGGTCATAATCCTCGCCCCGTTCCTCGATGTTCCGCATTGTTGCACCGGGTATGAGGCGCAGCCGTCCCATCAATGTGCCGATGAGCCGCTCCACCCGGCCTCCGAAATGCGGCGCGTGCAGTGGGCGAAAGATATGGTGGATGTTATGTTGCTCGCAGCCAAGCCTCAGACCATCACTGTCGAATTCTGCAGCGTTGTCCGTGAACAGCCAGTCAGGCTTGCCGTACATCTCCCAGCCGCTCTCGATGCCCAGCCGGCTGCAATACGTGGTCTTGGGAAACACTGCATGATGAAGGGCAAGTGCCACGGATAGTGTCGATGGCTTGGCGAGGCGAAGCCTAAATCCGACAACGCACCTGGAGAATTCGTCGACTGCCACGGTCAGGATCGGCCGCGCAACCGAGCCATGGTGTTCGGGGTCTATGACGAACAGATCCGCTACCGTGTGGTCGATCTGAATCCTCTGGAGCGGGAAGACCGGTTCCTCTCCCGGGCCTTCCACATAGCGGCCCGCTTTGCGGGCAGCGGCAGGCCCCTCCCGAGCGCGTATCACTTCACCAGGGGGGCGTTCAAGCATGCGGGCGCGGATAGTCGTCGGCGAGGGGGGCTTCAGGTTTTGGGAGCGGCAGATCACCCTTACGGCGTGAACGATTTCCTTCAAAGGCTCGCCCCTGCCTAGGTAGAGCTCATCGATTTGCGTTTCCACGATTGACGATATGGTTCGGTCGAGGCGCTTCGCCCGCTTTTTGCGCTTGCCGGCGTGCGGGATCAGGGCGATCAGTCCATACCCCCTCCGCCATTTTGAATAGAGCGCATAGAGGTGCCCGGTGCTGATACCGAGTTGCTCCGCAAACTCTGCCACGACGGGCCGGGACCGATCTTTAAGTCCGTCTAACTCGATCATGACTGCGAGCCGACGCCGTCCCTCAGCTAGGCGCATGGGATCGAGTGAGGTCAGGTCTGGAGGAATTAGAGCCGGTTCGGGTCTTTCGCCCTGCCACGGCATGAGCTCGTGTACCGATCGGGTGAACCGCGCCTTCGTTTCGGTATCCTCGACCAGAACTGTCGTTAGGGACGAGATCAGAACAATGATGCCGGGCCTGCCGCCCAGGTCCACTACCGCGTTCGGCTCTGGCTGGAACCACCCAGCCACCTCTGGGACTCGCTGGTCGTCCGCCACGGTCAGCCTCCTATCCAGATCACAAATTCCATGCCGATCGGCCGGTCGAAATCGCCTCGTATCTGGCCGTTTGCTAGCAGGCGCCAGAAGGTCTGCCAGAACAAGCCGCGGTCCCGTGGCTCTGGGTGGATGGCCTTCGTGAGTTCGCCGACTGTCCAGGCACCGTTGCGCAGTTCGGCAAGGATGACTGCTGCCTCGCCAGGGTCTGCGGGGTGATCGAGATGGGCCTCGAGCAATCGGAAGTTCTCTAAGCGAATTCCGCGGATGACCCGATCAGTCATAATCCGGAACCTATAGCCGTTCGCCTTCGCCCAGCATCGGGCGTATTGATACGGCTCCTGGTACCGCGCCCAGTTCTGGCGCAACTCATCCCGAAATTTGACTTCGTAGATCGACACCTTGTGCTCGAATCGGACTAGGAAGTCGGGCGTGTAGGATCGCTGGCGACCCCGGCTGTCCTGGAAGGTCAGGGTAAACGGCTGCTCGGTGACTTCGACCACGTCCCGCCTAAAACGGAGCAAAATAAGAAAGTCACGCTCAAGCTTGGATTCAAAGCGGACAGTTCCACCGTCAGCTCCAATATGTCGGCCGGTGTAACTTCTAGCGTTTGGACCGACTTTTCTACGTCGAACCACGGCAGACTCCTTTTACCTCCTGGGTCGATGATAGAGAAACAGAAGCAAATGGGAAGCGATACCATGGAGCAATTCTGATTAAATGCCAGCAACTTGATGTGTAAGGGAGGCCCTGGTACCTGCCATTTGGAGGCCCTTTATCTGGGGCACGAACAAAAATGATCCAGCGCCGCTGGCTTACCTACACCGGACGGCTAGGTATGGATTGTATCCAACGATGCACCGGCAGGCATCGGAAGGAGGTTGGCAATGAATCTGATTATTTTGTGAAATAAACAAACTAGTCTGATAAATTAGCGATCTAGTCTGCTATTTAGGTGATAGAAAATAACCCTTTTATGCCATTGTGAGTCAGAAAAAATGATGAACTTGACAGCGGCACCCGCGCCCGGCCGGGGGAGATCAGCCTGGCCCATCACGGCGTGCTGTTCCTGGACGAGTTGCCCGAATTCGCCCGCGGCAGCCTGGAGGCGCTGCGCCAGCCGCTGGAGACGGGCCGCGCCACGGTCAGCCGCGCCAACCATCATGTCACCTATCCGGCGCGGTTCCAGCTGGTGGCGGCGATGAATCCCTGCCGCTGTGGCCATCTGGACGATGCCGCCCTGGCCTGCGGCCGCGCGCCGAAATGCGCGTCGGACTATCAGTCGAAGATCAGCGGGCCGCTGTTCGACCGTATCGACCTGCATGTCGACGTGCCGGCGGTCAGCGCCGCCGACCTGTCGCTGCCACCCCCGCGTGAGGGCACGGCGGAAGTGGCAGCCCGGGTGGCCGATGCCCGCGACCGGCAGCGGGCCCGCTATGCCGGCCTGCTGCCCCCCGGCCACCCGCCCATTCGCACCAATGCCGAGGCCGATGGCGAGATATTGGAGAAGGTGGCAGGCCCGGACGCCCCAGGGCGGCAATTGCTGACCGAGGCGGCGGAGCGGCTGAAACTGTCGGCCCGCGGCTATCACCGCGTCCTGCGCGTGGCCCGTACCTTGGCCGATATGGAAGGGGCGGACGGCGTGCGCCGCCTGCATGTGGCCGAAGCGCTGTCCTATCGCCGGGTGGCGCCGGGGCGGTAGCGGGCTTTCCTTCTCCCGGCAAATCAGTTATGACAAGGTTGTCACAAAGACGCCAACCGGGCATCCCAATCAAGCCCGGACCTAAGTTGTTCGGGAGGATCCACGATGGCGAAGCCCCTTTCCCGGCGCGCATCCCTGGCCCTGCTGGCCGGTGCCGCCGCCTTGCCGCTCACGCCCGGTGCCCGTGCGTCCAGCCCGCCGCCCTGGCGGTCGCTGATCCCGGCGGCACCGTCTCCGGACGGGTCCATCCCCGGCTGGCGGCGGCTGGGCGGGCATGCGCCCTACCGGCTGGTGAAGGGGGAGATCATCGGGACCTCGGTGGAGAAATCCCGCAACAGTTTCCTGGTCAGCGACGAACTGTTCGATGATTTCATCCTGGAATTCCAGGTGAAGACCGATCCGCGCCTGAATTCCGGCATCATGATCCGGTCGCAATCCAGGCCGGAATACCGCGATGGCGTCGTCCATGGTTATCAGGTGGAGATCGACCATGCCGCGCGGCGCTGGACCGGCGGGATTTATGATGAGCAGCGGCGGTTATGGCTGGCCACGCCCGCGCATCGGCCGGACACCCAGGCCAGCTTCAGGTCCGGCGACTGGAACCATATTAGGGTGGAGGCCATCGGCACCCGCATCCGCACCTGGCTGAACGGAATGCCCGCCGCCAATGTCGTGGACGACATGACGCCGCGCGGGTTTTTCGGGCTGCAGGTGCATGATATCGGGCCAGATCCGGCCAATGCCGGGCTGGAGGTGCGGTTCAAGGATCTGCGGGTCATCACCGACGATCCCGGCCGCTATCGCCGCCGCCCGCTGGATGCCAGCGACGAACAGGATTTCATCGCCAACCACCTGACGCCGGAGCGCGCGGCCCTGGGTTGGCGGCTGCTGTGGGATGGCAAGGGCACGGGCGGCTGGTCCGGCCTGTCGGGCAAGGGCTGGTCCATCGCCGATGGCGCGATCATCCGCGAGCACGCGGAGGGACCCGTCGTCAGCGCCGACCGGTTCGGCGATTTCGATCTGGAACTGGACGTGCAGGCCATGGAGGGGGCGGACGGGGCCGTCGGTTACCTGGGAAGCGCGCTCTATCGTCTGGCCCAGGGGCCGCAAGGGCAGGGGGAGATGGCCAGCGGCAGCCTGGATGGCAAGGCGCCGGCCCGCAACCTGACCGATCCCAATCCGGACAAGCCCAGCATGAAGCCGGCCGGCCATTGGAACCGCGTGCGCATCCTGGTCCAGGGTGACCGGGTCGAACATTGGCTGAACGGGTCGAAGCTGGTGGCGGGCAGCCGGGCCGGCTTCGGCCTGCCGGCATCGGGGCCGGTGCTGCTGCGCCCCGGTACGGGCCGCCTGTCGTTCCGGTCCATCCGCATCCGTCCGTTGTGAGCGCCCACATGATGAACCGGCGACAGGCCCTGCTGACCGCCATCGCCCTGGTCGGCGGGGCGGCGACCGCACTTCCCGCCTGGACCTATGTGGGCACGATGGGGCCTGTCGGCCGTTTCTTCACCGCAGCGGAGATGGCGCTGCTGGCGGAATTGGCGGAGATCATGATCCCCGCTACCGACACGCCCGGCGCCGGGGCAGCCAATGTTCATGGGGTCATCGATGCGCTGATGCTGGATTGGGCATCGGCGGAAACCCGGACCCGGTTTCGCGCCATCCTGGCCGGCATCGATGCCAAGGGTCCTAGGCCGTTCCTGGCCCTGGCACCGGCGGAGCGGGTGGCTTTGCTGACCGGCATCGACATCGCCGCCTTCAACGGCCAGCGGCCGGAGGATCAGGGCTGGCGCCGGCTGAAGCAATTGATCTGGTACGCCTATTTCACCAGCCAGGGGGCCGATCCCGATTATGTGGCGGTGCCGGGGGATTATCGCGGCGACCTGTCGAAGGCCAAATACCGGCGGCTGGTGGAGGAGCGGCGCTGATGGAATGGGATGCGATCGTCGTAGGCTCTGGCATCACCGGTGGCTGGGCGGCCAAGGAACTGTGCGAGAAGGGGTTGAAGACCCTGGTGATTGAGCGCGGGCGTCCTGTCGAGCATGCGGGGCCGGAATACACCGATTTCCAGGCACCGTGGGAGATCGAGTTCCGCAATCTGGTGCCGGAAAGCTATGCCGCCAATGGCTGGCAGTATCTGAAGGACAAGGGTGACTGGATCTACAAGATGCAGCATCTGCAATTCTTCGCCGATACCAAGACCTATCCTTTCTCCCATCCCGAGGATCGGCCCTTCATCTGGACGCGGGGCTATCAGTTGGGCGGGCGGTCGCTGACCTGGTACCGGCAATCCTATCGCTGGGGGGAGGCGGATTTCACCGCCAACCAGCGCGACGGGCACGGGGTGGACTGGCCCATTCGCTATGCCGATCTGGCGCCCTGGTACGACCATGTCGAACGGTTTGCCGGCATTTCCGGGTCGATGGAGGGGCTGGAGGAACTGCCCGACGGCATCTTCCAGCCGCCCTTCGAGATGAATTGCGCGGAAAAGCAGGTCGCCCGCACCCTGAAACGCACCATGCCCGGCGTGCATATGATCATCGGCCGCACCGCCAACATGACCCAACCAACGGCGCAGCAGGAGGCGCTGGGGCGCGGCCGTTGCCAGGCGCGGTCGCATTGCACCCGCGGCTGTTCCTATGGCGCCTATTTCAGCAGCCTGTCGGCCACCCTGCCGGCCGCGCGCAACACCGGCAACCTGACCATCCTGACCAACCGCATCTGCCACAGCCTGGAGCACGACCCGGCCACGGGCCGCGTCACCGGCGTGCGGGTGATCGATGCCAACAGCATGGAGACCAGCACCCACCGGGCGCGCATCGTCTTCCTGTGCGCATCCACCATTGCGTCCGCCCATATCCTGCTGAATTCAAGGAGCGAGGCGAATCCGCGGGGGCTGGCCAACGGGTCCGATGCGCTGGGCCGGTATGTCATGGACCATGTCGGCGGGGCCGGGGCATCCGGCCGGGTGCCGGGGCTGCTGGACCGGTACGAGTTCGGCCGGCGACCCAACGACATCTATGTCCCCAATTACCGCAGCCGGGCGCAGAAGCCGGGCGACGATTTCCTGCGCGGCTTCGGCTTCCAGGGCGGGGCAGGGCGCGGCCGGCCGCTGGCGGGGGCGGGGCAGGGACCGGGAATGGGGGTGGCGGCCAAGCAGGCAGCCCTGACGCATGGTGCGTGGCACATGCACCTGACCGTCTTCGGGGAGATGCTGCCCCACCCCGACAACCGCCTCACCCTGCATCCCAACAAGAAGGACCGCTGGGGCATCCCGCTGGCGCATCTGGACTGCACGCTCCGCGCCAACGAAAAGGCCATGATCGCCCGGGCGCGGGACGAGGCGGCGGAGATCCTGCGCGCCGGCGGGTGCGAGGATGTCACCCCCTATGCCCGCTTCGACACGCCCGTGGGTGCCAAGACCCACGAGATGGGCACCGCCCGCATGGGCCGCGACCCGGCCAGCTCCGTCCTCAACGGCTGGAACCAGGCGCATGAGGTGCCCAACCTGTTCGTCACCGATGGCGCCTGCATGGCGTCGACCGGCACCCAGAACCCGTCCTTGACCTACATGGCCCTGACGGCGCGGGCGGCGAACCATGCGGTGGAGTTGCTGAAGGAAGGGCTGATCTGAGGGGGCGGTTTCGGATTGGATGAGGGTGGGGCACTGAATGGGTGGAGCGGCACAACATTGTGAAACAGGTATTTGGCGCCTGTGTCGAGACTGTCCTGCAACTATTCCCTGAACGGGGCTGAGGGCTGGACTGCCGTCGGCTTTCAATCATTCTGGTGGTGAGGGATGTTTGTGACGATGCACCGCTTTATAGAGGATCTGGGGAATTTTGCCGACTGACCGCATCTGATCAGTTCGCTGAAGCGTATCGCATACACTGCAATCTTCCAGGAGAGCCCCAATGCTCCGCGCCTTCCATTACCTGACTGTTCTGGCTGTCGCCTTACCCTTGCTGATGCAGGGTGGTGACGTTTCAGCGCAAGCGACGCATCTGGTCACCCAGCAGAACAGGCAGTTCGGACCGACGACGTTGACTGTGAAGGCTGGTGATACTGTTATTTTCCGAAATGATGATGCCATCGCCCATCATGTCGTATCGCACACACCGCAATTTCCGTTCGATCTAGACCTTCAACCACCCGGCACCGAGAATATGATGACCTTTACCAAGGCAGGCACGGTGATTGTCAGTTGCGACATCCACCCGCGCATGGAAGTCGCGATAACGGTTCAGGAATAGATCAGGGCTGGTATTCAGGTGGTAGATGCTGTCGCAGGCTGATCAGGGCTCGGCGTATCCAGCTTTTCGCTGTGCCCAGCGGTACTCCCATCCGGGCAGCCACCGCCTGGTGTTCCAGCCCATCGAAAAAGGCGAGTTCCAGGGCCCGCCGGGGATTATCGGGAAGGGATAACAAGGCGGCGCGAACGGCCGCGCCCACTTTCAAATTGCTGACGACCTGATCGACCTGCGGGCTGGCCTCATCGGCTAGGTTGGGTTGATCGTCGATATCGAGCGCAGGTGGCGGCAGCAACCTCATCATGCTGATTGCACGGTTGCGACAGACCATCAGCATCCAAGGCAGGGCCGGCCCCAGGTCGGGATCATAATATCCGGCCTTACGCCAGATCTGGAGGAACCCCTCCTGCATGGCTTCCTCGGCCTGATGCTGAACACGCAAGAGGCGGAGGCACAGCGCATAGATATGCGGTGCCGTCAGCGCATGAAGCTGGCGGAATGCATCCCGGTCTGCCTCGCGCCCAACCTTCACCAGCAAGTCACGTACTAGCGCGGCTTTGTCCAATTCCGGCGCCCCTGCCATGCTTGTGCATTCGTCCGACCATACTGATTACTGTGCGCCAGCGGCGGGCCTTGAAGGCTGCGCCAACAGGTAGGCAATGATGTCGGCGCGGACTTTGGCATCGCGCGTCAACACATTCATGCGCTGTCCCGGTATCACAGCTTGCGGGTCAGCCAACCAGCGGTCAAGATTCACGGTATCCCATATGACATTGGCATCTCGCAAAGCGGGTGAATAGGCGAAGTTTGCAACCGAGCCGGCCTTGCGCCCTACGACGCCACGATGACGCGGGCCCACGCGGTCAGCGTCGAGCATATGGCAGGCAGCGCAGCGCTGCTGATAGGCGTGTGCCCCGGCAATCGGATCGCCCTCCGCTGCCATGGCTGGATGAACCTGAAAAAGCGCAGCCGCGGCGAACAACGGGGCGACCAAAGCCAAGCAAAAAAACATCGTCGATCCATTCGATCAGGGTGAAAGAACGTCCCCGGCCGCAACAGGGGACGAACCGGAAACATCATTGGAAAGGACCCAGCAGACCGGACGGTTAGGCAGCGATGGAAAGATCCAGGTAGCGAATATAGGCAAGCATTCCGCCCTGGGTTGTCATTTCAGCATGGATGCTGCCAGAGTCAGCAACCAGAAAATCGCCGGGCCGAAGGTCGGCCCCGGCGATCCGGACATCGCCTTGGATCAGCATGCATTCCTCACGACGACCATGTGGATGGGCCGGCACGCAGCCGCCCGGTTCCACCCGCATCAGAAACGCTAATGGGTCACCATCCGGTGCCCGCAGCAACACACGACGAGACACACCGGGTCCCGCAGGTTCCCATGGGCCATCCATGACACCCACCATAGTCTGCAATCCGGGTGGCGCCGAAGGTAACCTTGCCTCTAGACGTTCCCAGCTACCATCTGGCGGCGGCACAGGTGGCAGAGTCTCTGCCAGGGTGCCGAACACCATTCCCCATCCGTTAGCCGCAGAATCCAACTCTGCCGTAACCGGCTCAGTCGCCAGAACAGCCAAGCCAGCGAGTAGTGCACGCTGTTTCTTTACGTCATCCGTCACGGGTCCGGCACCTTATCGGCATGGTAGCTCCCACCATCGTAACAATTCTCACAATCTACGTCCCGTCCCTGTCTCACCGCCCATTGGCTAAATTGTGCGTCAACGGCAGCAAGTGGCAACAAACCAGGGTGGTCGCGGCGAATATCGAAAGAGGCATGCAACTCAGCCACCGCCAGACCGGCCAACCACCCCGGATCTGCTGCCGTCACCGGCCGGTGACCTTGTCACCATTGTCGGTGATGTCCCGGTACATCGGCGCGAGGCGAGCCAGCAACTTGCCCTGCGCCCAGAACGGAACATTCTGCCGGTTCATGGCAACCTGCAACTCTTCCACCAGAACATTGAAATGCTCGCGGCGAATATCAAAGCGGGCATGAACCTGTTTCATGTCCTGACCAGTATATTTGCAGGGGCCCGACAATTCGACACAGAACTGCTCGGCCAGCATTTTGCGCAGCCTTTCTGGGTTGCTGTCCTTAAAAAAGGGCCCAATATGCGGATTATTGAAGATCAGGGGAACAAAATCGGCAACGACCTTGTCGATACCTTCCTTGCCCCCGAATGCTTCGAACGCCGCAGTGTCCATCGTTTGCGCATATGCAGGCACAGTGAACGCAGTCGTGCCGACCAGACCGGTTCCCACCAGCGCCAGCATAAGAATCTTTGCGATCTTCATAGTATCAGAACCCCACCTGGAGAGAGAGATACAGGGCTTTCTGGTCATCCTTAATGGCGACAGTGCCCAGATCGGCATACGCGACCGTCACCGACACGTTCTTTGACGGCACCCAGGCCACAAAGACATCGAACCAGTCGCTTTCCTTGACGATGGCCAGATTGTCAGGCTTGGAACGGTATTCGGCGCCAATCACCAGATTGCGGTTGATCAGATAGCCGATCGATCCTTCGACCATCGGTTCATAGTCATGATCGTTTGTGGACCCGAAGCCCAGGATGCCGATCTCGTTCGCCTTGGTCAGGCGTACCGTGCCGTTCAGCAACAGGTTATAGTCCAGGATCAGTTTGGTCGCCGACAGGTAGAAGTCGGTGCCATTACCGCTGTTGGCGCCAATGGCCTTCAGCAGCGCGTCGCGCTCATTATCCTTGTACTGGATGCCGACTGAAACCTGCGGCATCCAGGTATCCTGGTCCAGCACCGCGTCCCCGAACAACCGAACCTTTGCCCCCAGCACCGTCTGGCGGAACTCAAACCCTGCGCCAAGGCCCAGGGCCGCCCCAACGGAACGGGTGTCGAAAACCTGCTTGGCTGCCGACAACTCGACCCTGTCAAACAGTCCGATAGCTCCGCCATAGCTTGTGAGGCGGTAATTGTCGGCATAGACCTTGGTGATGAAGGCATTCGCCCCCACTTGATCGGCGGTTCCATAACCACCAATGATAGCCCAGGGCGCCAGGCCGCCACCCGCTGCGCCTTCCAGCTGGCTGAGGCCTCCGGTCGCCAGCAGCTTGCCCCCCGTCATCTCACGCGGGCCGGTATCCAGTGCCTGTGTCGCCACCATGGCCGGCTTTGCCGGTGTTGCGCTTTGCACCTGTGCATCTGCTGGCAATGCCAGCGTTATCATTGTGATACCAGCGACCAGCGCCGGTGTGACTTGCCTGCGACCATCCAGCATCATCGTTCGTACTTTCGCCTTCCTGTTACCAAGGCTGGCGGCCATCAGTGACCGTCATCTTGATAACGCGAGGAGGGCTCAGGCCGGATGCAGCCCAGGCAAAAATAATGTTCCGTGACTATTTCGGGGTATTTCCGTCGCGGTCGCGACTATGGCCGGGACGTTCTTTCGTCATCCGGCCGCCTGTTGTAGCCAACTGCCCAAATCCACCAGTGCGCGCGACGTATAGGCCTTCTTCCGGTCCTTGCCGTGCAGTTCCTTGCCGTTGGGCTGGCGATCGGTGATGGGCGGGAACAGGCCGAAATTGACGTTCATAGGCTGAAACGTCTCGGCCTCCGCGCCGCCGGTGATGTGGGACAGCAGGGCGCCCAGGGCCGTGGTGCGGGGGGGCAGGGAGGGTTCATGGCCCAGGCGGTCGGAGGCGGCGAAGCGGCCGGCCAGCAGGCCGACGGCCGCACTTTCCACATAGCCTTCGCAGCCCGTGATCTGGCCGGCGAAGCGCAGGCGCGGCAGGGATTTCAGGCGCAGGGTGCCATCCAGCAGGCGCGGGGAATTGATGAAGGTGTTGCGGTGCAGACCGCCCAGCCTGGCGAACTCGGCATTTTCCAGGCCGGGGATCATGCGGAACACCCGCACCTGCTCGGCATATTTCAGCTTGGTCTGGAACCCGACCAGATTATAGAGCGTGCCCAGCGCATTATCCTGGCGCAGCTGCACCACGGCGTGGGAGCGGGTGCCGGTATGCGGGTTGGTCAGGCCCACGGGCTTCATAGGGCCATAGCGCAAGGTGTCGACGCCGCGTTCGGCCATCACCTCGATCGGCAGGCAGCCTTCAAAATAGGGGGTGTTCTTCTCCCACTCCTTGAAGTCGCCCTTCTCCCCGTCGATCAGCGCCTGGATGAAGGAATGGTACTGCTCCTTGTCCATGGCGCAGTTGATATAGTCCTTACCGGTGCCGCCCGGCCCGACCTTGTCATAGCGCGACTGGAACCAAGCCTTGGACAGGTCGATGCTGTCGGTATGGATGATGGGGGCGATGGCGTCGAAGAAGCTCAGCTGCTCCTCGCCCGTGAAGGCCCGGATGGCCTCGCCCAGCTTCATGCTGGTCAGGGGGCCGGTGGCGATGATGGTGCTGTCCCAGTCTTCCGGCGGGATACCGTCGATCTCGCCCCGTTCCACGGTGACCAGCGGGTGGCTGGTCAGGGTGGCGGTGACATGTTCGGCGAAATGGTCGCGGTCCACGGCCAGCGCCCCGCCGGCCGGCACCTTGTGCGTGTCCGCCGCCGTCAGGATCAGCGAGCCGCAGCGGCGCATCTCCTCATGCAGCAGGCCGACAGCGTTGTATTCGGCATCGTCGGAGCGGAAGGAGTTGGAACAGACCAGCTCCGCGAAATGCTCCGTCTGATGCGCATCCGTTTTCTGGACGGGGCGCATCTCGTGCAGGATGACGGGGATGCCGGCCCGGGCGATCTGCCAGGCAGCTTCACTGCCGGCCATGCCGGCGCCGATGACGTGGATGGGTTTGTGCTGGGTCATGGGCGAGGGTTTGGCGCGGCGGAGCGGCGGCGTCAAGTCCCCGTGGTGCGATGTTTGTCATTCGGGTGAAAACGCACTGGCGTCAGCTTGATCCACCGTCACCCCGGCGAAAGCCGGGGCCCAGCGTAAGGCGCGGTCAGCGCCGACATGACTCATATCGCGGCAGACGCCGCTTAGCGCCTGGGCCCCGGCTTTCGCCGGGGTGACGGTTGGAGAGTGGGGAAGCGGCCTCACCCCAACCGCTGCGGTTCCGGCTCATGCGGCGGGTCGCTGGGGGGCAGTTCGCGGTCGGGCGGGCCACCGGGCTGTGGCGTCGGCACCTCGTCGGGCGGCGGCACCTCCGTCTGGTCGGGCGGGGTGGAACCGGGAAGCGGGGGGACGATGCCCATGGTGGCTCTCCTTCGTTGCTGTCCCTTTCAGAACCGTCGGGCGGGGGGATTTGTTCCGCCCGCATTCGCTGGCTGGACATTTCCGATATCGGATGTATTGTGCCGGGCCCTGACGAACCGAAATGTCCGCCGCCATCATGACCGCCCTTGCTGACGCCCCCGTTGAAGAGAGAATGCCCCGCCGCGTGAAGCGCCATGTGCGCGAGCTGGTGCGGCTGGCCGTGCCGGTGATCGTGGCGCAGGCGGGGGTGATCACCATGGCGCTGGTCGATACGCTGATGGTGGGGCAGTACAGCGCGCAGGAACTGGCCTATTTCGGGCTGGCCAACATGCCGGTCGGCGTGATGATCGCGGTGATGATCGGCCTGCTGATGGGGGTGCTGATCCTGTCGGCCCAGGCCGTGGGCAGGGGAGAGACGCATCTGACGGGCACCATCTGGCGCCGGTCGCTGCCCTATGCCCTGCTGATCGGCGGGACCATCGGCGTGGGCAGCCTGTGGGGGGAGGAATTCCTGCTGGCCATGGGCCAGACGCCGGAACTGGCGGCCGGCGGCGGGCGGGTGATGTTCATCGTGGCGGCGGGATTGCCGGCCGCCGGCCTGCACCTGGCCACCAGCCTGTATCTGGAGGGCATGAAGCGGCCGATCCCCGGCATGGTGGCCATGTTGATCGGCAATGTGCTGAATGTCGGCCTGTGCTGGCTGCTGGTCTGGGGGCATTGGGGGTTTCCGGCGATGGGGGCGGCCGGGGCGGCCTGGGCCACCACCATCCTGCGCTGGCTGGGCGCCATCGGCCTGATCACCTATGTCTGGTGGCATCCGATGCGCGAGGCGTGGGGCATCCGCGGCGGGTTCGGCGGCTGGTGGCGCAATGCGGGGGAGCAGCGCCGGGTGGGCTATGCTGCCGGCCTGTCCAATGGGCTGGAGGGATCGGCCTTCGCGGCCCTGGGCCTTTTCGCGGGCTGGTTGGGGGCGGCGGCGATGGGGGCGTACACGATCGCGCTCTATCTGACGGCACTGCCTTTCATGTGCGCGCTGGGGCTGGCATCGGCGACGTCGGTGCGGGTGGGCAACGCGTTCGGGGCGGGCGACAGCCGCGAGACGCGCTTCGCCGGCTGGACGGGGCTGGGCGTGGCGGCGGCGGGGCTGTCATTCGTGGGGCTGTTCCTGCTGTCATTCTCCGGTTTCATTGCCGGGCAGTTCAGCCATGATCCGGCCGTGGTCGCCCTGGCGGCGCCGCTGCTGGTCATCGCGGCCTGGCTGCTGGTGGCCGATGGCGGGCAGGTGGTGATGGCCCATGCGTTGCGGGCCCGCAACGATACCTGGGTGCCCACGGTGCTGCATTTCTTCAGCTATTACATGGTGATGATCCCCGCGGCCTATCTGTTGGCCTTTACCATGGGCCATGGGGTGACCGGGCTTTACGGCGGCATCTTCATCGCCAGCTTCGTGTCGGTCAGCTTCCTGACCACCCGCTTCTGGTGGCTGTCGCGCAAGCTGTGAAGCGACGAGGGGCATCCAAGCCCCTTTCATTGTTCGCACCCGCGAATGGTGCTACAAGAGGCGTCCGATGGCCGGTCCCGCCGGCCCTTCGCTTGTAGACCCGTAATGACGAGTTCCGCTCGGTGACTTCCACGCCCGCTCTGCCGTCCGATATCACGCCCATCACCATCGAAGATGAGATGCGGCGATCCTATCTCGATTACGCGATGAGCGTGATCGTCAGCCGGGCCCTGCCGGATGTGCGCGACGGGTTGAAACCTGTGCATCGCCGCATCCTGTTCGCCATGAAGGAAGGCGGATACGACAGTACCAAGCCCTATAAGAAGTCGGCGCGTATCGTCGGCGACGTGATGGGTAAGTACCATCCGCATGGCGACAGCGCGATTTATGACGCCATGGTCCGCATGGCGCAGGATTTCTCCATGCGCCTGCCCCTGATCGATGGTCAGGGCAATTACGGCTCCATGGATGGCGACGCGGCGGCGGCCATGCGCTACACCGAGGCCCGTCTGGCCAAGGTGGCCGAATTCATGCTGGACGATATCGACAAGGAAACCGTCGATTTCCAGCCGAACTATGACGAATCGGAAGAAGAACCAACGGTCCTGCCGGCCAAGTTCCCCAATCTGCTGGTCAATGGTGCCGGCGGCATCGCCGTGGGCATGGCCACCAACATCCCGCCCCATAATCTGGGCGAGGTGATCGACGCCTGCCTGGCCTATATCGACAATCCCGACATCTCCATCGATGAGCTGATCGAGATCGTTCCGGGTCCGGATTTTCCCACAGGCGCCCTGATCCTGGGCCGGTCTGGCATCCGCTCGGCCTTCCACACGGGCCGTGGCAGCGTGATCATGCGCGCCAAGACCGAGGTGGAGGAGATCCGCAAGGATCGCTGGGCCATCGTCGCCACCGAAATCCCGTTCCAGGTCAATAAGTCCAAGCTGCTGGAACGCATCGCCGAGTGCGTGAACGAGAAGCTGGTCGAGGGCATCAGCGACGTCCGCGACGAGTCGGACCGCGACGGCGTGCGTGTGGTGGTCGAGCTGAAGCGCGATGCCGTGCCCGACGTGGTGCTGGCCCAGCTGTTCCGCCATACGGCGCTGCAGACCAGTTTCGGCGTCAATACCCTGGCGCTGAATGGCGGCCGGCCGGAGCTGATGGATCTGAAGACCATCATCGCCGCCTTCGTTCGCTTCCGCGAACAGGTGGTGACGCGGCGCACGGAGTTCGAACTGGGCAAGGCGCGCGAACGCGCCCACATCCTGGTTGGTCTGGCCGTGGCGGTCGCCAATCTGGATGAGATGATCGCCCTGATCCGTAACGCGCCCGACCCGCAGACGGCGCGTGAGCAGATGATGGCCCATGATTGGCCCGCCGCCGACGTGGCCCCGCTGATCGCCCTGATCGACGAGCCGGGCCGCGGCCTGTCGGAAGCCGGGACCTACCGCGTGTCGGAAGCCCAGGCCCGCGCCATCCTGGACCTGCGCCTGCACCGCCTGACCGGGCTGGAGCGCGACAAGATCGGCGACGAGCTGACCGGCGTCACCGACCAGATCCGGTATTTCCTGTCGGTGCTGGCCGACCGCGCCCTGTTGCTGGAGATCATCCGCAACGAGCTGGGTGACATGAAGGCCCGCTTCGCCACCCCGCGCCGGACCACCATCGAGGAGTCGGAGTTCGAGTCCGATATCGAGGACCTGATCCAGCGCGAGGACATGGTCGTCATCGTCACCCAGGGCGGCTATATCAAGCGTGTGCCGGTCTCCACCTACCGGGCGCAGGCGCGTGGCGGCAAGGGACGGTCGGGCATGAGCCTGAAGGCGGAGGACAATGTCTCCGACCTGTTCGTGGCCAATACCCACACGCCTATGCTGTTCTTCACCAGCCGCGGCATCGTGCACAAGCTGAAGGTCTGGCGCCTGCCGCAGGGCACGCCGCAGACCCGCGGCAAGGCCCTGGTCAATCTGCTGCCGCTGGAGGAGGGGGAAACCATCTCCACCGTCATGCCGATGCCGGAGGATGAGGGCACCTGGGGCGATCTGGAAATCGTGTTCGCCACATCCAAGGGCGGCATCCGCCGCAACAAGCTGTCGGACTTCCAGAATATCCGCGCCAATGGCCTGATCGCCATGAAGCTGGAGGAAGAGGGCGAGACGCTGATCGCGGTGCGCACCTGCACCGACCAGGATGACGTGCTGCTGGCCACCCATCTGGGCCGCTGCATCCGCTTCCCCGTGACCGAGGTCCGCGTGTTCAGTGGCCGCACCTCCACCGGTGTGCGCGGCATCAGGCTGGCGAATGGCGACGCGGTGATCGGCATGTCGATCCTGCACCATACCGATTACAGCATGGAAGAACGCGCCGCCTATCTGAAGCAGGCCCGCGAGCTGCGCCGCGCCGAGGGTGAAGACACGGATGATGCGGTCGATGTCGATGCCGAGCCTGTGGGCGAGGCGACCCTGTCGCCGGAGCAGTATGCCGAGATGAAGGCGCGCGAGGAGATGATCCTCACCGTATCGGAACAGGGCTTCGGCAAGCGCACGTCGGCCTATGAGTATCGGCTGACCGGCCGGGGCGGCCAGGGCATCTGGAACATGGATATGGGTGACCGCAACAAGGCCATCGCGGCCGTGTTCCCCATCCACGAGACGGACCAGCTGATGATGGTCAGCGATGGCGGCCAGGTCATCCGCATGCCCGTCCACGATATCCGCCTGACGGGCCGCAAGAGCAAGGGCGTCACCCTGTTCCGCCTTGCTGGCGACGAGACGGTGGTCTCCGTCGCCCGGCTGGAGGATGACGGGTCGGACGCCGAAGGCGCCGCAGCCGGCGAGGCCGTGAGCGAGTAACGATGCAGGTTGGCCGCCCGGGGCGACAATCCCTGGGGCGGTTCCGGTACAAGTGCCCGGACCATGGATCCGGGACGGCCGGTTTAAGTCGAAAGAGGGGAAGAGAGGATCATGGCGGGATCGCGTATCGGCGTGTATCCGGGGACGTTCGACCCCGTGACCAATGGCCATTTTGACATTATCCAGCGTGCCGCCCGCCTGGTGGATCATCTGATCGTCGGCGTGGCCAGTAATGCCGGCAAGGGGCCGCTCTACAGCACCGACGAACGCGTGGCCCTGGTGGTGGGCGAGCTGGCAACGCTGAGCGTACCCGGCTGCAGCGTGGAGGTGCGGCCCTTCGACAAGCTGCTGATGAAGTTCGCCATGGATTGCGGGGCCGGCGTCATCATCCGCGGCCTGCGCGCCGTCTCCGACTTCGAGTACGAATTCCAGATGGCGGGCATGAATGCCCGGCTGAACCCGGCCATTGACACCGTCTTCCTGATGGCGTCGGACAAGCACCAGTTCATCTCCTCGCGCTTCGTGAAGGAGATCGGGCGGTTGGGCGGCGACATCAGCCAGTTCGTCAGCCCGCGCGTGGCGGCCAGCCTGCAGGCACGGTTCGACGCCGAAAAGGCCGCGAACCCATCTTAAAGCCGTGCAATTGTTGGGGGTGCGGTGCCGCATTCGCGCTGTTGACGGGGGCGGCCCGCTTGCCTATGGTGCGCGCCACTTCGCGGGGATTGATTCCGTAGCTCAGTCGGTAGAGCACGTGACTTTTAATCATGGGGTCGTGGGTTCGAATCCCACCGGAATCACCATTCTCCTGCGAAATCAGGTATTTGCAAAAGGCCCGGACATCGTTCCGGGCCTTTTCGCTTGCAGCGTCGCGGCATGGCAGAATCCGTCCTGGATTTCAAATCACCTTCAGCCCACCACGTCATCTGCGGCGGCGGGGGGCTGAAGACCGGAACTTCTTGATCATATACGCTTGGACCCATGGCGGCGATTGCGTTCCCCCGTCGCTCCCGAACATAATCGCGGCACGGAAGGCCTTCCGCCGGTGACAGGCAGGAGGGGCAGGTTCCGGTTATTTTTGGTGGACGGACGCACCCTTGCTGAGCCCTTGGTACCGCATCCAGGAAGATGAGACGATCAGGGCGGCGCAGTCGGCGGCCTTTGTGCGGCAGTTGCCGATGATCATCCTGGGCAACCTGTTCGGTGCCTGGATCGGTGCGGTGGTGCTGAAGGACCATTTCACGCTGATTGAACTGCTGCCGCTTCTGGCCGGCGTGCCGCTTCTGATGCTGCCCGCCATCCGGGGCCTGCTGCGCAGTCGCGGCCGTCGGCCCAAGCACGGGGCGTCGCGCCGGCGAATCCGGGCGATCATCATGAGTTCCGCCATCATGGGCCTCTATTGGGCCGGCATGATGCTGTTCTATCTGTTCGAGGCGCCCTCGGCGGCCAGGGCGTTGCTGCTGGGCGGCTGCGCCTTCCTGGCGGTGGGGGCCAATGCCGCCCTGTCGGTGATTCCCCAGGCCTGTCTGGCCTATGCCGGGCCGATGATGGCGGCGGCCCTGGTTCTCAGTGTTGCTGACCGCCAGGACCCGGTCTGGCTGGGCATGGCGCTGCTGATGGCGCTGATGACCTTGGGGCAGATCCTGTTTCTGCGCGGCAACTGGGAAGGGTTTCGCACCCTGCGCTGGGGGGAGGATCGGATGGCCGCCGCCCAGCGCGTGGCCAATCTGGCCTGGCTGGTGGAGGATATCGATGGCGGCGGCTGCGAGATATCGGGCAACCTGCCCCGGCTGATGGGCTTGTCGGTGCTGGAGACCCTGCGGTCCGACAAGCTGCCGCGTCTGATCGCCGACCGGTTGCAAGCCGGAGCCGAGGGGGAGCCGCTTTATACGGCCGATGGCGTGGTCAACCGGCTTTGCCGCCTGGTCCTGCCCGACGGGACGCGGCGCTGGATTCGCGAGGAAAGCGCACCGGTTCCGGGGGATAATGGCCGGGTGGTGCAATGGGTCCGCACCTTCCAGGACGTCACCCAGCTGGAGGAGGCGCGGGAGACCGCGCGCTCACGCGAGGCGATGTTATCGACCGTGCTGGACACGGTTGACCAGGGGATCATCGCGTTCGACGCCAACCTGCGCATCCTGGCCTTCAATACCCGCTTCGTTTCCATGCATGGCTTGCCGCCCGGCCTGTGCCGACAGGGGGTGGACGTGCGCGATCTGGTCCGATGGAAGGCCCTGCGCAATGAATATGGCCCTGTACCGCCCGAGGGCGTGGAGGCCATTGTGGATCAGAGGCTGGCTGTCACCGACCAGAATGTGCCGCACCGGTTCGAGATGAAGCGGCCCGACGGGGCGGTGCTGGAGGTGCATGGCAATCCCATGCCTGGCGGCGGCTTCGTGACCTCCTATGCCGATGTGACCGAGGCGCGGCAGCGCGAGGAGGAGCAGAAGCGGCTGGCCGATGCGCTGGGCGAGGCCAAGCTGGCCGCCGAGGCGGCGAGCCGCGCCAAGTCGGAATTCCTGGCCAATATGAGCCACGAAATCCGCACGCCGATGAATGCCGTGATCGGCATGAGCTATCTGGCGCTGCGCACCGAACTGCCGCCCAAGGCGCGCGAATATCTGTTGCGGATCGAGGAGGCGGGCAAATCACTCTTGGGCATCATCAACAGCGTCCTGGACCTGTCGAAGATCGAGGCGGGCCGCGTCAATATCGAATGCGTGGATTTCCTGCTGGACGAGTTGCTGGACGGCGTCGCCTCCCTGCATGGTGACGAGGCGCGGCGCAAGGGGCTGCAATTCATCCTGCGCCGGCCCACGGGCACGCCGCGCGTGCTGCTGGGCGATCCGCTGCGCCTGACCCAGGTGATCAGCAACCTGGTGGCCAACGCCCTGAAATTCACCCATGAAGGGCGGGTCACCCTTTCCGTCGGGTTCGAGGCGGTGGAGAGCGAGGCGCTGCGCCTGTCGGTGCAGGTCGAGGATACCGGCATCGGCATGAGCGCCGACCAGATCGAGCGGCTGTTCGTCAGCTTCTCCCAGGCTGACAGTTCCACCACCCGCCGCTATGGCGGCACCGGTCTGGGCCTGGCCATCAGCCGGCAGCTGGTGGATATGATGGGCGGATTGATCGGCGTCGAGAGCCGGGTGGGAGAGGGGAGCCGCTTCTATTTCAGCCTGCCACTGCGCTGGCGGCCCGCGACGGCTGATGAACAGCCGCATGGCGATGTCGATCTGACCGGCCGGCGTGCCCTGCTGGTCGATGACAGTGCCCTGGCCATCGATGTGCTGTCCACGATGCTGGACCAGTACGGATTGCGGGTGGATGGCGTGCGCACGGTGGAGGAAGCGCTGACCTGTCTGCGCCAGGCGGAGGCAGCGGGCGCGAATTACGATCTGGTGATCACCGACTGGCGCATGCCAGGCGCCGATGGTCTGGACCTGTGCCGCGCCATCATGGCCGCCGCCGCCCCGCCCCCGCCTTTGCTGATGGTGTCCGCCTATGACGTGGACGAGCTGGCTGCCCTGACGGCGGGGACGCCGGTGCGCCAGATATTGGCCAAGCCGGTGACACCGACGGCCCTGCGCGAGGCCTTGCGCCAGGCTTTCGGCCATGCGCGCGGCCCCAGCGGCTGCGGCGCCACGCCGGAGGAACGGCTGGCGCCCGTGGCGGGGGCGGAGATATTGCTGGCGGAGGATAACCCACTGAACCAGCAGGTGGCGCTTGACATGCTGAACCGCTGGGGCATGAACGTTACCCTGGCGGAGGATGGCAGCCAGGCCGCCGACAAGGTGCGGGCCAAGCGCTTCGATCTGGTGCTGATGGATATCCAGATGCCGGTGATGGACGGGTACCAGGCGACCCGCGCCATCCGGGAGGAGGAGGTGACCATCCCCGGTTCGCGGCGCGTACCCATCCTGGCCATGACGGCGCATGCCCTGCAAAGCGACCGGCTGCGTTGCCGCGAGGCCGGCATGGACGGCCATGTCACCAAGCCTGTCGTGGTGGAGGAACTGGTCGACGCGCTGCTGGCCTGGCTGCCGCGCCGCAACGCACCGGAGACGGGGCAGAAGAAGCACACCGCGCCGGAGCCCAGGCCGCTGCCGCCCTTCCTGCATGAATTGACGCCGCTGCTGGATGTGGGCAACGCGCTGAAGCAAGCTGGGGGCAATCCCGAGTTGCTGCTGCAACTGATGGACGGGTTCGCCCGTCAGCAGGGCAGGGACTTCCTGCATTTGCGCGCAGCGATCCATGGCGGAGATGTCGCCAGGGCGTTGCCGATCCTGCATGCCCTGGCCGGGACCGCGGCCAGCATTGGTGCCGCCGATCTGGGCGAGGCGGCCAGGGATGTGGAAAACCGGGCGCGGGAAGGGGAAGCGGGGTGGTCCGATGCGGCCGATATCCTGCTGGACAGGCTTTCCGCGATCCTGGCCAGGCTGGCACAGCGGCCGTCCCCGGCACCCGCAATATCGCCACCCGCCGCCCCCCTGGCACCCGCCGCGGGCCCGCATCTGCTGATCGTGGATGACAGCGATCTGAACCTGACACTGGTTTCCAGTCTGCTGAAACGCGCCGGTTACCGCATCAGCCAGGCGGCATCCGGGCAGGCGGCGATTGATGCCGTCGCGGCCACCGCGTTCGACGGGGTGCTGATGGATGTGCAGATGCCGGGCATGGACGGGATGGAGGCGACGCGCCGCATCCGGGCCTTGCCGGAACCTGGGTGTGATGTCCGCATCATCGCCATGACGGCGGAAGACCGGACCCGCGTCTGGCCGGCGCTGGCGGCCGCGGGCATGGATGGGTTCATCGGCAAGCCCTTCACCGCCGCATCGCTGGTGGCGGATGTGAAAGCCGTGCTGTCGGCGGCAGAGGAGCGGGTCTGACCTACGGCCGGACCAACCCCGACAGTGGCACCCGCGTCACCTGAACATCCTCCTTGTTGGTGGTGTAGGCGACGTAGAGATGGCCGTTCCAGATGATGCTCTTGGGATAATGATATCCCGGCCGCTTGTACCGGCCGGCGAAACGCAGGGGTTGCAGGTCGCCCGCCCCGCGCAGCAGGAAGGCGCGGTCAAATAGTTTTCCATCCGCCGACAGGGTCAGGGCGAGTGGAATGCGCGACCGGTCATGGCTGACGGCCGTGGCCAGGAAGGCGGTGCCGTCGGGCAGGTTGCCGGCACTCTGCTTGGCGCGGGCATCGGGCATGCCGGTCAGGGCGGGGCGTGACCAGCTTTCCCCGCCATCGCAGCTTTCCGATGCCAGGGTGCGGAAACTTTCATCCTGGTCGCGGAACACCATCACCGCGCAGCCTTGCCGCAGGAACAGGCTGGGTTCCAACTCCCGGCTGACCCTTCCCTGATGGGGCAGGTTCTCCAACCGCCCCCGCACCCAGCCGGACACGGCCAGCGGATCATCGGTGTAGAAAGGGGCCACGATCATGCCCGGCCGCTGATGGAAGGCGGTGATGATGCGTCCGCCGGGCAGCCTATGGGGGTCCTGCTCGATAATGCCCTCCACCGGTTTGCCATCCTTGCCCATCACGCGGCGGGGCGGTGACCAGTTCACCCCATCCTGGCTGATCCGGTATTCGGCATAACCGCCGTCGCCCGATTGGAAGCCGGTGGGCCAGACATTGGCGAAGGCGACCAGTTTCCGGCCATCGGTCCACCAGCCGCCATTGGAGCGCATCTGTCCCGGCACGGTGGCGGACGGTGACAGGATGGCAAGGGGTGTCCAGCTCTGGCCGCCATCATCGCTGTGGCTATGGGCGATCCAGGTGTCCAGCGTATCCTCATCCCGCTGCGACACCTGCCATTGCGCATGCAGGCGGCCTTTGAACGCCACCAGCACGACGCCGTTATGGAAAAGGTCGCTGCCGGCGGTGGGCGCATGGATGGTGAAGGTTTGCGTGCCCGGTGCCGGCTTCAGGCCCAGATCGCCCGGCCGGGCCGCGTCGAACAGGCCAGTCGCCACGGTGAAGGGGGTATCCTCCGCCATGGCCACCGGTGTCATCAGGCAGATGGCGAGCAGAAGGGACGGAAGGCGGTTGTGCATCAGGCATCATCCTGCGGGTTGCCGCCATCCCCGACGCGGCGCCGGAGGTTGCCCACGGTCTGGGGGGAAACGCCGACGCGGCGCGCGATCTCACGGTCGGGCAGGGCGGCCATGGCGGGGTCGGCCAGGATGCGGATCACTTCCTCCCGCCGTTCCGACGCGGTGCGGAAATGGGTGGGCTGGCCGCCATCCCCCTCATTGCCGTCCTGGCCGCGGGCAGCGCGGTCCAGCCCGGCCAAGTGGCGCAGGTCGGCCAGGATCGCTGCCTCCACCCAACTGCCGCGCCCGCTATGCGCCCGCCAATATTCAGCCCGGGCTAGCGCGTCTTGGATAGTGGCGGCGCGCAGCCCATGTTCGACCAGCCGCCGGATGGCGATGGCCCGCGCATAAGCCGGCAGGTCCAGATGCAGGGTTGGGTCGACATCGTCGGCCACCACCTGTCCGTCCATGCCGCGCATGGACGCGATCTCCGCCCCCCGCCGCTCCCAATATTCCAGTTCCGCCATGGCGCCGGCGACGCTGATCGGCAGGGAATAGGCGGTTTCCACCGCCCGGCGGATCTCCGGCGGCATGTGGCGGGGCAGGCTGGCGCTGGTCCAGCCGGAGAGGCTGCGCGTCCAGCGCTCGTTGGGGGCGTCCTGGGCCACCGACCAGCGGGCCACGGCGACGCGCAGCAGCTTTTCGCGCGAACAGGGCGCCAGCACCGCGTCGCGCCCGCCATGACGGTCCAGCACCGTCTTTGGATCGGGAATACCCATGCGCGCCCGCCGTCCCTTGAAATCGGGCCGGGGCGGGGGGGCGGATGCGGGGGCCGGCGCGGGCGGCGGCGGCGGTGGGGCCGGGGGCGGGGGCGACGGGGCCGGCGTACCCGTCTCCATCAGCATGGCGGCAAGGTCGGCGAAGCGCTTGCCGTCGCGGGCCAGGAGGCGCCGGGCACTTTCAATGGCGGCGGCAGCCTCCCCCTCGTTCGAGCTGTCGACCAGGGCCAGCACCTTGCCCAGCTTTACCAAATCCAGCATGTGCCAACCGTCCATATTGGACGGCCAGCATAGCAGCCCGCCGGCCGCTGTCCAGTTCGGCAGCACATCCATAGGGTCAGGAGGTAAATAGCATGACCGCCGCCGCAAACACCCTGACATACGCACGTAATCAAACCGGTGTATTGATGGGAAACCAGTGGAAATCCGGGCTGGCATTGCCCATCGGTTGCATGGGTGGTGAGGTTGGAACGATAAGGGCGGGGCGGGTCTGCTTCCGGCCCCGACTTATCCATGATTTGCCGGCGGCGACGAAAAACCGCCACTTGTATAGGTGCAATCAATTGCTGCGCTTGCCCCGATGGTGGTAGCAATAAGGCGGGCCGGGCATGCCTGCCGCGTGGGGCGGACGGACCGGTAGCGGCTCGACAAGGGAATGGTGCGGCATCTTGCACGAAATGGGAAACATTCCGGGTCTGTCCGAGGGGGATTACGCCGCCCTTTACGACCGAATCGCACAGTCGCCGCAAGGTCTTGCCTTCCTGCGTGAGCATGCGCGCCGTGCGGGCGAGGCGGGCCAGACGCGGGTCGAGGTGGCAATACGCGACCTGCGCAGCCTGTTCGAAAGCCAGACAGGTCTTTTGCAGACCTCCGGTCGGGCCGAGGTGCTGCGCAGCGAACTGATGGAGATGGCGGCATCGATCGAGCAGGCGCGGCGCGAGATCGCGGCGCTGCGGCCCAAGGATTCCTCCAACAACCGCCTGGACATCGCCACGAACGAACTGGACGCCATCGTCTCCACCACGGAGCGCGCGTCGATCGAGATCCTGCAATCGGCCGAACGGCTGATGGAGGTGGCGGGAAGGCTGAAGCGCCTGGGGGCCGATGCCGACCTGGTTGCCGATATCGAAAACGAGGTCACGAACATCTTCACCGCCTGTTCCTTCCAGGACCTGACCGGTCAGCGGACGAGCAAGGTGGTGAATGCGCTGCGCTATGTCGAACAGCGCGTCAATGCCATGATTTCCATCTGGAATATCGACAGCGTCAAGGCCACACCGCCGGCCGGTCCGGTTGATGCCCGCCCCGACGCCCACCTGCTGGGCGGTCCGCGCGACGATGGTGTCGACCAGAGCGAGGTGGATGCGCTGCTGTCGGGGGCCGCACCCGCACCCCGTGCCCCGTCACCGCCACCACCACCGCCCCAGCGGGCGGCGCCGGCCGCGGCGGATGTGGAACCGCCGAATCCGCTGGACCAATCCGAAATCGACAATCTGTTCGACTGATTAAACGGAGACTCGCGATGGACTACACCGTCCACACCGCCGCTGATGGTTTGCGCGTCACCCTGTCGGGCCGTATGACGCTGATCGACCATGAAAAGTTCCGCAACGTCGTCGATGCGATCGAAAAGGCGGAAGGCACGGTCTGCATCTTCGACCTGACGCGCCTGGAATTCGTCGACAGTTCGGGGCTGGGCATGTTCCTGATCGCCCGCGACGTTGCCCTGCCCAAGAAGATGGAGATCGAGCTGTTCGGCGCGCAGGAATCGGTGAAGCGCATCCTGCAGATCGCCAAGTTCCAGACCCTGTTCCGCGTCACGCCCTGATCCAGGGGCCGCCGTCATGGTGTCCTCCCCCCCGCAATCCGCTGCCGGCCTGCCCCCGTCCATCGGCGGGGAGGTGGCGTCCAGCCTGCTGCGCCGGCTGGCGATGGCGCATGGTCTGGTTCAGACCGATTGGGCGGTGGAGGCAGCGGAAGCGGGGGGCTTGACCGCCGCCCCCGCCATTCTGATCACGCTGCGCGGCAGCACGCGGGAACTGGAGGTCGCCCTGGCCCTGGGGACCCGCGCCTATGTCGAAATGGGCGATGACGGGGAGTTGCCGCTCGGCCTGCTGCCGCTGCTGGCGGGGCCGCCGGGCCTGCATCTGTCGCTGTCCACGGTCACCAGCTTCAGCCTGGATATCGCCCCCCTGCTCTGCAATACCCTGGTGGCGCGGGGCTGGCTGCACCCGCATCGACGGCCGGATGTGGAGATATGCCTGCACGAGGCGGTCAGCAACGCCATCGTTCATGGCAATCTGGACATCCATCACGGCCCTTCGGCCGATGCCGGTGCCTTCGACGGGTTCTTCCGCGCCGTGCAGGACCGGCTGGCGGACCGCACCCATGCCAGCCGCCGGGTGACGGTGGAGGCGGTGGTCGGGGCGGAGGACCTGTGCCTGCGGATCAAGGATGAGGGGCGGGGACATCCCGGCCATGTGCCAGCCAGCATCGACAAGCTGGAGGCCAAGTCCGGGCGTGGCATCCGTATCATGGGGGAGTTGGCTGACCGTGTATCCTTCGCCGATGCCGGCCGCACCGCCAACCTGCATTTCCGCCGATGAACGAGGTTGGCACGATCCCGCCCGGCCAGGGCCCCAGCCGCATCAGCTTCGCCGATTGCCGCGTCTTGATCGTCGATGACAGCCGGTTCAACCGGGAGATCCTGTCGCGCTTCATGCACTGGGTCGGCATCGGCCGGGTCGATTTCGCCGCTGACGGGGGGGAGGGGCTGGCCCGGCTGCGATCCACCAACTATGACCTTGTCGTGCTGGATATCGGCATGCCAGTGCTGGACGGGCTCAGCCTGTGCCGGCGCATCCGGGATGAGCCGGCCTGGGCCGACCTGCCGGTACTGATGCAGACATCGGCCGCCAATGACCCGGCCGGGGTGAAATGTTTCGAGGCCGGGGCCAGCGACATCATCACCAAGCCGATCAATCCCGGCGAATGCATGGCCCGCGTCCGCCTGCATCTGGAAAAGCAGTTCTTTTTCCGAAACGTGACGGATTTCCACCGCCGTTTGCAGAGCGATCTGAAGCTGGCCCGGTCGATGCAGACCTCGCTGATCCCGGCGGCGCGGACCATCGCGGCGGCCGGCGCCCGTCACAAGCTGGCGATCGAAGGACATTTCGAACCGTCGGACGAGCTGGGGGGCGATTTCTGGACCCTGTTCGACCTGGGCGACGATCAGTTGGGCCTGCTGTCGGCGGATTTCTCCGGCCATGGCATATCGGCGGCCATCAACACCTTCCGCTTCCACACCCTGATCGAGCGTATTCCACCCCTGGGGCTGGAGCCGGCGGAATGGCTGAGCATGCTGAACCGTCCGCTGAAGGATTTGCTGCCCGTGGGGCAATTCGCCACCTGCTTCTACGGTATCATCGACAGTCGTCTGGGGACCTTGTCCTATGCCGCCGCCGGCGCGCCCAGCCCCATGCTGTTCCATAACGGCCAGGTGACGATGCTGGACGCCAGCGGTCTGATGCTGGGCGTCACCAACAACCCGTCCTTGACCGCCGACACCGTGCCGTTTCCGCGCGGCGCCTCTCTGCTGGTCTATTCCGACGCGATGACGGAGGCTGACGACAAGGCCGGACATCTGATCGGGGAGGATGGATTGCTGCGTCTGGTCCGGCAATGTTTCCCTGGTGGCGAGAACAGGCTTGCGCGATTGCTCGCCGCCTTCGACACTATGGCGGCGCGGCCGCTGGCCGACGACCTGACAGCCATTTGCATCAGCAGGGTGTGACCATGCCTGTGATGTCGCTTTTCGAGTGGATAAAGGGCCTGTTCAAGCCCAACCGCCGGCGTTTTGACCGGCATGCGGTGCAGTTCAGCATCCGTCTGCTGGCGGGTGGTCAGACCTATGACTGCCATATGCGCGACGTGTCGCCATCGGGTGCCCTGCTGGTGGAGGCCCCGAACCTGCCCATCGGTACCATGACGGTGCTGGAGATACCGCAGATCGCCCTGTCCACCGACGCCCGCGTGGTGCGGCGGACCGAGCTGGGGATCGGGATCGAGTTCTCCCGCGATGGGGTTGGCGCCATCGTGGCCGGTTGGGCCAAGGGATTGAGCCCCCTCACGGAATAGGGATGGGTATGGGAGGGTTTCGCCGGCAAGCCTTGCGTCGGCGTGCCCGGCGGTCCATGTCCTATGGTCTTTGTCCCGCTTGTTCACGGAAACCGATCTTGGTCCTGCCCATTGACGCCGCGCGAAAGAAGGCCACCCCCACCCGCGCCCTGCTGGGCCGGCTGTCGGCGGCCTATCTGGGGCCCTACAAGCCCAAGCTGGCCCTGGCCCTGCTGCTGATGGCGCTGGAGGCGACGGGGACGGGGGCCGTGGCCTGGGGGTTCCAGCCGCTGCTGGACCGGGCGTTCCAGCCCGACAATCACGGTTTCCTGCTGCCCTTTGCCGCCCTGATCATGGCAGCCTTTGTGGTGCGCGGCACGGCCTCATATGGCCATTCGGTGCTGGTCAACCATGTCGGCCAGCGCATCGTGGCCCGCATCCAGGCCCAGGTCTATGGCCACCTGATCCGCTCCGACCTGGCCTATCTGCACGGGCGCGCGTCGGGCCAGTGGATATCGCATCTGGTCAATGACGTGAACCAGATGCGGCTGGCCGTGTCGGAATGCCTGACGGGGGCCGTCAATCACGGGCTGACGCTGGTGGTGCTGGTCTGCCTGATGTTCTATCAGGATTGGCGGCTGGGCCTGATCGCCTTCACGGTATTTCCCGTATCGGGCTGGTTCCTGGGGCGGCTTGGCAAGCGGCTGCGCCGCATCGCCGCCAGCCAGCAGACGGAACTGGGCAATTTTTCCGCGGTGCTGGGCCAGACCTTCCAGGGGGCCCGGCATGTGAAGGCCTATGGCATGGAGGTGTATGAGGAGGCGCGCGTCGGTGGCACCATCGACCGGCTGCGCAAGCTGACGGCGAAAAGCTATCGCACCGGTGCCTCCATGCTGCCCATCAACGAGATTTTCAGCGGCATGGCGGTGGTGGGCGTCATCGTCTATGGCGGCCTGGCCATTGCCGAAGGCACGCGGACCGCGGGCCAGCTGGTCAGCTTCATCGGGGCCTTCATGCTGGCCTATCAGCCGATGAAGGCCCTGACCAAGCTGAATGCGCAGTTGCAGGTGGGGCTGGCGGCAGCGGAACGGGTGATGGCCGTCCTGGACACGCCATCCAGCATCACCGACCGGCCGGGGGCCAAGGCCCTGCCGCCGGAAAGCCGTCATGATATCCGCTTCACCGGCGTCCGCTTCTCCTATGACGGGGAGAGGGAGGCGCTGGACGGCGTCGATATCACGGTGCCGGCCGGGCGCACCGTGGCGCTGGTGGGGGCGTCCGGGTCCGGCAAGACCACGGCGCTGAACCTGATCCCGCGTTTCTATGAGGTGACGGAAGGGTCCGTCACCGTGGCCGGACAGGATGTGCGCGACCTGACATTGTCATCCTTGCGCGCCTCCATCGCGCTGGTCAGCCAGGAGACGGCCCTGTTTGACGACACGATCCTTGCCAATATCGCCTATGGCCGGCCCAGCGCGTCCCGTGCGGAGGTGGAAGCGGCGGCCCGCGACGCCGCCGCGCATGATTTCATCATGGATCTGCCCGATGGATATGACACCCTTGTGGGGGAGATGGGGCTGAAACTATCGGGCGGGCAGCGCCAGCGGGTGGCCATCGCCCGCGCCATGCTGAAGAACGCCCCCATCCTGCTGCTGGACGAGGCGACGTCGGCGCTGGACAGTGCGTCGGAGCGGGCCGTGCAGGAGGCCTTGCGCCGCCTGCAGGCCGGCCGCACCACCCTGGTCATCGCCCACCGCCTGTCCACCATCGCCGATGCCGACCATATCTATGTGATGGAGGCCGGCCACGTGGTGGAGCAGGGCACGCATGAGCAGCTGCTGGCCCAGGGCGGAGCCTATGCCCGGTATCAGATGCTGCAGGGTGGCGTTTAGTGTCCTCTTCGCCGGGGGACGAAGAAAGATAATTACGCGGCCACCGCCTGCAATCTTCCATTCACCAGATCGCCATAATCCGCGATCATCGCCCGACAGACCTCTCCGGGCGTGAACGACCAGTCACCAATGCGGTTGACCGGCGTCACTTCGGCGGCCGATCCGGTCAGGAATATCTCTGTCGCGTGCTGAACCTCATCCAGGGTGAAGTGGCGTTCCACCACGCGGTAGCCGCGGCGGCGGGCCAGGTCGATCACCGTGCGGCGGGTCAGGCCATTCAGGAAACAGTCGGGGATGGGGGTGTGGATCGCGCCATCCTTGACCATGAAGAAATTGGCGCCCGTGGCTTCGGCCACATAGCCGCGATAATCCAGCATCAGCGCATCTTGCTGCCCATTGCGCTCCGCCTCATGCTTGGACAGGGTGCAGATCATATAGAGGCCGGCGGCCTTGGCCTCCGTAGGGGCGGTGTCGGGGGCGGGGCGGCGCCAACGGGCGATCTCCAGCGCGATGCCCTTCATCCGGGCTTCCGGGGTGAAGTAGTTGGGCCATTCCCAGCAGGCAACGGCCAGGTGGATCTTGTTGGCTTGTGCGGCCACGCCCATCATCTCGCTGCCGCGCCAGGCCACGGGGCGCAGATAGCCGTCGCGCAGGCCGGCTTCCTTGCACACCTCCTGCTTGGCGGCGTCGATCTCCTCGGCGCTGTAGGGGATATCGAAGCCCATCAGTTCCGCCGAGCGGCGCAGGCGCTGCGAATGTTCGTGGGACTTGAAGATCACGCCATTGTAAATGCGCTCCCCCTCAAATACACAGCTTGCATAGTGCAGGCCGTGGGTGAGGACATGCACTTTCGCCTGGCGCCAGGGGACAAGGGCCCCGTCGAACCAGATATGGCCATCGCGGTCATGGAAGGGGATGAGCGTCATTCGGGGCTTCCTTGTTGTTTTATGTCGTGTACAACCCCATCCACGATACGGAATTGCGGAAATAAGTCAACATGGCTGACATAAAATCAGGACCGAACCCGCTCTTCCTGCGCGAGGAGGACCTTCGCCAGGGCATTGAACTGCTGTTCTATGCCTATCGCGACTTCACGGCCGAACCTGACGCCATGCTGGCGAAGATCGGGCTGGGCAGGGCGCATCACCGTGTCGTTTATTTTGTCGGCCGCTATCCGTCGATCACGGTGACGGAGTTGCTGGGCATCCTGCAGATCACCAAGCAGAGCCTGAGCCGCGTGCTGTCCGACCTGGTGGAGCAGGAATATATCGCCCAGCGTCCGGGCACCAAGGACCGGCGCCAGCGCCTGCTGACCCTGACGGAAAAGGGCGTGGAGCTGGAACGCGGCCTGTCGGACGCCCAGCGCGCCCGCATCGCCCAGGCCTATCGCGCCGCCGGCGCCGCGTCGGTGGAGGGGTTCCGCACCGTCATGCTGGGCATCATCGACGCAGAAGACCGCGCCAAGTTCCCGCCGCCGGGCAAGCGGTGACCAAAGGCCCCGTCCATGCTATGTGAGGGGCCATGATGAGCGTCGATTCCGCCGAACAGCCCCATATTCTGGTCGTTGACGACGACACGCGCCTGCGTGAGGCGTTGCGCCGCTATCTGGGCCAGAACGGGTTCCTGGTGACGGGGGCGGCCGACGCGGCGGAGGCACGGGCCAAGCTGGCGGGGCTGGAATTCGACCTGATCGTGCTGGATGTGATGATGCCGGGGGAAAATGGTCTGTCGCTGTGCCGCGACCTGTCGGGCAAGGGGGGCGCGCCCATCCTAATGCTGACGGCGCGCAGCGAGGCCGATGACCGTATCCATGGGCTGGAAGCCGGGGCCGACGATTACCTGTCCAAGCCGTTCGAGCCGCGCGAGCTGGTGCTGCGCCTGAACGCCATCCTGCGCCGCACGTCGCGCATGGTGGCCCGCGCCACCCTGGCCGCCTTGCCCGTCCGGCTGGGCCGATACCTGTTCGATGCGGAGCGGGAGGAGTTGCGAGCCGGCGAGGAGATCATCCGCCTGACCGCCATGGAATCCAGCCTGCTGCGCGCCCTGGCGGCGGAGCCCGGCGTGGTGCTGAGCCGCGAGGCGCTGGTGGAGAAGGCTGGCGTCGATGCCGGCAACGAGCGCACGATCGACGTGCAGGTCACGCGCCTGCGCCGTAAATTGGAAGATGATCCGCGTGAACCGCGTTATCTTCAGACGGTGCGCGGCGAAGGCTATGTGTTGAGGCCCGATTGAACGGCTGGTTTCAGGATTTGTGGCGACGGCGTCCCCGGCCGATGCGCATGTTGAAGCGCTACGTGCCGGCGACCCTGTTCGCGCGGTCGCTGTTGATCATGATGACGCCCGTGGTGCTGGCCCAGGCCATCGCCACTTTCGTCTTCTATGATCGGCATTGGGACACGATGACCAACCGGCTGGCCAATTCCGTGGCGGGTGAGATCGCCCTGGTCATCGAGCAGCTGGCCCGTGACGGGGATGATGGTGCGCGGGAAGAGACGCTGTCCATGGCGGCCCGCAATACCGACATCCTGTTCTCCTGGACACCCGAAGAGATATTGCCCGACCCGCCGGCCCGCCTGCGCGGGGCGCTGGAGGAGACATTGGGAAAGGCGCTGGATGACCGGGTGCGCCGGCCCTGGCGCATCAACAGCAATGTCGCCCATAAATGGATCGAGATAAGGGTACAGTTGTCCGACGGGGTGCTGTCGGTGCTGTCGCCGGAACGCCGTCTCTATAGTTTCACCAGCTATCTGTTCATCATCTGGATGCTGGGCAGTTCGCTGGTGCTGTTCTCCATCGCCACCTTGTTCATGCGCAACCAGATCCGGCCCATCCGCCGCCTGGCGGTGGCGGCCGATGCGTTCGGCAAGGGCCGCGACATGGCGGATTTCCGCCCCGAGGGGGCGGTGGAGGTGCGTCAGGCGGCCCACGCCTTCCTGCTGATGCGCGACCGCATCCGCCGGCAGATCGCGCAGCGCACGGAAATGCTGGCCGGGGTCAGCCACGATCTGCGCACGCCCTTGACCCGCATGAAGCTGCAATTGGCCATGATGCCGGACATGGCGGAGGTGGAGGAGCTGAAGGCCGACGTGGCCGAGATGCAGGTGATGATCGACGGCTACCTCTCCTTTGCCAGGGGGGATGGCGAGGAGGAGGAGCGGCAGGTGGACCTGTCGCTGCTGCTGGCCGAGATCGCGGGCAATGCAAGGCGGGAGGGGGCGCGGCTGACGCTGGACCCGATGGTGACGCAGGGCGAAGCGGTGGTGCTGCCGCTGCGTCTGTTGTCGCTGCGCCGCTGCCTGACCAACCTGATCGGCAATGCCGCGCGCTATGGGCGGCATGTCTGGATCAGCCTGGAGCGGCGGGGCAATTTCGTGGAAATCCTGATCGACGATGACGGGCCGGGCATTCCCGATGATCAGCGCGATGCGGTGTTCCGCCCCTTCTTCCGGCTGGAGCCGTCGCGCAACCAGAAGACCGGCGGCGTGGGCCTGGGCCTGACCATCGCCCGCGACATCGCCCGGCGCCATGGCGGCGACGTCATCCTGCGCGACAGCCCGCAGAAGGGCTTGCGGGCTGTCGTGCGGCTGCCGCTGTGATCACTTCACTTCCACGGCATATGTCGCCACGTCCGGCGTGGTCTTGATCAGGCTGCGGGCCTTCAGAAACTGGGCGAAACGCGCGTACCGGGCGTTGTCCAGCGCGCGGGGGCTGTGGGCGAAGCGGGCCACGCTGTCCTTCCAGGCGCGCTTGTTCAGCTCCGTATCCAGATCCTTGCGGCCCTTGATGAACAGGGCCCAGGCGGCGTCCGGATGGTTGATCAGGTATTGGGTGCCGCGTTCCACCGCGTTCAGGAAGCGGCCGATGCGCGGGTCGTTCACTTTGTTCCTGGCGGTGATGAACACCAGCTCGTCATAGGCGGGCACGCCCTCTTCCTCGGGGAAAAAGGCGCGGCCTTGCTTGTTCTCGATCGCCATCTGGTTCAGTTCGAAATTGCGGTAGCCCCCGACAATGGCATCCACCTGGCCCGCGAACAGGGCCGGAGACAGGGAGAAATTGACGTTGACCAGGGTGACATCCTTCAGGGACAGGCCGTGTTTTTCCAGCATGGCGCCCAGCAGCGCATCCTCGAACCCGCCGACGGAGAAGCCGATCTTCTTGCCCTTCAGATCCTTGATGGACCTGATAGGGCCATCCTTCAGGACAATGACGGTGTTGAGCGGCGTGGCCACCAGGGTGCCGACGCGCACCACGGGCAAGCCGGCATCGACCTGCAGGTGCAATTGCGGCTGATAGGAGATGGCGATGTCGCCCTGGCCGGCGGCCACCAGGCGCGGCGGATCGTTGGGGTCGGCCGGGGCGATCATCTCCACCGCCAGCCCTTCATCCTTGAAATAGCCCTGTTCCTGCGCCACGTAGAGCGGCCCATGGTCGGGGTTCACGAACCAGTCCAGCAGCACCGTCATCTTGTCCTGGGCCATGGCGGGCAGGGCGGCACCCGCCATGGTGGCGGCCACGGCCATCGCCCGCATCCAACGCATCTTCATTATGTGTCTTCCTTGCTCATCACGCTGTCGGGAAGCCAGGGCATGGCCCGGCGTAACATCACATCCACCAGCAGCCACAGGCCGACGGCCAGCAGCGCCAGGATGAAAAGAGCGGCGAAGGCCAAATCGGTCTGTACCCGCGCCGTGGCATGCAACATCAGATAGCCCAGCCCCGCCGACGCCCCCACCCATTCGCCCACTACAGCCCCGATGGGTGCCACGGCGGCGGCCATGCGCAGGCCGGAACCCAGGGCGGGCAATGCTGCCGGCACCCGGATATGGCGCAGCAGGGTCCAGGGCGTGGCCCCCATGGTCCGCGCCAGATCCAGCCAGCCGGGATCGGTGCGCCGCAAGCCATCATAGAAGCTGGCGGTGACGGGGAAGAAGATGATCAGGGTAGCCATCGCCACCTTGGACGCCATGCCATAGCCCAGCCACAGTACCAGCAGGGGTGCGATGGCGAAGACCGGCACCGCCTGGCTGGCCAGCAGCAGCGGCAGCAGCCAGCGCCGTGCTGCCTGCAACGCCGTCAGGGCCAGGGCCGCCAGCCCGCCGCAGAGCGTGCCCAACATCAGGCCCAGCACGATCTCCAGGCCCGTATAACCCGCATGCCGGGCCAGCAGCGCGTAATCTTCCCACAGACGCACGGCCACTCGTTCCGGACCCGGAAGGATATAGTGCGGCAGTTCTGCAAGCCGGACCAGCAGCGTCCAGGCCAGCAGCAAACCGGCCAGGGTGGTCAATCCCCGCAGGATACGCCCGGTCATGCGGTACCCCCGCGCAGGCGGGACAGCAGCTGACCCTGCAGGGACAGCAGGGCCGGCAGATCGGGCGGGCGGGGCGTGGCGCCGGATGGGATGATGGCATCGGACAAGCGCACCGGATTGCCGGACAGGACCAGCACCTGATGGCCCAGGCGCAGCGCCTCCATCGGGTCATGGGTGACCATGATCACGGTGCGCCCGGTCAGCAGGCCGGCCGCCAGATCCTGCATATCCAGCCTGTTGATGGCATCCAGGGCCGAGAAGGGCTCGTCCATCAGCACGATGGGCCGATCCTCGAACAGGGTGCGGGCCAATGCTGTGCGCTGGCGCATGCCGCCGGACAGGGCGTCGGGCCGCTGCCTTTCCCAGCCGTCCAGCCCCACCGCCGCCAGCAGGGCCATGGCCCGGTCGCGGATGATGGCGTCCAGCCGGACCCCGCGCAGCTTTGCCCCCAGCATGACATTGTCCAGGACGGGGGCCCAGGGCAGCAGCAGGTCCTGCTGCCCCATCCAGGCGATGCGGCCGGCGACGGGCATTCCGTCATCGGCGGTGACGGTGCCTTCCCCCGGCAGCAGCCCGGCGATGCGGCGCAGCAGGCTGGACTTGCCCACGCCGCTGGGGCCCAGAAGGCAGGTGGTCTGTCCCGCCGGTGCCGTCAGGTCCAGGCCCGTGAACAGCGTTTGCCCGCAAAACGCGATGGCGGCGTCACGGACATGGATGGCAGGGGCGGGCGGGGCCGCGCGCGGTCCCGATGGTTCATTCATGGGTCACTGTCCCTACGCCGGTATCAGCCGGATCAGGTTCCAGGGGTCGTCCCGTACAGGACCTCTCAGCCGACAATCGGCTCCCCCCAGTGAGGTGGGTTGGTTATGGCAAACACAGGGCAGTCCCGCAAGGTTAATGGTACCCTGGGGAAGCCGGTGACGGTGCTTGCGGGTACGCGCTGTCTGATGTCAAATCCGGGTGTCTGGAATGGGAGATACCATGCGCAAGTCCCTGATTCTCGTGACCTTCCTGTCGGCCCTGGCCCTGCCGGCCCATGCCGCCACCTTGCCCGAGGGGCCGGCCCTGCGGGTGGCCATCGAGAAGTCGGATGCCGACTTCTTCGCGCTGTTCTTCGAAGGCTGCGACCCCGATCGCCTCGCCACCATGCTGATGCCTGATTTCGAGATGTATCATGACAAGGGCGGAGAGGTGGCGCGCCGCTGCCCCCTTCGTGGCGGAATATAAGAAAGGTTGTGAGGAGAAGAAGAAGCCGGATGCCTGGCGGTCGCGTCGCGAACTGGTGGCCGGCACCATGACCCTGCATCCTATCGCCGGCATCGGCGTGATCGAGCAGGGCGACCATGTGTTCTATGAACGCAAGGGCGACGGGCCGGAGAAGCGGGTGGGCAAGGCCCGCTTCACCCAGCGCTGGCGGCTGGAGCCCGATGGTTGGAAGCTCTCCCGCGTCTTCTCCTACGATCATGAGGCCGTGAAATAACGTCGCGGGTGGTGCGGTGCGGCTTGTTCCCTTTCGCGCTGCGGCATAGGATCGGGTCATCATGCCCGACAGCGCCACCCTGTCCGAACCCGCCCCTGCATTGCGACGCGACGCGATGGCCTGTCCGCTTTATCTTGGCGGTGAAATCTATCGCCATTCCAGCTATGGCAGGAAGCATCCGCTGTCCATCCCGCGCGTCACGGTCGCGACCGACCTGATCCGTGCCATGGGCTGGCTGGATGATGCCGCCTATGTGGACAGCCCGCAGGCCACCCCGGAGCAACTGGCCCGGTTCCATGACCGCGATTATATCGCCGCGGTTCAGCGGGCCGAGCGTGACCAGCGCGTGGACCTGGACACGGCCCTGCGTTACGCATTGGGCAAGCTGGAAAACCCGGTCTTTCCGGAAATGTACCGCCGCCCGGCCATCGCCGCTGGTGCCGCGATTATGGCCGCCGATCTGGTGCGTGATGGCGGGGTGGTGCACTCCCCGGCCAGCGGTACCCACCATGCCCGGCCCGGACGGGCCAGCGGCTTCTGCTTCTTCAACGCCCCGGTGCTTGGCATCATGGCCCTGCTGGACCAGGGGCTGGACCGCATCCTCTATGTGGATCTGGACGCCCATCATGGCGACGGGGTGCAGGATGCCTTTCATGATGATGAACGCGTCCTGACCATCTCCACCCATGAGGAGGGGCGGTGGCCCTATACGGGCAAGCTGGCGGACCGGGCCGGCGGCATGGCCCGTAATATCCCGCTGCCCGCCGGCCTGAATGATGACGAGTTCCGCCATGTGGTGGAGGAGGCGATCATTCCGCTGGCCGTGGCGTTCCGGCCGCAGGCCATGATGATCCAGACCGGTGCCGATGCCCTGGCCGACGATCCGCTCTCCCGCCTGTCCTTGTCCAACCGCGCCCTGTGGCGGGCGGTGGGCGATCTGGTGGGGTTGGCGCCGCGCACCATCGTGGTGGGTGGTGGTGGTTACAATCCCTGGTCGGTGGGCCGCGCCTGGGCCGGTATCTGGGCCGTGCTGAACGGTATCGACCCGACGCCGGCCGAACTGACGCCGGCGGGGGTCCAGGTGCTGAAATCCCTGACCTGGGACCGGCGCGAAGGGCGCAACCCGCCGGCCCGCTGGTTCCACACCCTGGCCGATGCCCCGCATGAAGGCCCGATCCGCGACATGGTGCGGCAGGCGACGGCGGCCGTGCGCGATCTGTGATAGGATGCGCGCCAGTCTCATCCTTTCGGGAACCATCATGCTGCTGCGTCGTCTGGCCTTCGCCCTGCTGCTGTCCCTGACCCCGGCCCTGCTGCCGGCCACGATCCCCGCCGCCCTGGCCCAGATGGGGCCGCAGACCGGCCTGAACCGCGATAGCCTGGTCGTGGAAAGCAAGGGCGGGCGGCGCCACACCTTCAATGTCGATCTGGCCCTGACCCCACAGCAGCAGGCCACCGGCCTGATGTTCGTGGAGAAGATGGAGGATGAGCGGGGGATGCTGTTCCTCAACGAGCGGGAGAGCCGGCTTTCCTTCTGGATGAAGAACACGCTGATCCCGCTGGATATCATCTTCGTCGATGCCAACGGCTATATCCTGAACATCCAGCATGGCAAGCCGCATGACCCGACGCCGCTGCCGTCGGCGGGGCTGGCCATCGCCGTTCTGGAAATCAATGGCGGGCTGGCCGGCAAGCTGGGCATCAAGCCGGGTGACCGGCTGCTGCATCCGGCTTTCGGCGTCAAGCGCCCGAATTGAAGCCGTTTCAGCTTCTTCAGACGCCGATGCCGCGCCCGTTACCGCCGGAAAGATGAAAATCGCCCCGGTCATGCGACATACGGGCAACTCACTATCGGAGATACCCCGAACCCGCACATTTCCTGGGGGATACGGCGTGGTAGAATGGGAGCATGGTACTCTATACGCCCCCTCTGCAGAATCTGCCGCAACCGGTAACCCCGCCCAACCGGGACCGTCCGGTGATCGGTGTGCAGCCGGTGGGGGATCGTCGCCGGCAGGATCAGCCGGACCGGCGGAAGGAGGGGCGTACCCTGCGCCACCGCCTGCTCGACCTGCTGATGGAGGAGGTGGACAACCTTCCCGACCTGTCGGTCCCGCAGAAGCAGCGCATCCGCCGCAACCTGGACCGTCTGGCGGAGAAGCCGCCCGTTGCACCGACACCGATGGAACGCGGCCCGCCCCTGGCGGTACCGCCGCTGGTCGAGGCCGGGCCGCCGCCGGTTGTCGATACTGTCTCTCTGCCGGGATCGGAGCAGACCATCTCCGTCCTGGCGGATGATGTGATATCGGCGGAGGAAGTGGGCCTCCCGCTTCTGGCGGATGGCATGGACGCCAACCAGCTTGCGCAGGAGATCGAGCGCCTGTTGGCCCTGCACAGCGAGCAGGCGGTGAAGATCGCCTCCTACATCCAGGCCCTGAGGACCGTCACACCGGACGATCATCAGGTGGACCTGGATATTTGAGGGTTATTTCCCCAACGCCCTGATCAATTCCCCCATATTCTTGACATAGGCCGCCGTGGAAATGCCCTCCACGGGATAGTCGGTGGTGTAGGGGGAGGTGTCGCTGGGATCGCCGACGCGGGTGGCGCGATATTCGCCCCCCACCGGCATGGAAGGGCCATCGCCGATATAGGGATTGGAGATCGTGGTCAGCATCACCGGCCAATATCCGCGATTGTTCAGCCCGCCCACCAGTGCGGCCAGCGTAGCGCCATCGGCCACCTTCTCCTGTCCGTCCTTCTTCATCATGTCGAAGACATCGACATCGCGCAGGGTGAAATAGCGGGGCAGGGCATAGGTGCCGGGCTTGGCCAGCAGGGGCGAGCCCTTGGCCACCACATCGCCGGCTGTCGCCGCCAGCTCTGTATATTCCTTGCGCAGCGCCTCGGTCTTGATGGAGCGGAAGGACCCATAATGGATGATGACGTCGTTGGGATCGTCGCTGGTGTAATATTCGCCATTGACGACGTTGGAGCCGCGGCGGTGCAGGTAGAGCGGCTTGCCCTCGCCCACGGTGATGAAGGTCGGGTGGGTGCGGCCCTGGCTGCGCAGGTTGGCCGGTGACTGCACCTTGTCCAGCCAGTCCAGCGCCTCGGGCACCCGCGCCAGATATTTCGCCTCGCCGGTCAGACGATAGAAATTCAGCAATTGCTTGATATTATTGGCCGTGGTGTGAGTGGCGAAACCTTCGGGTTCATAGGTGCGGGCCCCGGCCGGCTTCAAGTCGGTGGTGCGGTGCTGCAGGCCCCAGGCGGGCTGGGGCTGCGGCTGCTGGGTGGCCAGGAAGATGTCCATGCCGCGCCGGATGGGGTCCAGCAGCTTCCTGTCACCCAGGGTCTGATAGGCGAAGACCAGCACCTCCAGATTCTCGCCGGCCACATCATCATTGAAGGTGATATAGCCGGTATAGTCCGGGCGGCCATGGACGCCGCCATCCTTGACCAGGGGGAAACGCTGCGGCCAGCCGCCATTCGGGTACTGCGCCTTCAGGATGAAGCCCAGGGCCTTGTCGAGCGCCTTCCTGATGCCCTTGTCCTTCTTTTCCAGATAGAGGCGCAGCAGGAACTGCGTGGCCTCGGCCGTGCCGGCATCATCGAAGGTGCCGTTGCCGTAATAATGATGGAATTCCTCCATCCGCCAGGCGTTCTTGCCATAGGTGTCGTACCAGCGCTGCTCCGCCTCCGGCCCGGCGGTATCGATCACATAGTTCCAGCCGCCGCTTTCCAGCTGACCCTTGATCAAGGCTGCCGCCGTCTTCATGGCCGCATCCAGGTACCAGGCGTCACCCGTGGCGTGCCAGGCATCCAGGAACAGGTTGCCCATGGTCGGTGTGCCCGGCGGCTGCACCCAGATCATGGTCGGGCTGGCCTCAAGCTCCCCCCAGCGGCGGGAGAAATCGGGCAGATATTGCCAGACGAAGCCGCCATTCACTGCCGCCTCTTCCACCATGAAGCGGCTGGCCCGCTTCATGGTCGCCAGGATGGTCTCCCGGTTGGGGGCCTGCGCGGCCTCCTGCGTCGTCGACACCGCGCCGGTGGCCATCGGATCGGTCTGTGCGTGAGCGGGAAGGGCCATCAACAGCGGCAGGCAGACAAGGCACAGCACACGCTTGAACGCGGCAGGACGCATGATCGGATCTCCGGGGTTTCACTCCACGGGTGGCGCTTCTGGCCACCTTGGAAAGGAGTAAATCACAAATGACACCGGTTTCCTATGCCTAAGCTTCGTTAAGTCCTGCCGGATTGTCGCGGCCCGTCGCAGCGTAAGAAGCCGGTTATCAGACAAAAATCAGCTTTCCGTCATAGCTGCGCCGGTACAGGTCTGGCAAAGCTGGAAGCCAACGGTGGAGACAGCCGACATGTATCAGATGCGCCTCGCGTTACCCTTCCTGCCGCTGCTGCTGATTGGCCAGACGCTGCCTGCCGGTGCAGTACCCGGTAAGAACGGGAATGCAACGGTGATCGCGCAGGCCGAAGCCTATCTGACGGTCTATCAGGCCCTGGATCTACCGGCTGTGGCCGCTGCCATGGCGCCCGACGCCCGTTTCGAGGATCCGACCTCCACCAACGTTCCGGGCATCGGCGGGCCGTTCAAATGGGAAGGGCGGGATGCGGTGATCGCGGGATTGCGGGGGTGGACGCAGAGCGTCCGCCGCATCGACTACACAATCCGCGATGTCTACGAGGCGTCCGGCCATGTCGTCTTCATTGGCACGGCGTCGGCATTGATCGAGATGCCGAATGGTGCTGCCCGCACGACCTTTCCCATTGTCACCATCGTCACGATGCGCGACGGCAAGGTTATCGAGCACCGGGATTACACCAACTATGCCGGTGCTGAGACCGGCAAGGCCGACTGAACGCGGATTTGCCGCCATGACGGCCGGATGGAGAGAGACAGATGCGGATATTGCCGCGGTTGCTGCTGTGGATCGGGTTGCTGGCCTTTGCACCAACGACCGTTTTGGCCGACGCGGATCAGACAGAGGCGCTGGCCCATCGCTACATGCAGGCGTTCAACAGGCTGGATATTGACGGGCTGCGGGCACTGCAGGCGAGTGATGTCCATTATTCGGACCGGACGGCGCCCGCGAAATTTGACGGTCCCATCGAGAGACAGGGCAAGGACGCGGTGCTCGCAGGTTTTGGCAGGTTGCGCGGGGAAAGTGGTGTGCACGAACTGGGCCTGCAATGGCAGCAGGTGTTCCACTCGGGCGATCAGGTCGTCTTCATTGGACGCGTCAATGTTCTGTCACCGGGACAGGATGGCCGTTGGCTGCGCTGGCGCACCGGCATGGTCACCATCTTGACGTTTCAGAACGGGATGGTGGTGCGGCACCAGGATTACGCCGATTATCCGGGGGCGGTGACGGAACCGTCGCCACCGCCCCCCCTGACAGGCATGAAAGCCGGCCGGGATCGTCAGAACCGCACCGTCCCGGACAGCACCCATTGCAGCGGCGGCTGCGGATAATAGGCGTAGGGGCCGTCATTATTGGCCACGACGCTGTTGACCTTGCGGTCGAACAGGTTGCGGCCGGTCAAGGTCAGGTCCAGCCCGTCCAGGCCCGTCCAGGTGACGGCGGCGTTGGCCAGCATGTAGCCGCCGGCCGTGCGGCTGTTGGCCCCGTCATAGGCATAGTCGCCGGAAATGTCGGCCCAGGCGCGCAGGGTCAGGGCGGCGGCGTCAATCGCCTGCACCAGTTCCGCCCGACCGGCATGGCGGGGAACGCCCGCTACATCCTTGCCGGTGAAGTCGAAGGGCCTGTTGGTATCGGGCTCCAGGAAGGCATTCTCCGTCCAGATGGCCTTTGTGTAGCCATAGGCCAGGATCAGCGCCGTGCCATGCCCCAGATCGGCATTGGCCTCCACCTCCACCCCGCGTGAGCGCTGCCGGCCGCTGTTAATGGTGCGGGCAGAGGCACCGACGGGCAGCAACTGCAACAGGTCGGACCGTTTCAGCTGATAGGCGGTGACGCTGACTGTGAAGCGGCCATCCGCCGTCTGACCCTTCACGCCCGCTTCGATATTGCGGGCGATTTCCGGGTTCAGATCGGTATCACGGTTGCGGAAGGACCAGATGGGGCCGAAGCCGGGGCTGAACCCCTCGCCGAAGCTGGCATAGGCGGTGACCAGGTCGGTCATGCGCCAGCGCAGCGATGCCTTGGGGCTGAGATGGCTGTCGCTGTCCTTCACCGTCACTTCCGGGTCGGGGCCATAGCCGCTGCCCGAGGGGCCGTAATGCACCTTGCGCTGGAACCGGTCCAGCCGTGCACCGACGCTGGCAGCCAGTTCACCCCAGTCGGCATCGACCTGGGCGAAGGCCGCCTGGGTGCGGTTGCGGGCCTTGGCGTTCAGCAGACGGTCGGACTGCCACAGGGCGGCATCGACATGCGCACCGGTGAGGGCATCGCGCCGCTGGGTATAGAAGCGCGGGCCGAAATCGAACTCCCCGGTCCAGGTCTCGACATGGAAGGCGTTGACCTGTTCGGCCGAAACACCGGCCAGCAAACGCCAGATGTCGTCGATGCGGGCGTCGACCTGCTGTTCGGCGAAATAGGTGTCGGTGGAACCATCGACGCGGAAGCCGGTGAAATCCACCGTGCCGGCGGCCGGGTCCAGCGCATTGAAGAAGCCCTGTTTGCCGGCGGTGTTGGCGTGGCGGGCATGCAGGCGGGTGGTGCCGGTGATGCTGTCGGTCCAGTCACTGGTCAGCAGGGCCGTGCCCGTCCACATGCGCTTGTCGAAGCCGGCATCATCCTGGTTCCAGTTGCCGGCGCGACCGCCGATCAGGGGGATGGGGATGCCGTTGGCATCGGTCGGCAATTCGCCGGCCAGCCCCTGTTCGGTGTTCACATAGGTGCCCGTCAGGTTCAGTACCGTGGTCTCACCCAGGTCCAGACGCTGTTTCACGAACAAGGTCTGTTCCCGGCGGTCCGTGCGGTCGCGCCAGCCGTCGGCGCCCTGGGCCTGGGCGGAGATCAGGATGGCGCCGGCATCGCCCGTGGCACGCTGGACCATGGCGGCGGCATTCCACCAGCCATGCGATCCCACACCCGCCTGGGCCTGGGCCAGCGGCTCGTCGGTCACGTCACGGGTGATGTAATTGATGGTGCCGGCGATGGCACCGCGACCGTACAGCGCGCTGGTCGGGCCGCGGACGACATCCACCTGGCCCACAACGCCGAAGGGCAGCTGTTCCATGTCGACCTCGTCATCGCCGGTGACGAAGGGCACGCCGTCCATCAGCATGGTGATCGTGTCGTTATGGACGCGGTTGGGCACGCCGCGGATGGTGATGTCGGTATAGGTGCCCTGGTCGTTGGTCTTCACCACCAGGCCGGGCAGGCCGCGCAGCTCTTCCCCGATGAAACGGGTGGCCTTGGGCTCGAAATCATCGCGGTCGACGCGGGATACGCTGGCGGGGACATCACGGATTTGGGTGGCGCGGCGGGTGGCGGTGACGACGATTTCGTCAAGGGCCGTATCGGCCGTTGCGGTGTGCGACAGGGCCAGAAGGGCGGTCGTCGCGGACAGAATACGGGCGTAGACGCGGATGGAATTGTGCATGGGTTGCGGAACCAATGTCTGGGGTTCGGTCTGGGTTCCGCGCCTGAATTCCCGAAATCTTATTTCCACGCAAGCAAAAGCCGGCGGTGGGCAGGTATGTCCTTGCTGGTGTTACTCGGCGAACGGATTGGACCCGTCGCGCGTCTCCACCTCGATCACCCACAGGTCGGGATCGCGCTTCACATGGCGTTCGACGAAGGCTTGCGCTTCCATCTCGTCGATCATCCCGCCATTGGCGCCGGGGACCCAGCCCAGCTTGCCATTGATGTCGCGGCCCTGGCTGAACATGCGGCTGCCCTGGAAGGGGATGGTCACCTTCAGCAGGATCAGGCCGCTTTCCCGTTCCCCCTTGCGCAGCACATAGGCCGGCACGCCGGTCGCCGACAGGCGCCAGAGGTGGGACTGCACGAAAAGATGGGTGGGCAGGCGTTCTTCCATGGGACCTGATCCTATTCGCGCTCGACTTCAAACGCTTGTTCGATTTGAATGGGGCCAGTTCCTAACGACCATGTTGGATGCCACGATGCAAGCCCCGGACGCCCCCCTGTTCCAGCGCGCCCTGTTGACCAACGATGATGGCGTCGATGCGCCCGGCATGGCGGCCCTGCTGGAGGCGGTGACGCCGCTGGCCCGGGAAGTGTGGATTGTGGCGCCGGAGCATGATCAGTCGGGCGTGTCGCGGGCGATCAGCCTGCATGCCCCGCTGCGGCTGTTCGAACGCGGTTTCCGGCGCTATGCGGTGACGGGCACGCCCAGCGACTGTGTCGTCGTGGCCCTGCGCCATGTGCTGCGCGACAACCCGCCTGACGTGGTGTTCTCCGGCATCAACCGGGGCGCCAATCTGGCGGAGGAGGTGGGTTACTCCGGGACGGTCAGCGCCGCCCTGATGGCGCGGCTGTCGGGTGTACCGGCCTATGCCGTCAGCCAGGCCTGGCGCGACCGCAACAATGTCCGCTGGCATACGGCGATCGGCGGCCTGGGTGCCGTGGTCCGCCGCTTCGGCGCGCCGGCCAGCGTGCTGAACGTGAATTTCCCCGATGTGGAACCGGACGAGGTAAAGGGCCTGACCGTCACCCGCCAGGGCCCGCCGGGCAGCCTGACCCTGGACGTAGACACGCGTGAGGATACGCGCGGCTTTCCCTACCATTGGCTGTCCATGCACCGGTCGCCGTCCCGGCAGGATAGTGATGATACGGATATCGCCGCCTTGCGCCGTCGGGAGATCAGCGTCACGCCAATCGGGTTCGACATGACGGATATGGCAGCCCTGGCGGGGTTGGTGGGGTAAGTGAAGGTCTCACCTTAACCCATTGAAATTTCTTGAATCGCCTCCCCGCGAAGGCCGGGACCCAGGGGCCAGGTGCGCGACTTGTCGGCAGCTTTGATGGACGCTGCGGAGAGGTTTTCCTTGTGGCCCCTGGGTCCCCGGCCTTCGCCGGGAAGGCGGGAAAAACCTCCACGGAGTCAGGCTTCACCCCACGAACAGCGGCCCCGTCTCAAAGCTGCTGCGCTTGCCCAGGTCCTTCTCGTACTTGGCCAGCCATTCGTCGGCCGCCGCACGGCCGGTATCGCGCAGGTCGGACAGGAAGCCCCAGTCGGCGTTCAGCTTGCTGGACACGCCCAGATGGCCCATCCGTTCCTCCGCCTCGATCCGGTGCAGATGGATGGGGCGCATGCCGGATGCCTCCGGCGTCATCGCGCCCTTGGCCAGCAAGTGATTGACAAGCTCGATCGACCGCAACTCACGTACAAAGATGGAGTTGAAGCTGATCTCATTGATGCGGTCGACGATGGCGGTGGGGGATTTGGGCACTTCCGGCCGTTCGATCGGCGTCACCTGCACGATCAGGATATCGTTGGTACTGGTCTGCTTGATCAGCGGGTCCAGCACGGGATTGCCCATATAGCCGCCGTCCCAGTAATGCTCGCCCTCGATGCGCACCGCCTGGAACAGGAAGGGCAGGCAGGCAGTGGCCAGCAGGCAATCCACCGACAGATCCTTGCCCTGGAACAGACGCAGCCGGCCATGCGCCACATTGGTGGCGCTGACGAACAGCCGCATCTGTTCGGCGTCCTGCAGAACCTTGAAATCGATCAGCCCTTCCAGCACATCGGCCAGCGGGTTCAGCCCCAGCGGGTTGAACTGATAGGGCGACATCATGCGGATCATCAGGTCGAACCCTGCATAGACGGGGTGCGCCTCCACATTGGGATTGCCGGTCAGCTGGGTCAGGAAGGAGGGCGACATCGGGCCAAACGCATTGGCCTTGGCCACCCGCCGCCAGAACCGGTACAGCAGGTCGCGCGCCGCCTGCGGTCCGCCCGTCAGCCAGCCATAGGCCATCAGGGCGCCGTTCATGGCGCCGGCGGAGGTGCCGGAAATCGCCTCCACCTCCAGCCGGTCAAGCTCAAGCAGCCGGTCCAGCACCCCCCAGGTGAAGGCGCCATGCGACCCGCCCCCCTGCAAGGCAAGACCAAGGCGGGGACGGGCGACGGTTTTGGATCGGGTCATGATGCACTTTGACTGGAGGAAGTAATTACTGCGCCGTCCAGCCGCCATCGACGGGGAGCGAGGCTCCCTTGATGTTCGACGCGGCGTCGCTGCACAGGAAAACGGTGAGGTCGCCCAATTGTTCGGGCGTGGTAAACTGCTTGGAGGGCTGCTTTTCCGACAGGAGCTTCACCTGTGCCTCGGCCACACTGATGCCCTCGCGGGCGGCCAGCGCGTCGATCTGCTTCTGCACCAGCGGGGTCAGCACCCAGCCGGGGCAGATGGCGTTGACGGTGATGGCGCTTTCGGCATTCTCCAGCGCCGCCACCTTGGTCAGGCCCAGCACGCCATGCTTGGCCGCGACATAGGCGGCCTTGTTGACGCTGGCCACCAGCCCATGGGCCGACGCGATATTGACGATGCGGCCCCAGCCCTTGGCCTGCATATGCGGCAGCGCCGCCTGCATGCCGTGGAACACGGCGGACAGGTTGATGGCGATGACGCTGTCCCAGCGTTCGGCGGGGAATTCGGTGATGGGGGCCGTGTGCTGGATGCCGGCATTGTTGACCAGGATATCGGCCGATCCCAGATTGGTGACGGCCAGGTCGACCATGCCCTTGATCTGGTCCGGACTGGTCATGTCGGCAGGGGAATAGAGCGCCTGGACGCCGAATTCCGCCGCGATGCCGGCGCGTACCGCCTCAATCTCGCCCGCGTCGCCGAAGCCGTTCAGGACCACATGCGCACCCGACGCCGCCAGCCGGCGGGCGATGCCCAGGCCGATGCCGCTGGTGGAGCCGGTGATGATCGCGACCTTACCCTTCAACATGATGGCACTCGCTTGGCTGGGGTTCATGCATTGTCGGCTGGAACTTGAATACTTGTTCGACTCTGAAATCAAGGGGTCCGTTTCAGCCGGTCGAGGATTCCCTGCACGGCATTGTCCGGGGGCGACGGTGTCTGCGGGGCCGGTTTAGCCGGTGCGGGCTTCTGTGGTGCCGGCTTGGCCGCGGGCGCAGCGGGCTTTGCCTTGGCGGCCGGTGGCGGGGCAGCCTCCGCCGCCGCCTCGTCACGGGCCTGTTTGGCCAGCCTTTCCGCCTCCCGCTTGCCCAGCCAGGCATCGGCGGCGGCCACGTCCAGGGTGCGCACCGCCGACTGGTCGGGGCCGGCCAGACGCAGGCCCAGGGCGGGGGCGCCTGGCGGGCTGGCGGGGGCGAGCGTCAGGGTCAGGTCCAGCATGCGGTCGCGCCAGGCCCAGCGGCCGGCCCCGGTCAGCGTGCCCTGCGGTCCCGTCGCCGCGATCCCGCTGAGTGCTGCCGCCTGATCGGCCAGGGTGACGGACAGGGACATTGTGTCGAAGCCGGTATCGCCCTTGGCACGCAGGGCGGTGCGCAGTTGCGTCGGCCCCCTGGGGCCACCCTCCGCCAGGCGCCTGGACGTGCCGGCCAGGTCCAGCCCGGTCAGTGTGGCGTCGCGCAAGGTCGCCTTGCCCTCGCCGGTCAGGGTCGACAGCAGGGCGCGCGCCGTGGGGCCGCCGCCGGTGCCCGTCAGCGACAGGTCGAAACGCCCGCCCTTCAGCCCCAGCGACGGGCCGGATAGCCAGTCGGGCAGGGCGGCATCCTTCACGCCCAGGGTCAGGTTGCCCGACAGCGGCACCGGCCCGTCCGACCCGTCGCCATCGGTGGCCAGGGGGGAGGCTTCGGTCTGTTCTAGGGCCCCGGTCAGGGTGACATCGCCACCCTGCCAGCGGGCGGCGGCATTCTCCAGCCGGATCAGGCCGTTGGCGATGGTCAGCGGCAGGCTGGCCGATTGCAGCTTCTCACCGCCCAGGGTCAGTTGCGGCACCGTCAGGTCCAGCCTGCCGTTCAGCCGCCGGGTCCAGCCCAGGTCCCAGGCCGCGCCATCGCGGGTCAGGGCGGGGATAGCCAAGTCGGTGTCCAGCACGGCCAAGGACAGCTTGCCGTCCAGGCGCGCCGCCCCACCGTCGGCCGGGGCCGGCACCCAGGTCAGGGCGCCGTTGATACTGTGGCCCGCGAACTGGCCCTGGATCTCGTTCAGGGCCAGGGTGCCGCCCATCGGCCCGGTGATGGCGGCATAGAGGTCCAGCGGGCCCAGCGGCCCGGCAGGACGCCAGTCGCTGAGCGCCAGGCGCAGCAGGTTGGCCGTGTCGGGCAGATTGCTGCGCAGCTTCACGTCCAGCAAGGCCTCGCCCTTGGCGGTGGGATTGCCGATGGACCCACCCAGTTGGGTGGTCCCGCCCAGGGCATCGGCGCGGATATCCACGGCCAGCCGTGCGGCATCGCCCACCAGCCGGGCCTCCACCGCCACAGTGCCCAGCCGTTCGGCCAGCACCGGGTCCGGCCGGCCCAGGGCGCGCAGCAGCGGCGCCAGGGTGGGGCCGGATGCCGTCAGTGTCAGGTGGGAGCTTTCACCCTCCTTGTCCGACAGATGGCCGCTGGCCTTGACATTGATGCCGGTCACCGCACTGGCGGCGGCGTTGCGCAGGGTAAGCGCCCCGCCGGTCCAGCCGGCATCGACCTCCACCCCGTCCGCCGGCAGACCGCCCGCCACCAGCTGCCCGGCCTTGCCCTCCAAGGTCAGGTCGACCCCATCCAGCAGCGGTTTCAGCACCGGCCACAGGTCGGGCGCGTCCGGTGTGCGATAGGCGTCCAGGTCCAGCCGGTCCAGCTCGATCCGCAAACCCAGACCGATACGGTCACGGCGTGACAGGGTGAGGGCACCTTTGAACTGGGTGGTGTCCACGTTGCCGGTGGCATCGGTCAGGGCGAAATCCAGCGGCTTGCCGGTCAGGCGGCCGGTCAGCCGGGCCTGACGCAGCCGTTCCGGCGGCACGCTGTCCATGGGCAGGCCGGCCCAGGCCAGCGTATCGCGCAGACTGTCGGATTTCAGGTCCAGATCGGCGCCCAGCACCGGCTGTTCACCGCTGAAATCGGCGGCCCCCTTCAGGGTGAGGACGGTGCCGCCGGGCAGGGTGCCCGACAATTCGCCATCGCCCAGCACACCGCCGCCCAGCCGCCCCACCAGCCGCAGGTCGCGCAATATGTCGCCGCGCCAGCGGCCCTGATCGGCCAGCAGGTCCAGTACCAGGGTTTGTTGGGGCAGCCCGTCGCGCAGGCCGGGCAGGTCGGCCCCCAGCCGATCCAGGTCCAGCGCGGTGAAGGCCAGGGTGATGGCGCCCGTGCCGTCGGGCAGACGCGGCAGCTCGACACTGCCCGTGGCGCGGCTGTCGCCCCATTGCAGCTCGATCCCGTCCAGGCCGATGGACGCCTTGGACAGGGTCAGCCGGCCGCGCAGCGACAAGGCCGGCCCCTTGGTATCCGCCGCTTCCCCCGGCAACTCGGTGCCGGCCAGATGCTGGACCAGCCGCAGGACGGGGGCGGCATCGGGTCCTTGCAGGGCGATATCGCCCTCCAGCGTGGTCTGCCCGCCGGCGGGTGGAAGCATGCCGGTGAAGCGCAGGTCGGCCTTGGCGTCGGTCAGCGACAGGATGGCGCGGATGGGCGTGGTACCATTGGCGGCGCGGCGGGCGGCGTTCAGGGTCAGGCGGGTGGGCGTGCCGTCCAGGGCACCGGTGGCCGTCAGTTCGAACGGCCCGTCGGGCCCCCCCGCCGCCATCTCGCCCGACAATCCCGCCAGCCGGATGATGTCGCCGCCCGGCCGTTCCAGCACCAGGGACCCGTCGGTCAGCGACATTCCCTCCACCTGGACCGAGCCCCCCAGGGCCGTCAGGGTGACAGGCCAGCGGGCCGGGCCGTCGGCGGGCAGGATGGCGCGCATTTCCGCATCATCCAGCGCCAGCTTCTCGATCTGCACCTGTCCGGCCAGCAGCCGCCAGGGCCGCACCCGCATGGCGACACTGCCGATCTGTGCCAGCGGTTCCCCGGCATCCAGCAGGCGGACATTGCCGGCGGTCAGGGTGGGGACGGGCAGCAGGGTCAGGTTCAGGTCGCCATCGATGACCACCTGCCGGCCGGTCAGCCCCGCCAGCCCATCGGCCACGCGGGACCGGAACTCGTTCCAGGGCACCAGGGCAGGCCCCACCAGCACGACCAGGATCAGCAGGGCCAGCGTCAGCCCCAGGGTCACCGCAATCCGCTTCACGCTTTGCCCATCCCTCTTGCCATCCAGCCCTGAAATCTTAACCTATAGAACCGGCGGCCGGCAGGATAGGGAATGAAATGGGCGAAATCGTGAATCTCAACCGCGCCCGCAAGGCGAAAGCCAAGGCCGACCGCGCGGTGGAGGCGGCGGAGAACCGAGTGCGGTTCGGGCAGACCAAGGCGGAGAAGGAGAAGCGGCGGGCGGAGGAGGAGAAGGTGCTGCGGGCGCTGGAGGGGCATAAGGTGGAGTGAAAGTTGGAGATTTTGGGTAAAATGTCCCTTCACTTATCTGGTGTTTTTACATTTTCACCGTGTTTTATATTCATGTTAAGTTGCTGAAATTTCTCATACTTTGTACCCAATGTGAATGACCCTCCCAGCAAAACTGCTAGGGCTACTAATAGTGCCCAGATTTGTGCGATTCCAAGTGATCCTAAAATACTAGAAATACTTAATTTTGAAGGGTCAAGTACTTTCGGATTTTCTTTGGGGTTGGAAAGATTTTTATGCCAATCCTCAAAGAGGCCCAAAAACATTGTAGTGCTTAATGATATCGTATCTATTTTTAACTCACAAATAAATACGCCGTTCATTTTTTCGAGAAGGCCATCGCAATGCAAGTTTTCATCAACTAAAATTAATATAGGTAAATTTCTGCTTAATGACATTGCTGCCTCTATCTGATTCCATGGCGTTGGGAGGCTAATTTTATTCAGGACCTTTTCTTTAATTGTTCCCCTTCTTTCTTTTCCATTGTCAAAATAATATCGTTCTGTTGCAATAACTACAGTTCCATGGCAACGATCCATGAGTTGTGTTATCGCCTGTATTGGGGCGCCTATGCTGAATGTGTTGCGACCAATGGTGCGTGGAGAAAGGCCCACAGCCATCAGTCGGGCCTCCACTTCCCGCACGAATGTTTCCTGCTGAGAGGTGAGGCCTGTTCCCACACTAACAAATACGTCCATGGTTCTTCTCCTATATATGTGCATCGTGTATGCATAAAGAATGGTATGCATCATATATATTCTATAAATAAGATCATAATGTATATGATCAATTTGTTCGCAGGAAAATTTTTTAAGTATCATCCCAATATTCTCTACAATTAAGAAATTCCTGTAATATGCAGAACATCCATAACGGGGCGCGCCATGGGAACAGTCACTTCCGCCGAGTTCGTCCGCCAGTTCGGCACCATCCAGCGGCAGGTGCAGCGCGAGACGGTGACTGTCACCAGCTATGGCAAGGTGGTCGGCCATTATATCTCGCCGGAGGATGGGGAATTGCTGAGGCAGGCCAAGGCTGCCCGCAAAGCCTATCACCCTTCCGAACTGCCCGACGATCTGTGGGACGAGATCGACCGGGCGCAGCCATCGGCGGCCGCGCGGGCGCTGGACCATCTCATGGATGAATGACGATGGCGTTGCCGATACCCCGGCGGGGTATCAATGCGCACGCAGTTAGTGCCAGTCAGGTTCAGGTTGCTTCTCTTCCGCCTTCCCGGCGAAGGCCGGGACCCAGGGGTCAAGCGCCCGACCTGTCGGCAGCTTTGATCCAAGCCGCGTCGAGGTTTGATCCTGGGGCCCCTGGGTCCCGGCCTTCGCCGGGAAGGCGGGTAAAAGCTTGATTCTATTTAAACTTGGCAAGCTCCAATGACTGCGCAATGAGTTTGAGAGCTCGGTACCAAGTCGGGTATAGCGGTGAAGAACCGTAGGTTTGGTCAAGCCGAAGGCGAGCCCCGCCCCACCTCACCCCACCTTCCGCGCCTTCGCCGTCTTCATATAGGGCGCCAGATAGTGCCCCGTATGGCTGCGCGCCACCTTGGCCACGGTCTCCGGGGTGCCGGCGGCCACGATTTCGCCGCCGCCATTGCCGCCTTCGGGGCCCATGTCGATCAGCCAGTCGGCGGTCTTGATGACCTCCAGATTATGTTCGATCACCAGCACCGTGTTTCCCTGGTCGACCAGGGCATGCAGCACCTCCAGCAGCTTGCGCACATCCTCGAAATGCAGGCCGGTGGTCGGCTCGTCCAGGATGTAGATGGTGCGGCCGGTGGAGCGGCGGGACAGTTCCTTGGCCAGCTTCACGCGCTGCGCCTCGCCGCCCGACAGGGTGGTGGCCGGCTGGCCGATCTTGATATAGCCCAGGCCCACCCGGTCCAGTGTTTCCAGCTTGTCGCGGATCGACGGCACGGCGCGGAAGAATTCCGCCCCTTCCTCTACCGTCATGTCCAGCACCTCGGCGATGCTCTTACCCTTGTAATGGACCTCCAGCGTTTCGCGGTTATAGCGCTTGCCGTGGCAGACATCGCAGGTGACATAGACGTCGGGCAGGAAATGCATCTCGATCTTGATGACGCCGTCGCCCTGGCAGGCCTCGCACCGCCCGCCCTTGACGTTGAAGCTGAAGCGGCCGGGACCATAGCCGCGGGCCTTGGATTCCGGCAGGCCGGCGAACCAGTCGCGCATGGGGGTGAAGCAGCCGGTATAGGTTGCCGGGTTGGAGCGCGGGGTGCGGCCGATGGGCGACTGGTCGATATCGATGACCTTATCGATATTCTCCAGCCCATGGATGGCGTCATGCTCCCCCGGATGCTCGCGCGCCCCCATCAGGCGCTTGGCCAGCGCCTTGTACAGGGTCTCCACCACCAAAGTGGACTTGCCACCGCCCGACACGCCGGTGACGCAGGTGAAGGTGCCCAGCGGGATCTTCGCCGTGACGTTCTGGAGATTGTTGGTGCGGCAGCCCGTGATCTCCAGGAACTGGCCCGGATGGCCAGGACGGCGGGTGGCCGGGATTTCGATGCGGCGGCGGCCGGACAGATATTGTGCCGTCATGCTGTCGGGATGGGCCATCACCTCCGCCGGGGTGCCCTGGGCCACCACGGTGCCGCCATGCACGCCGGCCCCCGGTCCCATATCGACCAGATAATCGGCGATGCGGATGGCATCCTCGTCATGCTCCACGACGATGACCGTGTTGCCGATGTCGCGCAGGCGCTTCAGGGTAGCCAGTAGCCGGTCATTGTCGCGCTGATGCAGGCCGATCGACGGCTCGTCCAGCACATAGAGCACGCCGGTCAGGCCCGACCCGATCTGCGAGGCCAGGCGGATGCGCTGGCTCTCGCCACCCGACAGGGTGCCGGACGCCCGGTCCATGGCCAGATATTCCAGCCCGACATTGTTGAGGAAGCCCAGACGCTCGTTGATCTCCTTCAGGATGCGCGTGGCGATGTCGCGCTGCTTCTGGGTCAGATGCGGGTCCAGCGCCAGGAACCAGTCGCCGGCCTGGCGGATGGACATGCGGCTGATCTCCGCAATGTTCAGGCCGCGCACCTTGACGGCCAGCGCTTCGGGCTTCAGACGCGCGCCATTACAGGCCTCGCACGGCTGGGAGGATTGGTACTTGGACAGTTCCTCGCGCACCAGGGCGCTTTCCGTCTCCTTCCAGCGGCGCTGGAGATTGTTGACCACGCCCTCGAACGGCTTTTTGGTCTCATAGGAGCGCAAACCGTCATCATAGCGCATGGTGATCGGCGTCTTGCCCGACCCGAACAGCAGGCACTGGCGCACCTCCTCGGGCAGCTTCTCCCACGGCTTCTTGATGTCGGCCCCGTAATGGGCGCAGATGCTTTCCAGGGTCTGGAGATAATATTGCGAGGTGGAATTGGCCCAGGGCGCAATCGCACCCTCCTTCAGGCTCAGCCGTTCGTCGGGCACCACCAGCATCGGATCGAAATAATGCTTCGAGCCCAGCCCGTCGCAGGCCGGGCAGGCGCCGAACGGGTTGTTGAAGCTGAACAGTCTGGGCTCGATCTCCTCAATCGTGAAGCCGCTGACCGGGCAGGCGAACTTGGCGGAGAACACGGTGCGCTCGCCATTGTCGGCGTTTTCGGTGAAGATCAGCCCGTCGGACAGTTCCAGCCCCGTCTCGATCGAATCGGCCAGGCGGTTGCCCAGGTCGGGCTGGATCTTCAACCGGTCGACCACCACCTCGATATCATGCTTCAGCTTCTTGTCGAGGGTGGGTGCATCCTCGATCTCATACATCTCGCCATTGATCTTGACGCGCTGGAAGCCGCGCTTGCGCAGTTCCGCCAGCTCCTTCTTGAACTCCCCCTTCTTGCCGCGCGCGATGGGGGCCAGCAGGTAGAGGCGGGTATCGGCCGGCATGGACAGGATACGGTCCACCATCTGGCTGACCGTCTGGCTTTCGATGGGCAGGCCGGTAGCCGGGGAATAGGGCACACCGATGCGCGCAAACAGCAGGCGCATGTAATCATAAATCTCCGTCACCGTGCCGACGGTGGAGCGGGGATTGCGGCTGGTGGTCTTCTGCTCGATGGAAATGGCGGGCGACAGGCCCTCAATGCTGTCTACATCGGGCTTCTGCATCAGTTCCAGGAACTGGCGCGCATAGGCCGACAGGCTTTCCACATAGCGCCGCTGCCCCTCGGCATAGATCGTGTCGAAAGCCAGGGACGATTTGCCGGAGCCCGACAGGCCGGTGATCACCACCAGACTGTCGCGCGGCAGATCGACATCGACATTCTTCAGGTTATGTTCGCGGGCGCCACGGACGGAAATATGCTTGTTCATCGCGGTCTGTCTTCGGCTTTCTGGCCCGTGGGGCGGGTGCATGCTGCGGTGCAGTTAGGATAGGCGTTACTGCCGGTTTGAAAAGGGCGCGTTGGCGCGGGTCCCTTATGCCAGTTGGGCGGAAAGCCGTTTGGGCGCGATGGCGCGATAGCTTTCCAGGGTCCAGTGGCACAGACGCTCCACATCGATCCCGTCCCCCGATTCGAACCTGAACGTCACCCATCCGGCCTTGCCCAGGCCATAGCCGGTCGGGGTGGCGCCGGGCAGGTCCAGCGCGAAATCGCGGGAATGGGGCAGTTTCAGGCTGACCCGGAAGGTACCCTGGTAATGGTTCACGAAAATGAATATTTTGCCCCGCACCTTGATGACGCGTTCGCCCCAGGGGAATTCCTCCACCGCCTCGGGCAGGGAGAGGGCGTGGGTCTTCAATGCCTGTTCGGCATCGGCGAAGGGCTGGTCATTCATGGCCGCGTCCGGTTGGTCATGGGACGGAGCACACCATGCCCTGTCCGGAAGGGGAATGCAATGTTCTTGTATTGTTCCCATTAAACTTGTAGAAACGACAAGGGGGCAGCGTGTAGGCTGCGGGCCATTCCGGTGGGGCTTGAGGGCTTCCGCCGTCGAACCCTTTTGCGAAAGAGCGACAGCATGGCGGGCAGCGTCAACAAGGTCATCCTGATCGGCAACCTGGGCAAGGAGCCGGAGGTCCGGTCGCTTCAGAACGGCGGCAAGGTCTGCACCCTGCGCATCGCCACGTCGGAGACCTGGAAGGATCGCGGCACGGGCGAGCGCCAGGAGCGCACGCAGTGGCATAGCGTCGTCATCTTCAACGAGAATCTGGTGGGCATCGCCGAACGGTTCCTGAAGAAGGGCAGCAAGGTCTATATCGAGGGCCAGCTGGAGACCCGCAAATGGCAGGACCAGCAGGGGCAGGAGCGCTATACGACCGAGGTTGTGCTGCGCCAGTTCCGCGGTGAGCTGACGCTGCTGGACGGCCGTGAAGGCGGCGGCGGCGATTATGGCGGCGGTGGTGACTATGCCGGCGGCGGGGGCGGTTCCTACGGCGGTGGGGGCGGTGGTTCCTACAGCGGTGGCGGCGGCGATTATGGCGGCGGCAGCAGCAGCCGGGGCGGTGGATCGCGCGGCGGGTCCGGTGGTGGCAGCAGCCGCCCCAGCCCGGCGGCCGACCTGGACGACGAAATCCCGTTCTGACCGGCCGGGCAGGCATGGTTGTACAAGGGCGGTCCGGATCCTCTCCGGGCTGCCTTTTCATGTCAGGCCGCGATATACTGGATGCCCATCTGCAGGCTGCGGGCGATGCGGCCGGCTGTGGCGCGGATGGCGGCAGCGTCATCGGCCGACAGCACCTCATGGGCCGTTTCTTCCCACAGGGCCAGCCAGCGTTCGAACCGGGCGGGCGTCAACTGCGCGCGATGGCGCAGATGGGCGCCCATCGGGTTGCCCTTATAGCGCCCGCTGGTCAGCATCACCGACGACCAGAAATCGGCGAGCAGTTTCAGATGATGGTCCCAGTCGGTGATGGTGTCGTTGAAGACGGGGCCAAGGTCGGGGTCCTGCCGCACCTTGGTGTAAAAGGCTTCCACAAGCCGGGTCAGTTGCACGTCATCCATGGCGGGTCTCTTTGGTCGCGATGTCATCAGGATGGGGGAGCAACCAAAAAGAGGCAAATGAAATACATGTTTATCTGATGCGCCTTTTGTCACGGGCGAGCCAGGAAGGGGAAGGCGCTGTCGGAATGGGTCTTCTCGTCCCGGTCGATGCCGTCATCGATACCGGTTTCGGTGCCGGTGACCAGCAAAGAGCGATAGATATCAACGGCATCGACATTCGGCGTGCGGCCACCGCAATCGCCGGCCAGATCGTCTTGTCCACCCAATGCGGCCCGTTCGACGGCGGCGAAATGCCGGCACTCACCGCTTTTGGTGTTGATCCATAGCCGGTCGTCGGCCAGCAGACGGGCCAAGGCGTCGTACCGCTGCGCGGGTGGAGCGTCCCGGTCTGCCAGGAAGCCGTTGCCGCAGATACCGTCGAATCCGTCATAGAGCCCCAGATTGCGGGCGATCTCCGGTGCGAAGTCCGGCCAGTCGGCGGGGCGGGCGGCGTTATAGGCTTCTTTCAGGCGGTTGCTGGTCTCCGCCCCGGTCAGCGTGCCCAGCAGAGCGTTGCCGGTCAGGGGCCGACCCATGCGGTCGATCCAGCTTTCGGCCGTGCCGGTGGTGGCCCAGACGGCCAATTTGCCTCCACCTTGATTGACGGCAGCAACCTCAACGGAGATGACCAGGGTGGCGGGCGTCCAACCCTTCAGGAAGTTCGATGGCGGGCCAGCATCGACATGGCGCCAGCGGTCCCGGATCTCCAATGCCGTTTCGGCACTGAAGGCTGGGCAGTGGCCCTCATCGACCTCGGTGCCGGCCTTCAGGGCGGCCAGGGCCACCTTATAGGCGTTGCGGGTGCCCACGACATTGTTGAAGAACGGATCGTCACGCAGGCCGGCGAAGACGCGGAACCGCCCCTTGGCGGATATGAGCCCCTGTTCATCGCCGGCATTACCCGTGGCCCGGTCGCGGCCCAACTGGCAATCCACCTTGCCCAGTTGCGGGAAGCGGCAGGTGATGCGGGTGGACCGGGTGGTCGCGCCAAAGCGCTTGCCGCTGTCGATGTGGAATTCATAGGCGACAGTATCGGCGAAACCGTGGCCGACAATGGCCATGACCAGGTTAAGCCGCTTTGCATCGGGCGACATCCAGGCAAACAGGTCGCCGATATCGACGCGGGGATCGGCGATGACCGTTGGCGTGTCGAGATGGTCGGAGGCCTGGGCTGTTTGGGACAGGAGCAGCGACAGGGCAACCGGACCGGCAAGCCATGGCAGGATGCGGGGCATTGGAAGGCTCCTCAAGGGCTGGTGCCGGTGTCAAAGGACAGGCTGGAGAAGGTGGTCTCGAAATCGGCGATGGCGCGGTCGGCCAGCGGTCGGGTCCAGACCGTGCTCAGCAGCCAGATGCCGGCGTGGGGGAGGGCAAGGCTGACGCGGCCGGTATCGTCGGTCATCTGCCAGGCCACCGCGTCGCCGCCGGGGCGCAGGTCGGTCAGCACCAGTTGGGCACCGGGCAGGGGCAGGCCGTCGAACAGGACACGGACGGGCAGGGGCTGGCCCGGTGCCAACAGGGCCGGGTCCATTTCCGGCACGATCTCCAGGCTGAGGCCGACGGGCTGCGTGACACGGGTGGCGGGATCGGCGGTGCCTTGCCGGACGATGGATTTGGCGCGGCGGCCATAGAGTTCGCGGCCGGGCCGGTCGGTTTCACCATGTGCGGCGCGCCAGGCGATGGCCGGGGTCAGCCCCTCGTCGCGGATATAGGCGTTGAACCGGTCGGGCGGCAGGGTGATGGGCACATGGTTGGTTTCCAGCACGATGAGATGCGCACCCGTCCCGGCCAGGGAAAGGTGCATATCGGCATCGGTGGCACCTAGCGACAGCTGGGGGCGCTGGTCGGTGATGCCGGCCGGGCCGATGCTGCGCAGCGACAGGATGCGCTTTTCCCGGATGGGGGAGCGCTGGCGCGTCTCATGGTCGCCGACCATCAGATTGGCCGGCAGCGCCTGGCCCGGTTCAGCCTGGAACGATCGCGGCTGAATCCAGAAATCATGGGCATCGGCCGCCTGGGTGGCCAGCATGCCCATGAGGAGCAGGATGCCGAAAGACAAAGCGCCGCCTTGCCCCGCCATGGCGTGGTTCCTTCCAATTGAATTTTAAGAAAAAAGGCCGGCGGTATCGCCGGCCGGGTGCAGAAGCGATCAGTCGCCCTGGGCTGAGATGTCGGCTTCGTTCAGCTTGCGGGCGCAATCCTCGCAGCAGACTTCCACGGTGCGGCCGCCGATCTTCACCTTGATCGGCTGATCGTCCAGGTCACAGTCACAGGCGGCACAGGTCTTCTGGGTCATGGTCCGGGTTCCGTTCATCGGTTGCGATGGCCGGATGTAACCAGGGACAGAAAACCCGCGCTGTCGAAATCTTTAGGTTTTTTCTTGTTCCCTCAATCGCCGGGCGGACGCATCCGCGTCCTTGGCTTACGGCGCACGAGCGCCGGGCCGGCGGTCGCCGGCCTTACGGCCGCTTCAGCACCGATTGCCGGAATTCGGTGGGGGAGCGGCCATAGGCCTGGCGGAAGGCGGCGGTGAAATGGCTGTGGCTGGAAAAGCCCAGTTCCAGGCCCAGATCCGTCAAATCCTCGTAAGCCGCGATCAGGTCCAGGGCGCGGGCCAGCCGCAGCCTGGTCTGGTAGCGATAGAGCGGCACCCCCTCCACCTGCCGGAACAGCTGGGTCAGGTAGACGGGCGAGCCGCCTACCTCCGCCGCGATCTCCGCCAGGGTCCAGCGACGGGACAGGTCGGCGGACAGGGCCAGCTTGATCCGGTCCACCAGCCGCTGCTGCCCATAGCTTGCGTCGGTGACGTGCGATGTGCGTGGCCCCAGGGCACGCTGCGCCAGGGTCAGGGCCAGGCTTTCCGCCTCCAGCGGTTCGGCGATGTCGGTCAGCAGGCTGTAGCGCAGCATGGCGGTCAGGGCCGTGGCGCGCGGATCAATGCGCAGGCGCGACCTTGTGAACCGCACCGGATCACCGGGACACAGCATCTCCGGCCGCGGCAGTTCGCGCAACACCGCCGGGTCGATGAACAGCAACAGGCTGGCATCACCACCCGGAACGGGGTGGGTAATGCGGAACGGTTCGCCCGCATTGAAGATGATCACCTGGTTGGGTTCGGCCACCGTGACATCGTCGCCGGTATGGCGCTGGTACAGGCCACGATAGGGGAAGGCCAGATAGGTTGATGGGGCGCAATCGGTGCCCGGATCGTGGTCGCAGTCCCCAGAGCAGGCGGCGTCCAGGACGCGGACGGTGGCGGTCGTCAGAAGGGGGGTGACGCGATAGGGCATTGCGGACCCATGCTACGCCTCGCCCGATACCGTTTCAACCGATCGCACTCTAGCGAGCGGCCGCCCTGGCCTGGCGCTTGGCGCGGTACATGCCGGCGTCGGCGCGGCGGATCACGTCCTCTTCCTGGTCGCCCGGGCCATAGGCCTGGGTCCCGAAGCTGCCGCGCAGCGCCAAACTCAGCATCTGCCATTGGCAGGTGGCGGCATTGAAGATGGCGGACAGGGCGTCGGCGCGGGCCATGCCCTGGGCCTGGTCGGTGTGGGTCAGCAGCACCGCGAACTCATCCCCGCCAAAGCGGGCCACGATGTCGTGGGCGCGCACATTCTCCGTCAAGGTGCGGGCCACCTGGCGCAGGTACCAGTCGCCGCAGAGATGGCCATGCGTGTCGTTGACCGCCTTGAACCCGTCCAGATCGATGATGACCAGCACGCCGCCCACACCGTTGCGCCGGGAGGAGGCCAGTTCGCGCCGGAAGGCATCGACGAAGCCACGGCGGTTCAGCAGGCCGGTCAGCTCGTCCGTCATGGACAGGGTTTCCAGATGTTCGATCCGTTCCTTCTGCTCCGTGATCTTCGCTTCCGCCTCGCGCAGCCGCATGATCGTGTCCTGCAACAGATAGACATAGGTGTCGGCGGGCAGGGCGACGGGGCCCAGATCGGGCGACACAGCCCCGCCCAGACCGCCGGCGACGGCGCGGGCCAGAGATTGCAGGCTGTTGGCGGCGGGAGAAGGCTGGGACGGGAACGACATGGCGCGTTCCAGTCCCCGGGACTTCGTCATCGGACGGGTCTGGACGGTATCGAACGGGCTCATGGTCGGCTCCCTCAAACGGGCTGTTGCTCTGCCGGTCAATCAGCAATGGCCATGCCAGAAGAAATATCCTTTGAAAACATTGGCTTGTGTTCAGCGCTGGCAATGGGGGAGCTGCCGGGCGGCAGTTCTTGCCGGGTGAACGCCTGGGCACGCTGGCAGTTGCTGCCGAGCAGATTTGTCACACCAGCGTATGGCACGAATGGGCGTTGCGGCGGGGCGCCTGGGGGCGCAAGATAGGCACCCTCGCCATGATCCAGGCTTGTGCCCAACGTGACCGTCCAATCCCATTCGCGCCGTACCGCCGCGTTCGCCCTGGCCCTGACCTTGGTTGTGGCCGGTGCCGTGCCGACCTTTGGCCGATCCGCCATCGACATCGCCCCGCACAAGGCCACCTACCGGCTGAAGCTGGACCATGCGCGGCTGCAAAGCGGCATCACCGATGTCAGCGGACAGATGAGCTTCTCCTGGAACGATGCCTGCGATGGCTGGACCATCGACCAGCGTTTCCAGGTCGCCTTCTCCTATGCGGAGGGGGAGGACATGAACCTCATCACCAATTACGCGACGTGGGAGGCGAAGGACGGTTCCGCCTATCGGTTCAATGTACGAAAGCTGGTGAACGGGGAGGTGGACGAGGAATTGTCGGGCGGGGCCACGCTGGAGGGCGGGGGCGGCGGCAATGTCCGCTATGACAAGCCGGAGACGCGGTCCATGCCGCTGAAGCCCGGCACCATGTTCCCCACCGCCCATACGCTGCGAGTGCTGAAGCAGGCGGGGTCGCCGGAGAACCTGTTCTCGGTGCCGGTATTCGACGGGGCGGAGGCGGATGGTGCCAGCCCGGTGAACACCATCGTCGGCAAGCTGCGATCCCCCGCTTTGATGAAGGTGAAGGATGTGGACCTGCTGGCCGCCAAGGCCTGGCAGGTGTCGCTGGCCTTCTTCCCCATCAATCCGGGTGAGCCGCTGCCCGATTACGAGACCAACATGGTGTTGCAGGAGAACGGCATCGTCCGGTCCATGCTGGTCGATTACGGCGATTTCCGCGTCTCCATGGAACTGGAGACGCTGGAAAAGGCTATCAAGCCGCCCTGTTGAGGAGGCTCAGGGTTCGCCCTTGAAGATGCCGATTACTGCCTGACCTCCGGCCATCTGCCGGGCGCGGTACATGCCGGACGTGTTGAACGACCAGGCGATCTGGCCGTCGGGTGCGACGGCCACGATGCCGCCATCGCCGCCCAGCGCGCTCAGCCGTGTCTGGATCACCTGATCGGCGGCCTGCTGTAAGGACAGGCCCTTCAGTTCCACCAGATCGCAGATGGCGCGTGCGACGCCCAGGCGGATGAAATATTCGCCCGTTCCCGTGGCCGACACCGCGCAGGATGTGTCATTCGCATAGGTGCCGGCCCCGATGATCGGCACGTCGCCGACGCGGCCCCAGAGCTTGGCGGTGGTGCCGCCTGTGGACGTGCCGGCCGCGACATGGCCCTGACTATCCAGCGCCACGACGCCGACGGTGCCGTATTTGCGATCCTCGAACGCCATCTGGCTGGCTGCCAGGGGGACGGGTTCCGGCCCTGTGCCGGCCGGGCGCGGCGGGACGGGCAGGCCACGTTCCGCCAGGGATTTCTTCAGCGACTGCCAGCGGCGTTCGGTGAAAAACCAGACGGGATCGGCCTGTTCAACGCCGGCCTGCTGGCCGAATTTCTCCGCGCCGGCACCGATCAGCATGACATGGGGCGATTTCTCCATGACGGCGCGGGCCAGACTGATCGGGTTTTTCGTGCCGGTGATGCCGGCCACGGCGCCGGCCTTCAGGGTGCTGCCATCCATGATGGCGGCATCCAGCTCGTTGCGGCCATCGGCGGTGAAGACCGCCCCCTTGCCGGCATTGAACTGTGGATCATCCTCCAGCCCGCGCACCACCGTCTCCACGGCGTCCAGCGCGCTGCCGCCTTTTTCCAGCACGGTGCGACCCCGGTCCAGGGCAGCCCGAAGGGCGGCGCGGTAGCTGGCTTCCGTTTCCGGCCCCATGGTTTCCCGATCCATCACCCCGGCACCGCCATGGATGGCCAGCGCCCAGGCGGGGCGGGCGGCGGCTTTGGGCGGTACCGGGGTCGTGGCGCAGGCCGACAGGCCCAGCGCCAGCAGCATCAGGGCGGCGAGGCGGACCGGGTGCTTCATTCCTGGCTTCTCCCAAACATCGAATCCCGTCGGCATTGATACCAAGGCGTATCGATGGGAACCAGGGTGAAGGATCAATCCTCGGCAACGCCCTGTGATTGCGTCCGCATCAGCTTCGGCTCCGCCTCCACCTCGATGCTCCGGCCGCGCCGGTCGATGTCGGCGCGCTCTTCTTCCGGATCGGTGAACAGCTGACCGGGTTCAAGCTGGGCACTGGGCGGGGCGGTGGCGTCCCCGGCCAGGCTGTCGCGCACGGCTTGCTGGTTCAACTCGCGGCGCGCCTCCTCCAAGCAGTTGTTCAGCGATCCGGGCTGGCGTCCCTTGATTTCCCACAATTGAAAGGCGCGTGTCCGCACCAGGCTTTCGTCGGTCATGGCTGTCTCCTTTCGTCTTCGTGGACGAGGGGGAAACGACCGGTACGTCAGCTTGGTTCCACATGCGAAAGGAATTGGCGGCAGCGGTGAAGGCTTACCTCACCAGTTCCAGCAGCTCCATCATGCCATTATCCTCATGGTTGACGTTATGGCAGTGCATGACCATGGGGCCGGTGAAGTCCAGGGCGCGGGACAGGAACTGCAAGACCTCCCCGCTGCCGCCCGGCGGGTTGTCATTGGGCTGGGCGGTATTGCCGAACGGGAAGGTGCAGCCGCCGGGACCAGGCGCGCAGTTGATCAGGGCCGTGTCACGCCAGACGGGGAAGTCATAGGCGATGGCCCCGCGCTGCACGATCTGGAACGAATTGATATGGATATGGAACATGTGGGTGTCGGATGCGCTCTGCACGCCCCAACGGTCCATCTGCCCCAGCTTCAGCCGGCGCTGCACCCGTTCCAGGTTGAAGGGACGGCCATTCACCACCGACGCGCCGCCGATGGTGGGCGGGGCATATTCGGTGTTGGTGAAGCCGAACACCACGCCCTGGGTGGGGCCGGCGGGGACATCCTTGGCCGTCGCCAGATCGGTAGGGGTGTAGAGAGCGTTCAGGGCCGTCTGCGTGGGCACGGCCTTGTTCAGCTTCTTGCCCTTGCGCGCCTTGGTGACATTGACGGTCAGCAGCGTTTGCGTGCCGCTGGGCGGTGTGGCGCTGCACAGACTGGTGGTGGGATTGGGGTTGGGATCGGCAGTGGTCGGAGACGCGGTGCTGGCAGCCGGCGCCTGATAGATCAGATATTGCCCCTCTGCCGTCGGCGCCTGCACCATCAGGTCCATGCGCTGGCCGGGTGCCATCAGCACCAGTTCATTGGTGATGACATCGGTACCGGCGGTCTTTGTCGTCAGGTCGTAGACGGGGTTGCCCAGCGAGAAGGGCAGGTCCACCACGCCCTGCACCAGCGGGCGATGGATGGGAACGCCATCGGCGGCCAGGGCATAGACGCCGGGCACGGCGGCCGTCGTGCCGGCGGCCGGCACCAGGCAGAAGGGCTGGACATTGCCGACCGTGGTGTTGATCACCCGCCACAGCATGGCCTCCCCCGGTGCCATGGAGATGGTGGGGTTCACCTGACCGTTGACGGAGAACTGGGCATTGGCGGTGGGGTTATAGCCGGTCGGGTACTCATAGCCCAGGACCTGGCAGATGGTCTGGCCATAGGTGGCGAAACAGTTGACGGCGTTGGGCGCCTTCTGGGCCGGGCCGTTGGGGAAGGTCGGCGACGTAACATATTCGATCTCCTGGATGACCAGGATGCGTTCGCCGTCATGGGCCTTGGCATGCTTCACGGCGGGCAGGCTGTCGATACCACGCCTCTCATCCTCGATGATCAGGGCGCCGGCCATGCCGCTGGCCAGCTGCATCGCCACCGACCCATGCTTGTGCGGGTGGTACCAGTAGGTACCGGCCGGGTGCGCCTCGGGAATTTTGTATTCGTAATCGAAGGAACCCTCCACGCAGACATGGCGATGGGCCACGTCCTTGTCAGTTTCCAGATGGCAGGCCTTCTTCAGATCGCCGGCCGTAGCGCCCGCCGGCAGGATGTTCAGCAGCACATTGTCACTGCTGCCCAGGGGGGAGACATGCAGGCCGTGGGTGTGCAGGTTCAGGATGTCGAACCCGTGCGGCAGCGTATCGACATAGGTGCCGGACCCGGGACCGTGGCCCAGCTTCGGCGATTCGGGATAGAAATCGCCGGCCTCCTTCTCCTCCGCCTTGCGGTCGGAGCCGGGTATGGGCAGTTCCAGGGCGGTGGTGGGGGTCAGGTCGTTGCGCAGCTGCAGGCGCACGATCTCACCCGGATGGGCGCGCAGGGTGGGGGCGACCAGGCGCTTTGCCGGTGGGCCCTTGGTCTGCGTCACCAGCAGCTCTTCCGTCACGAAGCTGCGGGTCTGCACCTGCGTGCCGTTGAACGGATAGATCTCGGTCTTCGCGATCAGCACATACTGGCCGTCGGGAGTCTTGCGCATGTCGGGCGGGTTCAGCAGCTCATCCGCCAGGGCGGCTGAGGCGAACGACAGGCACAGGGCGGCCACGCCCATGTTCAGAACCAGACGCATATTCATCCCCCCCGCGCGGCAACCCCAATGCCCCGGAGGATAACAGAATTCAGGACATATGTCAGATGCAACCGTGATAATTTGCGTCAGGTCAGCGTCAACACGACGGGCGTGTGGTCCGACGCCTTTTCCTTGCCCCGCGGGCCCTTGTCGATCTCACACGCGACGACGCGGTCGGCAGCCCGGGGCGACAGCAGGAAATGGTCGATGCGCAGGCCATTATTCCGGGGCCAGGCACCGGCCTGATAATCCCAGAACGTATAGGCCGGGACCAGGCCCGGATGCAGGGTGCGAAACGCCTCCGTATAGCCCAGCGCCAGAATTTCCTGGAACTTCAGGCGCGTCTCCTGCCGGAACAACGCATCCTCGCGCCAGCCGACGGGATCGTACACATCCTCCGGCGCCGGGATGACATTATAGTCGCCGCCCAGCACGACGGGCTGACCGCTCTGCAGCAGCCCGGCCGCGTGCTGGCGCAGCCGTTCCATCCAGCGCAGCTTGTAGCGATACTTGTCGCTGGTGCCGTTCTCCACAGGATTGCCGTTGGGCAGATAGAGGCTGGCGATGCGCACGCCGGCCACCGTACCTTCGACATAGCGGGCCTGCTCGTCCTCCGGCTCGCCTGGCAAACGGGTCAGGAGGTCGGTGACGGGCAGCTTGGACAGCAGCGCCACGCCATTATAGGCCTTCTGGCCCACGGCATGCACCTCATACCCCAATTCCGTGAAGGCACCGGCCGGGAAGGCGGCCGTCTCGCACTTGATCTCCTGGAACAGCACCACATCGGGCGCTTCCGCCGCCAGCCACTCGGTGATGTTGGGCAGGCGGGCCTTGGCGGAATTCACGTTCCAGGTGGCGATCTTCACGATGGTGCTGCCTTATCCGTTGAGCGATCGGACATATTCATGCCCGGTCGAGGCCGCCGACTGGCGGCCCGCCGCACGTGCGGCACAAGCCCGAGCCGCCGGATGGCGGCGCCCGGCGCCTGAGGGATCAAACTGAAAACGAGGTGCCGCAGCCGCAGGACGACGCGGCATTGGGATTGACGACCTTGAAATAGCTGCCCATCAGGTCTTCGGCATAGTCAAGTTCCGCCCCGCCCAGCAGGTCCAGCGACACGTCGTCCACCACCAGCGTCGCCCCGTCGCGGGTGAAGACATGGTCGTCATCATTGGTGACGGTGTCAAACGCGAAGCCGTACTGGAAGCCGGAACAGCCGCCACCCGATACGGTCAGGCGCAGCATCTGGTCCGGATTGCCCTCCAGTACCGCCAGCTTGGCGATGCGGCGGGCGGCGCTGGCGGACAAGGTCATGGCACGGCCGGCGGGCGGCACGGTGGCGGGGCCTTCGGCGGCGGAATTGAGTATGGTCATCGAATGGTTCCTGTCTGTTAACGACTGGACAAACGCTTACTCCCTATGTAAGCGGCGAAGGCGCGTCCGTCAAAGCGGGCGTGCCCTGCATTGGAGATATCGCGATGATGCGTTGGCAGACCCTGTTGTCCCGCAAGCGCCTGGCGAAGGACGGTTTGGCGCCGGAACTGCCGTATCGCAGTGCCTATGAGATCGATATCGACCGTATCACCTTCTCCACCAGCTTCCGGCGCCTGTCGGACAAGCAGCAGGTGCATGGCATCGGCGGGTCGGATTATGTCCGTTCGCGCCTGACCCATTCGATGGAGGCCGCCCGCGTCGGCCGCTCGCTGGGCAGCTGGGCTGGTGCTGAGATCATCCGGCGCTATGGTCAGGATGGGGTGCCGGCCAGTGCCGCCGATATCGGCGATGTCGTGGCGGCCGGCGCCCTGGCCCATGATCTGGGCACGCCGTGCTTTGCGCATACAGGCGAGGATATCATTTCCGACTGGTTCGCCGGCACCCCGCTGGGGCGGGAAATCCTGTCCGGTGTGGACGGGCAGCAGGCCAACGAGCTGTCGAATTTCGAAGGCAATGCCCAGGGTTTCCGCGTCCTGACCCGGTTGCAGGGCTGGCGGGCGCAGGGCGGGCTGCAGCTGACGGCGGCCACGCTCGGCACCTATGGCAAGTACCCCTGGTCGGCCCCGGCCTTTGCAGGCGAGGAGCGGCCGCACAAGCGCAAATACGGCTTCCTGGGCAGCGAGACGGAGTTGATGGCGGAGGTGGCGGCGGAGCTAGGCCTGATCCCCACCGGCCGCGACAGCTGGTGCCGCCATCCGCTGGCCTATCTGGTGGAGGCGGCGGACGATGCCTGCTACTCCGTCGTCGATATCGAGGATGCGGTGAAGATGCGCATGCTGTCCTTCGCCGATGCGGAGGAATTGCTGGAGCCGCTGATCGATTGGGACCGTGCGGAATATGAGGGGATCGAGGATGAGGATCGCCGCCTGATCTATCTGCGCGCCCGTGCCATCGACCGGCTGGTCACCGATGCGGCGGCCGCCTTCCTGGACAAGCTGCCCGACATCATGGAGGGCAAGCCGGTGGGGCCGCTGTTGAAGATGATCGAGCGCACGGACGCGCTGAAGGATATTTCCGACGTGTCCTATACCCAGATCTATCGCGGCCATCAGCGGTGTGAGACCGACATTGTGGCGGCCCGCACCGTCACCACCCTGCTGAACGCCTATGGCGAGGCGTTGCTGGCGCGCGAAAAGCTGGGACCGGGCGCCGACCTGCCGCGCCGCTTCGCCTCCTTGCTGGAAACGGTGCCGGGTATCCGGCAGGTGCCCTATGACCGGGCCGGCTGGACCCGGTCGCTGATGGATTATATCGCCGGCATGACAGACCGGTTCGCGATAAGGCAGGCGCAGTTGATCGCGGGGTAAATCACAAGGCTTGGAAGATACAAGATCATATCATTCTAAAATGACGGAGTGCCTTCTCAATTGCAGCCCATTTGTCGGGTGGACAAGGTTGCACCTTGCTTATAGTACTAATGCGATTGGGGGCTTGACCTCGAGTAAGGCCAAAATGAGCTTTTACGTCTGCGATCCAACAGGTTTTTGGCACAAAGTTGTAGTTCAACCGAACCCAAGCGTCAATTTCGCGATAAGTTGCCATTAGCCACCCTCTTATTGAATGTCGCTTGGTACCCAGCTTTACAGCAGCTTCTCGATCGCCCCGGTCAGCGCTTCCGGCTTCGTCGTCGGGCTGAAGCGGCCCACCACCTTGCCGGAGCGGTCGATCAGGAACTTGGTGAAGTTCCATTTGATGCCGCTGGTGCCCAGGAAGCCGCGCTTCTGGGTCTTCAGCCATGTGTAGAGCGGGTGGGCATTGTCGCCGTTCACGTCGATCTTGGCGAACATGGGGAAGCTGACATCATAGGTTAGCGAGCAGAAATTGGCGATTTCGGCGGCGTCGCCTGGCTCCTGCTGGCGGAACTGGTTGCAGGGGAAGCCCAGCACCACCAGCCCGCGCGCCGCATAGTCGCGGTGCAGCGCCTCCAGCCCGGTATATTGATAGGTGAAGCCGCACTTGCTGGCGGTATTCACGATCAGCAGCACCTTGCCCCGCCAGTCGCCCAGTGAGACATCCTTGCCATCGAGCGTCCTGGCGGTGAAATCATAGATGCTGGTCATGAAAGCCCTCCCGATTGTTGGCGCGATCATGCGATGGGGCGGGGTGTTTGGCAATGCGGGGTGGGGATGGGGTACGACCTTTTCGTCGGCATCGACTGGACCGGGGCGCAGCAGGCCCGCGCCGTGGCCGTGGCCGCCTGTGATCCCGGCGGTCTGGTGCGGCCCGTCCGGCCCGCCGACCGCTTCTGGGGTCGGCGGGAGGCGGCGGACTGGATCGCGGCACAGGTGCGCGGTGGGGCCTGTGTGCTGGCCGGGTTCGATTTCGGATTCGCCATGCCCTGGGTGGACGGCGTGGGCTATCTGGACGGCCGCGTGCCGGATGTGACGGACATGTTCGGGCTTTGGGACCTGGTGGAGCAGGCGGGCGGGGGTGGCGAGGATCATTTCGCCGGGGCCGCCATTGCCGACCCGCGTCTGGCGCCCAGCTTCTGGATCGACGGGCCGACGCCCGCCCATTGGGGTGACGGATCGACCAAGCGGCGGCGGGTGGAGATCGTGGCGGCCCAGACCGGGGCGGGGACGCCGGTATCGCTGTTCAAGCTGGCGGCGGCATCCAAGCAGGTGGGCAAGGCATCGCTGGCCGGCATGCGCACGCTGCGGTATCTGCGCGGGCTGCTGGGCGACCGTCTGGCCATCTGGCCGGTGCAGGCGCCGGTACCGGGTCAGAGCGTAGTGATGGAGATCTATCCCACCCTGTTCCGCAAGCAGGCCCTGGGCGGGGTGCGGAAGATCACCGGACGGGCGGCGATGGTGGCGGCGGTGGCGCATTTCGGCTGCACCCTGTCGCCGGAGTTGCCGGAACAGTTTGACGATCATATCGGGGATGCCATCATCACCGCGGCTGGGCTGTCGCGGCTGGCGGGGAATGCATCGGCCTGGGCGCCGGCGGCCATGACACCGGACATCGCCCGGCTCGAGGGCTGGATATTCGGGGTCGGCACATCATGAAGATGGTCATCTATGTCGCAATCGGTGGTGCGTTCGGCTCCGTGGCGCGGTATCTGACAGCACAGTGGTTCGGTCGGCTGTTCGGCACGGGCTTTCCCTGGGCGACGCTGACGGTCAATATCGTCGGTTCCTTCGTCATGGGATTGCTGGTCGGGCTGATGGCCCATGCCTGGTCGCCCCCGCCAGAGGTTCGCGCCTTCCTGACGGTCGGCATCCTGGGCGGGTTCACGACCTTCTCCACCTTCTCTCTCGATGTGGCGGCGATGCTGGAACGGGGGGATGTCGGATTGGCGGCGGCCTATGTGCTGTCGTCCCTGATTGTCGGCATCGGCGGCCTGTTCGCCGGGCTTTATCTGGTACGGATGGTGACGGCATGAGCGATGCCGGTGATGCGCGCGGTCCCGCAAAGATCGTAGAGACGAGGCTGGTGGCCGAGGACGAGGTTGATGTGCGCCTGGACCGGTGGTTCAAGCGGCATTTCCCGACAGTGGGCCATGGCGCGCTGCAAAAGCTGCTGCGCACGGGACAGGTGCGGGTGGATGGCAAGCGCGCCGACGCCAACACCCGCCTGGCGCCCGGACAGAGCGTGCGCATCCCGCCGCTGCCCGACGCGGCGCCGGTGGCGCCCGATGCGGTGGAGGAGGCGCCCCGCAAGCCGCTGTTCAGCGACAAGGAAGTGGCGGCGCTGCGCGCCTGCGTGCTGTACCGCGATGCCGACGTCATCGTGCTGGACAAGCCGGCCGGCATGGCGGTACAGGGCGGCACCGGCCAGGCCAAGCATCTGGACGCCATGCTGGACCTGCTGAAATTCGATGCCGAGGGGCGGCCCAAGCTGGTCCATCGGCTGGACAAGGATACCAGTGGCTGTCTGGTCCTGGCCCGCAACAGCTTCGCCGCCTCGCGCCTGACCGAAAGTTTCCGCGGCCGCGATGCACGCAAGATCTATTGGGCCATCACGGTTGGCGTGCCGGAACCCCATCAGGGCCGCATCGACCTTTCCATCGCCAAGGAGATGTCGGCGGGTGGCGAGCGCATGATGGTGGATCAGCGCAACGGCCAGCGCGCCCAATCCTATTACAATGTGCTGGAGCACGCCCACCGCAAGGCCGCCTTCGTGGCGCTGTGGCCGCGCACGGGCCGCACGCACCAGTTGCGCGTGCATATGGATGCCATCGGCACGCCGATCCTGGGCGATGGCAAATATGCGGGTCAGAAGGCGTTTATCGACGGGGCGGACATGAAGCGGCAGATGCACCTGCATGCACGCCGCATCATCATCCCGCACCCGCGCGGCGGCACCATCGACGTCACCGCTCCGCTTCCCGAACATATGAGGGCGGCCTGGGATTATTTCGGGTTCAGCATGAACCTGAAGGACGATCCGTTCGCAGCGCTGGATTGAGGAGAGGGGCTGTCAGGCCCCATCCACCAGTTCGATATGCAGCCGCTTGCCCAGCGCCTGCGCCGCCCGCTGCAACGTTTCCAGGGAGACGGCCAGATGTTCGGGATCCAGGATGCGGTTTACCTGTGAGCGGCTGGTCTGCATGCTGTTGGCCAGAGCTTCCTTCGTCATGCCCTGGGCCAGACGAGCCTTTTCGAACTGCCAGGCCAGCACCTGCTTCACGGCGTGATCATAGACGGCTTCCTTATCCCCGGTTTCTTCCAGGAACTCTTCCAAGGTGCCGGCGATGGGGGATAGATCGCTGCTCATGCTCATGATCCTTTGGGGTCCTTTCGGGACAGATAGTCGGCCAGCCGGTCACGTCCAATGCTGATGTCATGATCTTGACGGCTGGGTGATTTCAGAAAGCCGTGAAGCAGGACCATGGCGCTGCCATCGATGTGGAAAAGTACGCGCACCTCAACCCGGCCCTGGCGGATAGTGGAACGGACTTCCCACAATCCCTTGCCCAGGGCGCGGCATGTCGGCATGCCGATGGGCCAGCCCAGTTCCACCCTGGCCAAGTCGGCGCCGACGACACGCCGATCCTCCCGTGGCATGTCAGCAAGCCATTCCCGGACCGGCACGCTACCCGCGCGGGTCTGGAAGAATCTGGCGATCAGGCGTTTTGGCTCGGCCGGGCTCATTTTCATGGACTGTACCATATAAGGTCCGGCGGTCGCCAGCCCCTCGACTCCCCGGTGAACTGGTAGTAGCTAATCGCGGCGTTCCCGTCGGTCCAAGGTCTCCATGTCCCTTAAGCTCGCCCTGTTCGATTGTGACGGCACGCTGGTCGACAGCCAGCATGCCATCATCGCCGCCATGGCGGCGGGATTCGCGGCGCATGGCCTGGTGCCGCCGCCGGCGCGCGAGGTGCGCCGGGTGGTGGGGTTGCCGCTGGTCGAGGCGGTGGCGCGGCTGGCGCCGGCGCTGGGCATCGATGCGCATGAGGAAATATCGGAGGCCTATAGGCAGGCCTTCCAGCGCAACCGGCTGGCCGGCACGCATCCGGAGCCGCTGTTCGAGGGGACGGTTGCGGCCCTGGACGCGCTGGAGGCGGCGGGGTTCGTGCTGGGCGTGGCCACGGGCAAGAGCCGTCGGGGGCTGGATGCCACCTTGATGCATCACGGCCTGACGGCGCGGTTCGTCACCTTGCAGACCAGCGACCGGGTGGCTGGCAAGCCCAGCCCCGACATGGTCTATGCCGCCCTGGCCGAAAGCGGGGCGGATGCGGCCAGCACCGTGGTCATCGGCGATACCAGCTTTGACATCATGATGGCCCGCAACGCCCGCGTGCGCTCCGTCGGCGTGTCCTGGGGATATCATGAGGGGGCGGAGTTGCTGGCGGCCGGGGCCGACCGTCTGGTGCATGATTACGCGGCCCTGCCGGATGCGGTGGCGGGTCTGCTGGACAAGGGTTGATCGGTGATGAAGCGTTTCTACAAGCAGGTGGCGGTGATCGAGGCCGCGGACGGTTTCTCCGTGGCGCTGGACGCCAAGCCGGTGCGCACGCCGGCCAAGCTGCCGCTGGTGGTGCCCACCCGCGCGCTGGCCCAGGCCATCGCCGCGGAATGGGCGGCGCAGGGGGAGGAGGTGAAACCCGCCACCATGCCCCTGACGCAGCTGGCCAGCACCAGCATCGACGGGGTGCGCGGCCGCATGGACGCAGTCGCGGCGGCATCGGCCGTCTATGGCGAGAGCGAGCTGGTCTGTTACCGCGCGGACGAGCCGGCGGAGCTGGTGGAGCGCCAGGCCAGACTGTGGAACCCGCTGCTGGACTGGGCGGCGCGGCGCTATGACGCGCAACTGCTGGTCACCAGCGGCATCATCCATCGCGCCCAGCCGGTAGATGCCTTGAAGGCATTGCGGGCGGGGGTGGATGAGCTGGATGAATGGCGGCTGACGGCGCTGCAGAATATCATCGGCATCACCGGTTCGCTGCTGGTGTCGCTGGCCCTGGTCGACGGGCATCTGACGGCGGAGCAGGCGTTCGACCTGGCGCAGCTGGACGAGAATTTCCAGATCGAGAAATGGGGCGAGGATTATGAGGCGGCCGACCGGCGCGCCATCCAGCGCGCCGACCTGGCCCATACCGTGCGCTTCCTGGAATTGCTGCGCTGAAGCATCAATTATTGCGCTGCGCAAAAGGTCAGGCGGGATTTTCAGTCCATGTCGAACCTGATACAAGCGATTGCTTGCAAAGTAATGCTTAATCGGGGGAATGGTGGGGATGTTGACTGGTGATGATCGCGCCGTGTTGGCGCGTGTGGGCGATGTTTTGGATCAGGCCCTCCCTCTTCTCCATCGTCATCTTGGTGTGGCGACATTGGATATCGCCGCGCTACGCTCGCTTGTCGATGGGCGTGCAACGGCGGAGCAGCGCGCGGAGATTGCGGCGCTGTTCCGGGCATCGGGGCAGTCGCCAGCCCTGGCCGCGTCCGCGTTCGCCACGGCCCAGGCCGAGCTTTCCGTCGCCCTGATCGCGACGTCCCGCTGGCGTCCCGCGGCGGCGGCGGATGGTGTCCGGGCGCTGGGCCGGGTGCTGTCGCAGGCGTTGGCGACCTTGCTGGCGCCCGCTGGAACGACGCAGGCCAATGGGGCCGGCGCGACCGATCAATCAAGCTTTTTCTCCGGCCTGATGGATCGTACGGTCGATGTGGCGACTGCGATCAACGACGCGTCCATCGCCAATGCCGAAATGGTGGGGCAGCTGCAGGCCGTCGATACCCAGGCCCAGGCCATCGCGGCGGCGACGGAGGAGACGGTGGCAGGGGTCAACGAGATTTCTGCCCGCAGCCAGGATGTCGCCCGGCTCGCTGCGGAAGCGCATGACGTGGCCGAGGGGGGGCGCGGGGCGGTTGCCAACGCGGTGCGCGGCATGGATGCCATCGCCAGGGCCGTGACCGACAGCGCCGCCCGCGTGTCAGAACTGTCCGAAGCGTCGGATCGCATCCAGGACATCCTGGCCAGCATCGAAGCCATCGCGGCGCAGACAAACCTGCTGGCCCTGAACGCCACGATCGAGGCGGCGCGGGCGGGCGAGGCGGGCAAGGGCTTCGCGGTCGTCGCCTCGGAAGTGAAGAGCCTGGCCAACCAGACGGCGCGCGCCACGGAGGATATCCGCGCCCGCCTGGCGCATCTGCGCGCCGAGATGGGGGCCATCGTCGGTTCGATGCAGGAGGGGACGCGCGCGGTGGCCACAGGGCAGGAGCAGATGCGCGAGGTCACGGCCCGCATCAATGATGTCACCGACAGGGTCGATACCACGACGGAGCGCATGGCGGAGATTGCGGCCATCCTGCAGCAGCAGACGGCCGCAGCGCAGGAGGTGGCGCAGGGCGTGACCGACATTGCCGACCGGGCGGCGAAGAACAGCCGATCGATTATGCGCAATGTGGAGGCCACCAAGGGGGTGGAATCACTGCTGGGCAAGCAATTGTCCGACCTGATGAAGCAGGATATCCCCAACAAGATTGTGAAGATCGCCAAGGTCGACCACATCATGTGGAAGAAGCGTCTGGCCGACATGGTCGTGGGGCTGCAGACGCTGAAGGCCGACGAACTGGCCCGTCATGAATCATGCCGCCTGGGCAAATGGTATTACGGTGCCGGGTCGCTGCCGCTGCGCAACCATCCCGCCTTCGCCGGGCTGGAGGCGCCCCACCGGTCGGTGCATGAACATGGCATCCGGGCCGTGGAACTGTTTACCGCCGGCGATCTGGACGGGGCGATGAAAGAGATCGCGCGGGTGGAAGAGGCATCCGAGCGGGTCGTGGCCCAGCTTGATCGCTTGCAACACGAGCCGATGCCGGCCGAGAGGGGGAGTGCGGGTTTCTAATCCGCGTTCCGCAGATCCAGTACATAGGCCAGCGTCACGCCCATCCGTTCCACCCGCAGCACTTCGCGTCCCGCCGGTACCGGGCCGCAACTGCCGCGGGTGAAGGACAGGTAGAAATCGGCCTTGCCCTGGCCGTCAGCCGGGGCCTTCCAGGTGGGTGGCAGAAAGTGCAGGGCGCTGTCATGCGGCCCGCAGATGCGCACACGATAGGGATGGGCGATGGCACCGCCGCCTTCCTCCGACACGATGAGGTTGCGCAGGCGTTCGGCGGCTTCCGACAGGGGGCTGCCCCAGTAATCCAGCTCGAACCGGCCCTCCGCCCCGCTGACGCCGCCGGCCAGGACGTTGTACCAGATGGCCTGATAAGGATGCAGACGGGCCATGGTCAACCCCTGCCAGCCCACCCACACCACCAGCAGGGCACCGGCCACCCGCGTGGCCTGGGGCAGGTGCCTGGTCACGGCGGGGCTGCGCAGCCGGTCGGCCAGTCGATCCAGCCCGATGCCGGCCGCCACCGACAAAGGCGGCAGCAGGAACAGCAGATGGCGGATGCCGTCATAGAGTACCGCACCGGTCACGACGACGATCAGCGGCGGCAGCAGGATCGCCGCCGCCAGCCCCACCCGTTCCGGCAGCAGCGACAACGGTTGCCGCAGGGCGCGGACGCCCATGAAGGCGGCGATGCCCAGGCCCAGCAGCGTCATTTCCGGCAGCTTCACCCCAAACGCCACGGGCACATACCACCAGGGCAGATCGGTGGTCACCAGGGTCCGGCCGGCGAACGGGAAGCTGAAGGATAGCGGGAAATGGGAGAATCCGGCCAGTGCTTCCAGCGGGCGGGACAGCGGCTCCACCTGTGCCCAGGGCCAGCAGGCCAGCATGATCAGCCAGGCCAGGGCGAAGGCCGGGATCAGGCGGGCGGCGGCCGTCAGCCCTTCCCACAGGGCGGTTGCCGGCGGGCGCTGGCGGAACCGCAAGGCCAGCCAATACAGGCAGGCGATGCCCAGCGGTCCGATCAGCACCACCCCACCGACCCGGATGCCCAGTGCCGCCCCGAACGCCAGTCCATAGGCCATCAACGTCCCGGCCTTCTGCCGCGGCAGGTCGCGGATCAGGCGGATCTGGAACAAGGCCATCCAGGCGGCGGCTGTGGCGAACGGCACATCCTTGGGATTGGCGAAGGCCTGGCCCACCCATTCCGGGGTCAGCAGCAGCAGGATGACGGCAAGCGCCCCGGCGCGCGGGCCGGCCAGCATCCGGGCCTGGGCCCGCACGGCGGCCAATCCGGCCACGCCCACCAGCCCGCCGATCAGCCGCCGCGTCTCATAGGCGTCGAACGGCAGCAGGGCGCCCGCCGCGGCGGTCACCGTGTCGTACAGCGCGCCATAGAGATAGAGGTTCTGGAAGCCGAGTACCCGCTGGTCCTCGCCCAGCGACAGGTACCAGTCCAGCGCCCGCCATCCGTTCTCCAGATGCAGCGGTTCGTCCCAAGTGATGCCGTAATGCTTGAAGGTGGCGGCCACAAACAGCAGCGAAGCGGCCAGCGCCGCCTGCGCCACCCCATCCCAGAACGGTGCGGTCCCTGCCTGCTTTGCGGAAGAAAGGGCCATGGCGCCGGTCAGTTCGTCCCGCTGCTGCGCCGGTCGGGCAAGGCGGCGGGAAGGGGGGCGGGCGCATGGTGGTGGCGATGGTCTGTCCGCGTTTCCTCAACGCCGGACGCAGCGAATCCGACGCTGTCGGCGACGAGGTAGAGCGGGCGTCCCTTCACCTCCGTGAAGACGCGGCCCAGATAATCGCCCAGCACGCCCAGGCAGATCAGTTGCACGCCGCCGATGAACAGGGTGGCAACCATCAGCGAGGCATAGCCCGGCACGTCGATGCCGAAGATCATGGTCTTCAACAGGATCAGCGCACCATAGATCACGGCGATGGCTGCCACGCCCAAACCCAGCCAGGACCAGATGCGCAATGGCAGGGTGGAAAAGGAGACGATGCCGTCCATGGCGAAGCGAAACAGCTTCCAGGTGCTGAAAGTGGAGGTGCCGGCATGGCGTTCCGCCGTGTCGAACGGCACGGCAACCTGGCGGAACCCGACCCAGCTATACAGCCCCTTCATGAAGCGCGTGCGTTCGCCCATCAGGTTGAGCGAGTCGACCACCGCACGGTCCATCAGGCGGAAGTCGCCGGCGTCGCGCGGCAGCGGCACCTCCGACATCGCGTCCAGAATCTTGTAGAAACGGCGGGTCAGGAAACGGCGCAAGGGCGGGTCGGTGTCGCGGGAGCGGCGCACACCGAACACCACCTGGGCCCCGGCCTGCCAATGGGCATAGAACGCCTCGATGACTTCCGGGGGATGCTGCAGGTCGCTGTCCATCAGCACGACAGCCCGGCCCGACGCGTGGCGCAGGCCGGCGGTCATGGCCATTTCCTTGCCGAAATTGCGGCTGAACCGCACCAGACGGATACGCGGGTTGGCAGCATGCGCCGACGCCAGCCGGACCCAGGTATCGTCGCGCGAGCCATCATCCACGCACACGATCTCGTACGGTACGCCAAGCCGCTCCAGCACGGGCTGCAGCCGCGCGAACAGGGCGTCGATATTGTCGGCCTCGTTATGCATGGGCAGGACGACGGACAACACCGTGGCCTCGTTCAGGGGGCGCAGGGTGGTGGGCGTTTTCGACGGGTCCTGGTAGGTGGGCGACGACATGACGTGTCCTTGGGATAAGGCGCGCGACGGGGTCGTTGACGCTGGTCGCCGGCTTCGTCGCTTCAAGTTGCGGACACTAAGCCTTTGCCGTTCGGACCGCCAGCCAACCGGAGGGTTATAGGCCCCACCGGCGGCACCGGTACGCGCCATACTCCACCTGTCCGGTCGATATAGCGCATCCTCACCGGTTTTCCAATGGGGCGCGGTGGTTGGAACAGACGGTCTATATCCATCTGGCTCCGACTAAAGAGAACGAGACTTGGGCACCTCCCGCCACAATCATGACACCGTCGGGGTAAAGATTCCCTAAATCACGAACGTGGAAATGATCGACGACAAGTCGGCCCGAATTCGGGTCAGGCCATTAATAGATCGGATATCGCTCTATATTCGACAGATGGTCTCTCAGAACTTGCATCTTATCTGGACGAAGGAGATGATTATGGCTATCAGCATCCCCAGCATCAGCACCGCTTCTGCCCGCCCCGATCTGGCCCACCTGGTGGCGTCCGAGCGCGAATATCTTCGCCGCTATGCGTTGGGGCTGTGTCGCGACGGTGCCGTGGCCGACGATCTGGCCCAGGAATGCATGGAGCGCGCCCTGACCCGCCTGCATCTGTGGGAAGAGGGCACCAACCTGCGGGCCTGGCTGTCCACCATGTTGCGCAACCTGCATATCAACGGTCTGCGCCGGAACCGCAATCATGTCGCCATCGATGATTGCGATGGTGCCGAACTGGGGGGCACACCCGCCCGGCAGATGGGCCGCATGCAGATCCGTGACCTGCGTCGCGCCATGGCCCGGCTGCCGTCCGACCAGCGTGACATGGTGGTGATGGTCGCCATCCATGGCATCAGCTACGAACAGGCCGCCCGCGACGCCAATGTGTCGGTCGGCACCGTGAAGTCCCGCCTGTCGCGGGCCCGCGGCACGCTGCGCCGCCTGATGGATGGCGAAGTCGAAGGCCGGGCATAAAATAAGCCCACGGCCATGGGAAGGGGCCGTGGGCTTATGGTGTTCGCTGATGTGCCGGTTGGCACAAATGATTGACTACGATGCCGACGGCCGGCCGCGACGACGCTTCTTGCGCTCAACGACGGGTGCCGTCACCGCAACCGGGGTGATGCAGCGTTGCAGGCCCTGATAGGCCAGGCGGATCACCCCTGTGAGTTGATCAGGCCCAACCGGGTTTGCCTGGGCATAGGACGTCGCAATCTTTGCGGCCAGCAGGCGCAATTCGTTGGTCGGCGCTTCGGTCATGGGGTTTCCTCCCGCCCTCTGTCTAGGGGTGATATTCTGGAACCCAACCGATCGAAAAGTCTATTTCACGCAAAGCCTAGACACGCAAACGTTGGGCCTATGCCCTTCGTCGGATCGGGCGGGTCCATTACTACCCGCCCGTTGCAACGGTCAGATCAGAACTGGTCATCCGCCAGGGCGTTGACGGCGCGATGGCCGTCGGTCACCACCTTCAGCAGGCCACGCGCCTGCGGCAGGATCTGGTCGGCATAGAAGCGGCCCGTAATGATCTTGGCATCCAGGAACTTGGCATCGGCCCCCGGCTCGCGCAGCAGGTCATTGGCGGCGATCATGGCCTTGGCGGTCAGGTAACCACCGATAGTCACGCCGAACATGCGCAGATAATTCACCGCACCCGAGGCGACGGCATTCTGGTCGCCCTTGCCGGTCGCCACCACCCATTTCGTCGCCGTTTCCACGGCATCGATGGCGTCGGCCAGCCCGGAACCCATGCTGGCCATGTCGTCGCCCGGCTGGGCGGCGATGGCCGCAGCGGTTTCCCGCATTTCCGCGATCAGGGCGAAGGCGGCAGTGCCGCCATCGCGCAGCACCTTGCGGAAGGCCAGGTCGTTGGCCTGGATGCCGTTGGTACCCTCATAGATGGGGGCGATACGGGCATCGCGATAATGCTGGGCGGCACCCGTCTCCTCGATGAAGCCCATGCCGCCATGGATCTGCACGCCCAGGCTGGTCAGTTCCACGCCCAGGTCGGTGCACCAGGCCTTGGTGATGGGGGTCAGCAGATCGTTGAGCGCGTTGGCAGCCTTGGCGGCTTCGGCGTCCGGGTTGCTATGGGCATTGTCCAGGGCCGAGGCCGTCAGATAGACCAGCGCGCGGGCCGCCTCGATCTGCGACTTCATCGCCATCAGCATGCGGCGCACATCCGGATGCTTGATGATGGCGACGGGGGCAGGGTCCTTGCCGGTCAGGGCACGGGACTGCACCCGGCCCTTGGCATATTCCACCGCCTGCTGATAGGCGCGTTCGGCAATGGCCATGCCCTGAAGACCAACACCCAGGCGGGCATTGTTCATCATCGTGAACATATATTCGATGCCGCGATTCTCCTCCCCCACCAGGAAACCCACGGCGCCGCCATTGTCGCCATAGGCCATGACGGCGGTGGGGCTGGCATGGATGCCCATCTTGTGCTCCAGCCCGGCGCAGCGCAGGTCATTGCGCGCGCCCAGGCTGCCATCCTCGTTCACCATGAATTTCGGCACGACGAAAAGGCTGATGCCCTTCACGCCGGCCGGGGCCGTGGGCGTGCGGGCCAGGACCAGATGGATGATATTGTCGGTGAAATCATGTTCGCCATAGGTGATGAAGATCTTCTGGCCGGTGATCAGCCAGGTGCCGTCTTCATTCGGCACGGCCTTGGTGCGAACAGCACCCACGTCGGAACCGGCACCCGGCTCCGTCAGGTTCATGGTGCCGGTCCATTCACCGCTGATCAGCTTTTCCAGGTAGGTGCGCTTCTGCTGTTCCGACCCGTGGGCCTGCAGCAGTTCCACCGCACCCTGGTTCAACATGGGGCAGAGGGAGAAGGACATGTTAGCCGAGGTCCACATCTCCTGGATCGGCAGGGCCAGGGTCCAGGGCAGGCCCTGGCCGCCATATTCCGGATCGAACGGCACGGCGTTCCAGCCGCCTTCGGCATATTTCCAATACGCATCCTTGAAGCCGGGGGCGGTGGTGACGGTGCCGTTCTCCAGCTTGGCGCCATTCTGGTCGCCCACCCGGTTCAGCGGCGCCAACACGTCGCGCGCCAGCTTGCTGGCCTCGTCCAGGACCTGGTCCACCAGATCAGGCGTCACCACGTCGTAGCCGGGCAATCCGGCCACCTGGGCGAGGCCGACCACATGGTTCAGTGTGAAGCGCATATCCTGGAGCGGTGCGTTGTAAGCGGTCATTTGGCCTTGTCCTCCCAGCAGCATTGGGGGCGGTTCCAGCGCCCGCCCGTCCGGTTCATATCATGAAAGATCGCCCGGCGCTCCGACAAGGCTTGCCGAAAATACTGAGCGATTTGGTCATTACGTTAACGTAAAAGGAAGCATCCGTCACCAGACTTTGCATGTCACAGAGGTGTTGATCTCGCTTGGCACGGCGATTGCTTCACCCCTGGCGGAACCAGTGCCCAGTGTGGAGTAAAGTGCCGTGACGACCAGCAGCCTCAACCTTCTGAACCAGCAGGGCAGCAGCACGACCGCCAGCCAGGGCGCTTCGCGCAATGCCCCGGCCCATGTCGTCCGCGCCGTCCAGCAGGCCAGCGACGCCACGGGGGTCGATTTTGCCTATCTGATGGATAAGGCGGGGGTTGAAAGCGGCTATCGCACGGATATCAAGGCATCGACCAGCAGCGCCACCGGCCTGTTCCAGTTCACCGAGGGCACCTGGCTGAACATGGTGGAACAGCATGGGGCCAAGTACGGGCTGGGTGTCTATGCCGACAAGATCAACAATGGTTCCGTCTCCGACCCCGCCACGCGCAAGGAAATCCTGAACCTGCGCAAGGATCCGCGCCTGTCGGCCATCTTCGCCGCCGAACTGGCCAATGACAACAAGACCTATCTGGAGGGTGAACTGGGCCGGCCGGTGGGCAATACCGAACTGTACATGGCGCATTTCCTGGGCGCCGGTGGGGCCGCCAAATTCCTGAAGGCCATGGACAAGAACCCCAACCAGCCGGCGGCCAGCCTGCTGCCCGACGCCGCCAAGGCCAATCTGAACGTCTTCTATGACGGCACGCGGCCCAAATCGGTGGGCCAGATCTTCGACCGGTTCGCGGCCAAGTTCGACGATGCCCCGGCACAATTTGCCGGTTCCACCACCCTGGGTACGGTGCAGGCGGCAGATACGTCTTCCCAGCCCTGGCTGACGGGTGCGCGTTCGGCCGCCACGGGCAAGGAACCGATCTCCACCTTCACCATCATGATGTTGGACAGCTTGGCCCTGCCATCGTCCGATGAGAAGGAGAAGGAGCGCAGCACCGGTTCCGGTGCGCGCGACAGCGATGGCGAGGAACAGGCCAAGGGCCGCGCCAACAACGGCTACGGTCTGAAGGTCGGTCCCAACCTGTCCTCGGCGAGCCTTGTGGCGGCTTGATGCAGGTTCAAACCGCCCGGCTGCCGCCCCCGAACAGGATGCCGGAACCCAGTACGAAGCCGAAATCGTACCAGAGCCCGTCATTGGGATAGGCGTACATCCGCATGTCCAGGATCAGGCTGGCCAGGAAGGTGAAGGGCGCCAGGAAACCATGGATCAGGCCCCACAGGATGCCCGGCAGCGGCTGTACCGCCGTGGGCGCGGGCTGGTTGGCGCATGCCGTGACACACAGGGCCAGCAGCAACAGCATGCCGGCGCGCGCGATATTCTTCCTGGTCTGCTCGTTCATGGGGCCTCCGGGCCGGTTTGGCGTGCCTTGATGGGCTACCAAGGTATAATGCCTGGAACCGGCCAATGGTTCACCGTCGTATGATCGATTCTGTCGACGGGGCAGGGGGCCTGAAAAGCAAAACCCCGCCGGAGGCATCTCCGACGGGGCTGGATATGGTGGCACCGGGGTGATTTGAACACCCGACCAAGGGCTTATGAGTCCCCTGCTCTACCGCTGAGCTACGGTGCCGAAACTGGCCTGTCCGGGGTGGTCCCGAACGGGAGCCGCTATTTATGAAACTGCGTCGGCTCTGTCAACACCTGTTTTCAAAAATCCTCGTCGCGCAGAAGGTGGCGTTTCAGCTGGGCGCGGTAGCGGCCCATGCGGGTGCCGTCATGGCCTGGCCAGCCGGCGCGCAGCGCCGATTGTTCGGCGTCACGCTCGGTCGCGGCCCAGCAGGACAATTCCGTCTCCTTGCCGGCATCATTGCGCCAGCGGAAGATGAAGAGTTTGGGTTCGGGCGGCGACATGGGGCGGGGCACCTGTGGCGGCTTGGGTCCGGAGGCAGAAGATGCGGGCAGGCGGTGTCTATGTCCACCCTGTCCATTTATGGTGGCGATACGCTGCATCGACCACAAGACTTTGGGGGTGGTGGCGCTGTAGGATGCGGTCCTCTCTCCCCTTGCCGGTCCGCCTGCCATGTTGCGATTGCTGCTGACGCCGCTCCGCTGGTTCTTCCGCTTCATCCTTTATACCAGCGTCATCACCACCCTGCTGGTGCTGCTGGCGCCATTCGCCTTCGACATTCCGGGCCGGGCGGAACGGGTGCTGGCCAGCATGAATGACGGGGCCCTGCGCGGCATCAGGGTGCGGGCGGAACCGGAGACGGTCAGTGGCTTTCCGCCGGAACTGGAAATCCGCGACCTGCGGGTGACGGTGGGCGGTGGCGGCGCTGCGTCCACGGCCACGGCCACGGCCACGGCGATGACGGCGGCCAAGGTGCGTGTCGGCATCAATCTCATGGAAAGCGTGCTGCGCGGACGCGTGGTGCTGGTGGCGATGGTGGAGAATCCGGTCATCTATGCCAATCAGCCGCTGAACCTGGGCGCCATCGCCACGGCCATGGGCGTCGCCACCGGCCTTTATACCCAGATCCAGCTGATCGGCGGAGAAGTGATCAATCCCGGCAGCCGCACTGTCGTGGCGCTTGGCGATGACACGCTGACCAACATCAATACCCGCGCCAGCGACGACCAGCAGGTGGCAGAGGTTGTGGCACAGGATGACCCGGGTGCCGCCTCCAACCTCGGTGGTGGCGGGGGCGGCGGGGCCGGCGCCACCGGGGCCACGGCGGCCGGTGTCGGGGCCGGCGTCGTGCCGGGTGTCGTGGCCGGCGTGGCGGCCGGTGTCGGTGGCGTGGTGGCCGGAACCGGCGGTCGCGGCGGTGGTGGCCGGGGGCCCGGCGGCAACCCAGGCGGTGGCACCGACCCGGGTGGTGGTGGCAATCCCGGTGGGGGTGATCCTGGTGGTGGCACGAATCCGGGTGGCGGAACGAACCCGGGTGGCGGAACGAACCCCGGCGGGGGCACGCCCGGTGGTGGCGGGGAAATACCCGGCGGCGGCACCAATCCGGGTGGTGGCGGGATTCCGGGTGGCGGTGGCATCCCTGGAGGGGGAGGGATTCCAGGCGGCGGTGGCATCCCCGGTGGCGGCACGAATCCGGGCGGCGGCACCAATCCGGGTGGTGGAACGAACCCCGGCGGCGGCACCAATCCGGGTGGTGGAACGAACCCGGGTGGCGGCACCAATCCGGGTGGTGGAACGAACCCGGGTGGCGGCACCAATCCGGGCGGTGGAACGAACCCTGGCGGTGGTACCAATCCGGGTGGTGGAACGAACCCCGGTGGCGGCACCGATCCAGGTGGTGGAACGAACCCCGGTGGCGGCACCGATCCAGGTGGTGGAACGAACCCCGGTGGCGGCACCAATCCCGGCGGCGGGACGAACCCCGGTGGCGGCACCAATCCGGGCGGCGGGACGAACCCCGGTGGCGGCACCAATCCGGGCGGCGGGACGAATCCAGGTGGCGGCACCAATCCGGGCGGCGGGACGAACCCCGGTGGCGGCACCAATCCGGGCGGCGGAACGAATCCAGGTGGCGGCACCAATCCAGGTGGTGGAACGAACCCTGGGGGCGGTACCAATCCGGGCGGTGGCACCAACCCCGGCGGTGGTGGCACCGATCCGGGTGGCGGCACGGGTCCTGGCGGTGGCGGCACTAATCCGCCGATGTGTACCTGTCCCTGCGGCTTCTGACAGGGGGGCGGTCGTCAGGCCGCCCGCTGCCGGCTGGCGGCGCGGTCCAGGAACAGGCAGAGCGCCAGGACGGGAATGCCGATGGCGGCGGTCCCGGCGAAGAACCAGGCATAGGCCCCCATTTGCCCGGCCACCGGCTCCAGCGCCTGTACCATCTGTCCGGAGAAACCCTTCAGTATCTTGCCCAGAACGGCATAGAAGGATGACAGCAGGGCATATTGCGTGGCGGTATAGCCCAGGCTGGTCAGGCTGGACATATAGGCAGTCAGCGCTACGCCCGCAAAGCCGGTGGACAGGTTGTCAACCACAATGGCCGCTGTGAACACGCCGATATCCGGACCGCTGAGCGCCATGACGGAGAAGGCCAGGTTGGAGAAGGGGCCGAGCACGGCACCCAGGATCAGGGTCCGCCGGAAACCCAGCTTCACCGAGGCCAGCCCCCCCAGGGCAATGCCGGCCAGCGAGGCCCAGAGGCCGACCGAGGCGCGTACCGTGCCCACCACCTCCTTCGTCAGCCCCAGATCCACATAGAAGGGGTTGATCATGGGGCCGATCATGAAATCGCCCAGCCGGAAGGTGGAAACCACCAACAGGATTAGCACTGACAGCGTTCCATAGGTGCGCAGGAAGCTGAGGAAAGGCCCGGCGATGGCGTCGATCAGGCCATCGATCCGCCACAGCGGTACCGACGAGTAGCCTTCCGCCGGCGCATGGCGCATCGGCTCCGTGCCCAGCAGGGTGGCGGCGATGCCGACCCCCATGATGGCGCCGGCCACACCATAGGAAGCCTGCCAGCCGACACCGGCCGCCAGCAGCAGGATCAGGCTGTCGGTGGCCAGCATGGCGGCGCGATAGCCTGTCTGGTAGGCGGCGGACAGCAATCCCTGTTCGGCGCCATCCTCGGCACTTTCGATGCGCCAGGCATCGACCACGATGTCCTGGGTGGCCGAGGCAAAGGCGGCCAGCAGGGCGAAGGCGCCCAGCTTCCACAGGTTGCCACCTTCCGGCCCCACGGCCGCCATGCCGAACAGACCGGCACCGATCAAGAGCTGTGATAGAAGCATCCAGCCGCGCCGGCGGCCCAGCCAACCGAACAAGGGTGCGTCCAGCCGATCCACCAGCGGCGACCATATCCATTTCATGGAATAGGCGATGCCTACCCAGGACAGGAACCCGATGGTGGCCAGGTCGGCCCCGCCCTCACGCAGCCAGAAACCCAGCGTATTGCCGGTCAACAGGAACGGCAGGCCCGACGAGAAGCCCAGCAGCAGCATGACCAGCACTTTGCGCTGGCGGAGCGAGTGCAGCACCTGTCGCCAGCCGATGGGGGCCTTTTCGGGGGCCGGGTTCGCTGCGGTGGCCGTCATGGGCAGTCCTGTCATATGAGCGGGGAAACGAAAGACCTTGAGTATAGGCAAGGGCTTGACCGTCCGCGCGGCCTATTTGCGCACGAACATTGCGCAAAACGCAGGTGGTTAAGACTGGAAAATACCCACACCTGCGCTTACAAAGTTCGACCCACCGGTGAAAGCCGACGCTGGGCAACCCATATGCACATGCCATCGCCGGGGAAAGAGGCTCCGCGCGGACATGTTGAGAAGGATGAGGCAGGACATGTCGACGGATACGCAGAAGGTGGGGACCGCGGGGCGCTGGACGCCTGACAGCTGGCGCGCCAAGCCGATCCGGCAGGTCCCGGCCTATCCCGACGAAACCCGGTTGAAGGCCGCGGAAGCCAAGTTGGCGGCCTATCCGCCGCTGGTTTTTGCGGGCGAGGCGCGGCGGCTGAAGGATCATCTGGGCAAGGTGGCGCGGGGCGAGGCCTTCCTGCTGCAAGGCGGCGATTGCGCCGAGAGCTTTGCCGAGTTCCATCCCAACAATATCCGCGACACGTTCCGCGTGATGCTGCAGATGGCCGTGGTCCTGACCTTCGGTGCCGCCACGCCGGTGGTGAAGGTGGGCCGTCTGGCCGGCCAGTTCGCCAAGCCGCGGTCGGCCGATACCGAGGTGATTGACGGTGTTGAACTGCCGTCTTATCGCGGCGATATCATCAACGGCTTCGACTTCACGCCCGAGGCGCGCATCCCCGACCCGGATCGGATGGTTCAGGCCTTCAACCAGTCGGCGGCGACGCTGAACCTGTTGCGTGCCTTCGCCCAGGGCGGCTATGCCGACCTGCACAAGGTGCACCAGTGGAACCTGGGCTTTGTGGAGAAGAGCCCGCAGGGCGAGCGCTACCGGGATCTGGCCAACCGCCTGGACGAGACCCTGTCCTTTATGGCCGCCTGTGGCATCACCGGCGACACCACGCCGCAGATCCGCGAGACGGAGCTGTTCACCAGCCACGAGGCGCTGCTGCTGCCCTACGAGCAGGCGCTGACCCGCATCGACAGCACCAGTGGCGATTGGTACGACGTGTCGGCCCATATGCTGTGGATCGGCGACCGCACCCGCCAGCATGATGGCGCGCATGTGGAATTCCTGCGCGGGGTGAAGAACCCGATCGGCCTGAAATGCGGGCCGACCATGGACCCCGACGATTTGATCCGCCTGATCGATATCCTGAACCCGGCGGACGAGGCGGGTCGCCTGACCCTGATCGTGCGCATGGGATCGGACAAGGTGGCCGACAAGCTGGCCCCGCTGGTGCGGAAGGTGCTGCGCGAAGGCCGACAGGTCGTATGGTCCTGCGACCCGATGCATGGCAACACCATCAAATCCTCCACCGGCTACAAGACCCGGCCGTTCGACCGGGTGCTGGGTGAGGTGCGGGGCTTCATGGAGGTCATCCGGGCCGAGGGCGCCTATCCCGGCGGCGTGCATTTCGAGATGACGGGCCAGGACGTGACCGAGTGCACGGGCGGGGCCCAGGCCATCACCGACCATGCCTTGGCCCTGCGCTACCACACCGCCTGCGACCCGCGCCTGAATGCCAGCCAGTCGCTGGAACTGGCCTTCCTGATCGCGGAAAGCCTGAAGGCCGTGCGCGACGGCCAGCCGCGCACGCGGGTGGCGGCGGAGTAAGCCGCGCATCGGGATTATCGTCGCAAGGAAGCGGCCGGGGTGGCATGTCCGCCCCGGCCGTTTTCCATCAATAAGCTTCCAGATTTGCCTGTCCACCGCGTATAGTTCACCAAAAGGAATTGAACGCGGGTTGGGGTAATATGGCCGTTCCAAGTGGCAAGTTCACGACCCGTATGGTCGAGGCGGGCACGTTCAGGTCCAACCCGTTCCGGTTGATCGATGTCGGTGCGCTGGGCGGTTTCAATTCCCGCTGGGCGGTTCTGTCGCCCGACCGTCAGATGATCGGCTTTGAACCGCAATATGCGACCCAGATGGAGTCGGACGGGCAGGTGGTCTATCCCTATGCCGTCGGACGCACGCGGGGGGAGGGCACGATCAATGTCTATCAGGGGCGCGCCCTGTCTTCCTTCCTGCCGATCAAGCCGGAATGGATCGAGCGCTCCTGCGTATTCAATGAACAGGCAACGCTGCTTGAACAGGCCAAGGTACCGGTGATCGGCCTGGATGAGTTCAACAGCGAGCACCGGCTGGGCAAGGTCGATTTCATCAAGATCGACACCGAAGGCACCGAACTGGACATCCTGAAAGGTGCCGAACGCCTGCTGACAGACGGGGTGCTGGGCGTGGAACTGGAGGTCTATTTCCATGAAACCCACCAGGGCCGCTGCCTGTTCAGCGATGTCGATATTTACATGCGTGGCCTGGGGTTCACGCTGTTCGATCTGAAGCCGTGGCGATTTTCCAAGATGGCCATGCCGAACATGGAGCCGACCCGCTTCGGCATCAGCCCGTTCGGCCAGGTCATGGGCGGTGACGTGGTGTATCTACGCGATCTGGCGGCATTGCCAGCGGGTGCGGCGGCGCCGGCGGCGGTGGATGTTCTGAAGCTCGCCTGTTTCATGGATCTGTGGGAAATGCCGGATTGCGCCGTGGAACTGCTGGACAAGGCAGCTGCCGCCGGCTGGCTGGCGCCGGGGCTTCTGCCGGAGGGGGCTGTCGATCTGCTGGTGCCAACCGTCATGGGCCGCACCGTGACCCTCGACATTTACCGCAATCTCGCCAATCTATTTCGCTGAAGCCTTTTCCATGAGCCAGCCCTTTGGGGGCCGGCCCCGCGCACGGGTACAACGGAACCTCCATCATGAAACTTGTTGGCCTGTGCGTCACACACAATGAGGACGACATCGTCGAAGCCTTCGTCCGGCACAACCTGACCCTGCTGGATCAGTTGTATGTGGTCGATGACGGTTCCACCGACGGGACGCCCGCCATCCTGGACAAGCTCGCGCAGGAATTGCCGGGCCTGCGGCTTCTGCCGCTTGACCAGGTGCGGGCAATATCCGCGTCGCCTTTGCAAACCGGCATGCTGGCCCTGGCCCGGGCGCAAAATGGCGCGGCAACCTATTTCGCCCTTGATGCGGATGAATTCCTTCAGTTCGACGGCGATCGTGACTTCGTGCGTGGTGTCTTCGCAAGCGCGGGCAATCTGTTCTGCCATTTCCACCGCGTCTGTGTTCTGGCCGACAGCGACGATACCATCGATGTCAACAAGCTGGGCCCCCGTCGTTTCCGGTCCATGGAGATTGCGGAACAGGTCCAGCGCGTTGGGGGACCGCAGTCGCGCAAGATCATCATCTGCCTGACACATCCCGACAGCGCCACCGAGGTCAGCTATCTTCCCGGCGCGCATGCCGCCGCACCCGGCCATAGCCTGGCCGTTTCCGACTGCACCTTCGTGTCGGCGCTCCATGTTCCCATCCGCTCGCTGTCGCAGGTGGAAAAGCGGCTGGCCACGGTGGTCGCTGACCATGCGCGGAGGCTGGGGACGACAGCCACCTTGCCGCCCCCCCTGCTGGCCATCCAGACAATCCTGGATCAGCGTCCCCTGACCGGTGGCGACCTGCTGCCGCTCAGTGCGGCTTGGGTGTCCAGCGCGCAGGAAACCGGATTGAGCATCGCACAGGGCGACCTGTCCGGCCTTTTCCGCTACACGCTTCGGTACCGGGACCTGCAGCAAGGGCCCGGAGGGGCCGTTCTGCGCACCAACGGTCGGGCCATCGCCGAGCTTTCAGCCCGCAATCGCGACCTGGAAGCGGAACTGCTCCGCCTGAAGGTGGGCCCCCTGATGCAGGCGGGTGATCTGGCCGGCGCGCGGGCCCTGCTGGAGCCGTGGTTAAGGGTGAATGCGGCCTTCGACCTCATGGAGATGTATTTCGATATCATCGAGCGGCAGAAGGCGGCCGACGTTCCGGTCGACCTGTTGAAGAATGCCGACCGCTTGTCCAATCCGCAGCGCTTCCCCGTCGGGCGGATGCCGGATGGCCGCCTGTTCCTGAGCTATATGGAAATGGATATTTCCTACGCGTGCAATCTGCGGTGCGAGGGCTGTTCGCATTATTCGAACTATGCCATGCCGGGTGTGGTGCGGCTGGGTGAAGCGCGGGCCTGGATGGCCAATTGGGCCGAACGGATCGTGCCGGCGCAGTTCCGCCTGCTGGGTGGGGAGCCGGCGATCAACCCCGACGCCGCCCATATCATCCGCGCCGCAGCGGAGATTTTCCCCCATGCCCGCCGATCGCTGGTCAGCAACGGCCTGCTGCTGCGACGGCGTACCGACATGATGCAGGCGCTGGCCGAAACCGGCACCAGCCTGCACATCTCGCTGCATGACCGCGACCCGGCGGTACAGACGAAGTTGCGGGATGTGATGACCTGGTCGCTCTCCATGGGCATCACCACCACCTATTCAGAGGATTTTCCCGACGACTTCACCCGCCTTTACCAGGGGACCGGTAAGGATATCCGCCCGTTCGAGGACAAGCAGCCGTTTGCGGCCTGGGGCTGCTGTTCGGAGAAGAACTGCACCTGCATCCATGAGGGGCTGATCTGGAAGTGCCCGCCGCTGGCCTTCCTCAATATCCTGGACAAGAAGATCAAGCTGACGGGCCGGCCGGAATGGGAACAGTATCTGAAACATCGTGGCCTGCCGCCGACCGCATCCACCGATGAACTTTATGCCTACCTCGCCTATCCGGAGCGGGACTGTGACATGTGCCCCGCCATCCGGCCGGACTGACAGATCTTCGCCGCCCGATGGCCGGACTGTATCGCCCCCTCGATGGTGGCGGGCAGCCCGGTATCCGTCCAGTCGCCGGCCAGGAACAGGTTGCGGGCCAGGCGCGGGCCGGGGCGAAGGCGGTTCTGGTCCGGTGTTGCGGCGAAGGTTGCCCGCCTTTCCTTCACGATGCGGTGGGGCGGAATCTGGGTGGGGTCCAAGCCCAGCACCCTTGCCACGTCGCGCCACAGCAGGGCCGGCAGATCGTCGTGATCCAGCAGCGCGTCGGCCGCGCTGACGGTGATGGATACGGTGTCGCCGCGCGCGAACAGCCATTCCGCCGTCCCGCCGATCAGCCCCAGCACAGGGTGCCCGCCGGGCAATTGCACCGGTCCATCCAGCCGGAAATGCGCGTTCAGGATGGCATGAAAGCGGGTGGGAGCGGGAAGATTCGGCAGCAGGGCGCCGACCGCCTCCGCCGGCAGCGCCAGGACGACCTGGTCATCCGGCGCCAGCACCCGATGATTGCCGGGAAAGACCAGGGCCACAGCGGCACCGTCGGGGCCTTGCTCCACCGCCTTCAGCCGCTGGCCGAAATGCAGGGAGGCCCCTTGTTCGGCCAGGAAAGACAGGGCGGGATCGACCAGGGCGGCGGACAGGCCGCCAGCACCGGCAATAGAGGGCTGGCAGGCCGCGGCTCCGCGCAGCAGGGTGCGGAACAGCACCCTGCGCAGCAGGCGGGCCGACCCCGCCTCATAGGGTGTATTCAGGATCGAGACGGCCAGTGGCTTCCACAGCCGTTCGGTCAAGGGATGATCTACCGGCAGCAGGTCGGCCACCGTCTGGTGCCGACCGGCCAATGCGAGTTTCAGGAGGGAGAAATAATCGCCGACCCAGCTGTCCGGCACGCGCCGCGACGGATCGGTCAGCCAGAGCGGCAGGGGGCCGGCACCTGGGCGCAGGGTCCAGGTGCGGCCACCGGGCAGCTCCAGGAACGGGATGGCCACCGGGTCCCAGGTCAGCAGCCCGTCAACGCCGCCGATCCGGTCCAGATAGGTGAAGCAATCACGGTTGGCGCCCAGGATCAGATGGTTGCCATTGTCGATGGTGCGGTCCAGATGCGCGTCGTGCCAGGAGCGGCAGCGACCGCCAGCATGGTCCGTGGCCTCGTAAACCGAGACCCTACGGCCAGCCTGGTTCAGGGCGGTGGCGCAGGCCAGACCCGACAGGCCAGCGCCCACGACATGGACGATGCCCCCCATCGGGTCTCTCACAGACGGGGCGGTCGGCCCAGGGCGCAGGACAACGCCACGCTGATCTTCTCCCACTTGCCCAGGCGGGGACGGCGGGACAGGGCTTCCGGGGACCAGCCGCGCTGGCGCAGACGCACCAGGATGCGGTGATACAGCACCATCATGGCCGCGGCGGGCCACAACTTGCGGTGCGGCTGCTTCAAAAGGCCCGCGGCTTGAACGAAGGCGGCCTGGGCTCGGCAGGCCATGGCCTCACATACCTCTGGCAGGGCGGGGTCGGACAGCAGGGACACGGGGTCGGACTGTACCGCATAGACGTCGATGCCGGCATCCTCCAGCATCTCTTCCGGCAGGTAGCAGCGGCCGTCGCGGGCATCCTCCTCCACATCACGCAGGATGTTGGTGAGCTGCAGCGCTTCGCCCAGGGCCAGGGCGAAGGCATCGGCGCTGGCATCGCCACGACCGAAGACGCGTACGGCCAGCAGGCCCACGGCACCGGCCACCCGGCGGCAATATTGCGCCAGCATGCCCAGCGAGGGCGCGCGGATGGGGCCTTCCACATCCATCATCATGCCGTCGATGACGGCCTGGAATTCCGCCTGCGGCAAGTTGTAGCGGCGTACGGCGGCGGCCAGATCGCGCAGGCGGCCATGATGGCGACCAGGGCCGGGCATGCCGTACATGGCGTCGATGCGGCGCTGCCAGTCGGTCAGGGCGCCGCGCTTGACCTCGATATTCTCGGTACCGTCGGCAATGTCATCCACCGCGCGGCAGAAGCCGTAGATGGCGAACATGGCCCGGCGCTTGCGCTTGCCCAGCAGTCGCATGGGCCAATAGAAGGTGGAGGTGCCATAGCTGCCGGCCTTGGCCAGTCCGCTTGCCGGCGACAGGCGCGGCGGTCGGCGCGACATGCCGCGCAACACGCCCAGCAGCACCGCCCCCAGCCGGCTGAAGGCGCCGACCTGCACCTTGCCGGCCAGCGGGTCGCGGCGGCGCAGCTGCTTGGACAGGGCAATAGCCATTTCCACGATCACCGCCGATTCCATGCGCAGGCCGGGATTGGCGATCAGCCGGGGCAGGGCGCTGGCGCGGCGCAGCAGCGAATCGACATTGTCCAGGGTCCGGTCGATGACGGCGCGGACCGGCGGCGTCGCCTCGGTCTCCACCAGATGTTCCACCGACCCGCCGGCCTCCTTGAACCAGGCGGTGGGCAGGTAGCAGCGGCCCAGTTCCACCCAGTCGTGCCGGCAATCCTGGATATGGTTCAGAATCTGCAGCGCGGTGCACAGGGCGTCCGATGCGGGGGCGGCATTGATGCCCTCCCCATGCAGTTCCAGCAGGAACCGGCCGACGGGATTGGCGGAATAGCGGCAATAGAGGACCAGATCCTGCCAGGTCTTGCAGTGACTGCCCATCGCGTCGCGGCGGAAAGCCTGCAAAAGCTGGCGGGCATGGATACCCGACACGCCCGTCGCGGTCTGCGTGGCCTTCAGGGTCAGAGCCGCGGCCAGCCAGGGCTGGTTGCCGATACCGCTGACCAGGGCACGTTCCAGCGCGTCCAGCTGCGCGATCTTCATATCGGGATCGACATGCGGGTCGTCGGCAATATCGTCGGCCAGCCGTGCAAAGGCATAGAAAGCCATCACATGCGGACGATAGGTGGCCGGGATCAGCCGGGAGGCGACCGGAAAATTCTCCCCCTCCGCGCCCTTGCGGGCGGCGGGATCGCCCGGCTGGGCGGGGTTCTGCGCGGACAGGCGAAATTCTGCCATGGGTCGGGCGGGCTCTGTCGTCGGTCGGGCCTGTACTCTGCCACGACAGAGAGACATGTAGAAGTGGCGATAATGCGGCGTAAGCGTCGGGATATGACAAACCCCGCCGGATGGCTCCGGCGGGGTTGGCATTATGCTTCAGGTCCGGGGCTCCAGCCGCCGGTCACATTGTAATGACCGGCGGAGGCCAGCGACTGCCGGCCCAGCACCTTGAGGGAACTTAAATGACAGCGCCGCCCTGGATCTTGGCCAGGCGGGCGTTCACGGCATCCCAGTTGACCGTGTTCCACCAGGCGGCCAGATAGTCCGGGCGGCGGTTCTGGTACTTCAGGTAATAGGCGTGTTCCCACACGTCATTGCCGAACAGGACGGGCGTGCCGTTGAACAGCGGCGTGTCCTGGTTGGGCTGCGCGACGATGGCCAGCTTTCCGGCGGTATCGGATGTCACGAACACCCAGCCGGAGCCAAACTGCTTGGTCCCGGCCTCGTTGAACTTCTTCTTGAAGTCCTCGAAGCTGCCGAAATCGCGGGTGATGGCGCTGCCCACCGCGCCGGTCGGATCGCCACCGCCATTGGGGCCCATGATCGACCAGAACATGGAATGGTTGGCATGACCGCCGCCATTGTTGCGCACGGCGGTGCGGATGCCTTCCGGCAGCTCGCCCAGACGCTTCAGCAGGTCTTCCAGCGACAGGTCCTGCAGCTGGCTGTGGTCGGCCAGGGCGTTGTTCAGGTTGTTGATATAGGCCTGATGGTGCTTGCCATGGTGGGTGGCCATGGTCAGCGCGTCGATATGCGGCTCCAGCGCCGCGGTGTCATAGGTCAGTGCCGGCAGGGTGAAGGCCATGGTGATGGCTCCTGTTCTCTGGGGGTTATGCCGCCCCTGACGCGGGGGCGGCCGGACACGGAGATGACAGATACGACCGCGTCGCCTACGGGTCAACCCGATCCACCCCTGAATAATTGCCGTATCAACCATATGGGTGGCTTGGGCTTTGCGCCGCGTCGCGGAACGCCTATAAGGCGGCATCATTCTGGATTGGATAAAATTCATGGCGCCGCCCGCCCTGTCCGCCTGCGCCGAGGCGGTCCGCAAGCATGACAATGACCGGTTTCTGACCGCGCTGTTCGCCCCCGCCGGCCGTCGCGAGGACCTGTTCGCGCTGTATGCCTTCAACCATGAGGTGGCGAAAACCCGCGAGGTGGTGAGCGAGCCCACCCTGGGCCAAATCCGTCTGCAATGGTGGCGGGAGAGCATCGACGGTGCATTTGCAGGCAATCCCCGCCGGCATGAGGTGGTGGAACCTCTGGCGGCAGCCATCGCCCGCCACGGGCTGGACCGTGGGCAGTTCGACCTGCTGATCGATGGGCGCGAAGCCGACCTGGATGATGAGGCGCCGGCCGACATGGATTGCCTGGTCAGTTATGCCCAGGTGACGGGCGCACCGCTGGCCCGGCTGGCCTGTCAGGTGGTGGGTGTCCGCGACCAGGCCGCCATGGAGGCGGCACGGCTGGTCGGCACGGCCTGGGCCCTGACCGGCACCCTGCGCGCCACACCGTTTCTGGCCCGCGGCCACCGGTCCCGCCTGCCCCTGACGTTGATGACCGAACATGGGGTCACGGAACCGGCCTTGTTCGATCTGAAACCGGAACCGGGTCTGGCCAAGGTGGTGAAGGGGGTGGCCGAGAAGGCCCATGCCCTGCTGGCCGAAGCGCGGCGCCTGCGGGGACAGGTGCCCAAGACGGCCCTGCCGGCCCTGCTGCCGGCCACCCTGGCCGACCATTATCTGGGCCGACTGCGCCGGGCCGCATACAATCCGATGGCGCCCGCACTGCTGCGCCCCACGGTGCGGCGGCCGCTGGCCGTAGGCTGGGCGGCCACGATCGGGCGATGGTAAAAGGGCACTGGTAAGCGTTTAAAACCAAACCGCCCCGGAAAGGGGACCTTCCGGGGCGGTTGTCGGGGTCATTCCGGGCTGGAGGCCTCGCCATCGGTTTCCGGCGTGCCCATCATGGCACCCGCCACGATGCCGGCATTGGCGCGGATCTTCTGTTCGATGCTGTCGGCCACGGCCGGGTTGGTGCGCAGGAAGGTCTTGGCGTTCTCGCGCCCCTGGCCGATGCGCTGCCCGTCATAGGAGAACCAGGAGCCCGACTTGTCGACCACACCGGCCTGGATGCCGAGGTCGAGCAACTCGCCCACCTTCGACACGCCCTCGCCATACATGATGTCGAATTCGACGACGCGGAACGGCGGCGCCATCTTGTTCTTCACCACCTTCACGCGGGTCTGGTTGCCCGTCACCGTCTCCCGGTCCTTGATGGCGCCGATGCGGCGGATGTCCAGGCGGACGGAGGCGTAGAATTTCAGCGCGTTGCCGCCCGTCGTCGTTTCCGGGTTGCCGAACATCACACCGATCTTCAGGCGAATCTGGTTGATGAAGATCACCAGGCAGCGCGACTTGGAGATGGAGCTGGTCAGCTTGCGCAGCGCCTGGCTCATCAGCCGGGCCTGCAGGCCGACATGGCTGTCGCCCATCTCCCCTTCCAATTCGGCACGCGGCACCAAGGCTGCCACCGAGTCCACCACCAGCACGTCAATAGCGCCGGAGCGCACCAGCGTATCGACGATTTCCAGCGCCTGTTCACCGGCATCGGGCTGGGAGATTAGCAATTCGTCCACATCCACGCCCAGCTTGCGGGCATAGCTGGGGTCCAGCGCATGTTCGGCATCCACGAAAGCGCACACACCGCCAGTCTTCTGTGCCTGGGCGATGGCATGCAGGGCCAGCGTGGTCTTGCCCGAGCTTTCCGGCCCGTAGATTTCGATGATGCGGCCGCGCGGCAGGCCGCCGATGCCCAACGCGATGTCGAGGCCCAGGGAGCCGGTGGAGACCACCTCCGTCTCCGTCAATGCCTCCTTGGCGCCGAGCTTCATGATCGAGCCCTTGCCAAAGGCCCGTTCGATCTGGCTCAGAGCGGCGTCCAGAGCTTTTTGTTTGTCCATGGGTGTTTCAACCAGACGGAGTGGAGCTGCCGACATTATTGTCCCCTTCCTTCTCGCACGGATGAGCATGCGCGTTCAACTGCACCTGTTGTACATTTTTTGTTCTCCTTCGCCAAGCGCAAATGTTCTCATTCTGTTCACTTTGTTCTGCCGCTTCCGTGAGAACGTGAACAAAGTTCAGATGCGACGGGGTGCGAAATCACCTATGCTGGTACCTCCATGGAGGCTGGCAGGTTCGCAGCATGTCGATTTCAGGCGGGAATCACCCTTTGACCGGGCGCCGGCTGCTGCTGGCCCTCACGGCTGTCGCCTGCGCCCTGCCGGCCGGTGCGCAGACCAAGCCGGAGCCGCGCACGCCGCCGCCCGCCATGGAGCAGGAAGTAATCGTCACCGGCCGCCGCGACGGCGAGCCCGATTTCCAGGAGCAGCAGGAATATCATGCTGAAGAATATCGCAAGCTGAAGCAGATTTACGATCCCGACCCGCTGCCCATCATCCGCAGCGACCGGCTGACCCGCATGCCGGAGGCGATCAGCAGCACGGTGCAGGGCAAGCCGACCCTGACGGAGAAACAATGGTGAGCATGGTTGCCGATCTGGTGCGCGCCGCCGAGGCGGAAAGCGACGAGGGCCACGCGCTGGCCCTGTGGCAACAGGTGCTGGCGGCCAATCCAGACCATGCCATTGCTTTGCTGACGCTTGGCGACGCGGCCCGGCGGGCAGGGCGAGCGGAGGAAGCTGCCGCATTGCTGTCGCGTGCCGTGGAGGTCGCACCGGGGCTGGTGCCGGCGCGGTGCGCGCTGGCCAACCTGCTGCTGCACCGTGGCCGCGCGGGGGAGGCGGCCGCCCATCTGGCCGTGGCGGCGGAGCGAGCCCCGGCCACCGCCTATGTCTGGCGCGATATCGGCCTGCTGCGCCGGGTGACGGGCGATCCGGCCGGGGCGCTGGCGGCGTTCGAGCGTTGCCTGGAACTGGCGCCAGGCGATGCTGCGGCCGGGCTGGGGCGGTCGCTTGCTCTGTTGCGGCTGGGGCGTTGGGGAGAGGGTTTCGCCGGGTACCGCCACCGCTGGTCGGTCGCCGCCCGCCCACCCCGGCATCAGCAGGTCCCCGTTTGGCGAGGGGAAAGCCCGGCCGGCAAGCGCATCCTGGTCTGGGACGAGCAGGGGGCCGGTGACACCATCATGTGTGCGCGGCTGGTGCGCGTGCTGATGGCGGCGGGTGCCGCGGTGGTGCTGGAGGTGCCGGCAGCCCTGATGCCCTTGTTCGCCGACGGACGGCACGGGACGGTCGTGTCACGGGGCGGGGAATTGCCGCCCGTGGATATGCAGGTGCCGCTGATGGACCTGCCCGGCCTGATGGGGCTGGAGCCCGCTGCCATTCCCTGGGATGGGGCCTATGTGACGGGAGACACAAAGTTGACCGCCCTGTGGGGCGCGCGGCTGGCACGGCGGGGCAACCGCCCGCGCATCGGCATCAGTTGGGCTGGCAACCCCGCCCATCCGGGGGATTTCTGGCGGTCGCCGGGGCTGGCATCCCTGCTGCCGCTGCTGGCGCGGACGGGGGCGGACTGGTACGCGCTGCAGGTGGCCAGCGGGCGGGAGGAAATGGGCCGCACGCCGCTGCCGGGCCACGTCATCGACCTGGGCGCGCAGATCGGCGGCTGGGCCGACACGGCCGCCATCCTGCCGCACCTGGACCTGCTGATCACGCCCGACAGCGCCCTGGCGCATCTGGCGGGCGCCATGGGGCGGCCCGTCTGGACCCTGATCGCCACCGACACCGACTGGCGCTGGCTGGAGGCATCGCCCAGGACGGGCTGGTACCCGTCCATGCGCCTGTTCCGGCAGCAGAAGTCCGGTGACTGGGCCGGGGTGGTGGCGCGCGTGGGCGTGGCCCTGCCGGCTTGATCCCGCGGGGCGGGCAGGGCACCATCGCTTGATGCTGCAGCCCCGCCTTGATCGCCGGAGACGGACGTGAACCTGGACAGCCTGACCACGGCCTTCGACATGCTGACCGACGGGGTGGCGATGTTCGACGCCGGGGAGCGGCTGGTCCTGGCCAACCCGGCCTTCAAGGCCCTGTTCCCCGTCACGGCGGCGCAGATGGTGCCCGGCGTGTCGTTCGAGGCGCTGCTGCGTTATGGGATCGAGGCGGGCGACAATCTACACGCCAAGGGCCAGGACATGGAGGCCTATGTCGCCGACCGCATGCGCACCTTCCGCCAGCCCACGGGTATGGCTGGCGAGTTCCTGCTGTCCGACGGGCGCTGGATCCGGGTGCATGACCAGCGGCTGCCACAGGGCGGGACCCTTTGCGTGCGCACAGATATTACCGAACTGAAGCGCCGCGAGTCGGACCTGCGCGACAGCGAGCAGCGCTATCGCCAACTGGTCGACCTGTCGCCCGATGGCATCGCCGTGCATGATGCCCAGGGACGGGGCCGCTTCATCAACCGCGCCGGCCGCGCCATCCTGGGCATCGGGCCCGATGAGGCGGCGTCCGGCTTCAACGTCATGGATGTCGCGGCCGACGAGATGCGGCCGCTGGCCGAGATGCTGCTGCGCCGGGTGATCGGGGGCGAGCCGCTGCACCAGATGCCCATCGATCTGCGCAGCCTGGACGGGCGCGACCTGACCGTGGCCGTGTCGGCGGTGCCGTTCCAGGGCGGGGGCGAGCGGCTGGTCTTGTGCCTGTTCCGCGACGTCACCCATGAGGTGGCGTCCAGCCTGCGCCTGCGCGAGAGTGAAGCGCGGGCCCGGTCGATCCTGGACACCGCCCTGGACTGCATCGTTTCCATCGACGAGGACGGTTACATCCTGGAATTCAACCCGGCGGCCGAACGCACCTTCGGCTGGCAACGGGCCGAGGCCGTGGGACGGCGGATGAGCGACCTGATCGTGCCGCCGCACCATCGCGAGGGCCATGAAGGTGGTCTGGCGCGGATGCGGAATGGCGGCGGCGGCACCATGCTGGGCCGGCGGGTGGAGATCGAGGCGCTGCGCCGGGATGGGGCGGTGATCCCCGTGGAACTGGCCATTACGGCGGTGCCGCTGGGGCCGGGCCAGCGCTACACCGCCTATCTGCGCGACATCACCGAACGCCGTCAGGCCGAGCGGGAGATCTGGGAGAAGACGCGCATCCTGGACAGCATGATGGATAATGTCGGCATCGGCATTGAGGTGTATGACGCCGACGGCCATCTGCTGGTGGCCAACCGCATGGTGGCAGAATTGCTGGACATCCCGCCTGGCGTCATGGTGCCCGGCCTGAAGGATCGCGATCTGGTGATCCTGCTGGCCCAGCAGGGCGAATATCCTGGCGAGACGGTGGAGGAGAGCGTCGCCGATTACGACCGCATCCGCCATGACGGCACCTATTTCAACGAGCGGCAACGGCCCAACGGCACCTGGCTGCAGGTCCGTCATTTCCCCATGCCGGGCGGCGGCTTCGTGGTGCTGTTCGCCGACGTGACGGAGCAGAAGAAGCTGGAGGGCCAGTTGCTGCAGGCCCAGAAGATGGAGGCGCTGGGTCAACTGGCCGGCGGCATCGCGCATGATTTCAACAATATCCTGTCGGTGATCGGCGGCTATGCCGGCATGGCCAGACAGGGCGTGCCCAAGGACAGCACGATCGCCGGATATCTCTCCAAGATCGGGCAGGGGGTGGAACGCGCTGCCGCGCTGACGCGGGAATTGCTGACCTTCTCCCGCCAGAAGGTGGCGCGCACGGAGGTGATCGACCTGGGAAGCGTGCTGCGCGGGCAGGAATTCCTGCTGAAGCCGCTTTTGGGCGCGACGATCGAGCTGTCGGTGCAGGTGCCCGACACGCCCGCCTGGGTTGCCATCGATCCCGATATGGCGGCCCAGGCGCTGCTGAACCTGGCCATCAATGCCCGTGATGCCATGCCCGGCGGCGGGCCGCTGTCGGTGCGGCTGGAAGGGGCGGGGGATCGGCCGCCGCCGCCGGGGCTGGCAGCGGGCGACTATGCCATCCTGTCGGTCACTGACCGGGGGACGGGGATGCCGCCGGAACTGCTGGACCGCATCTTTGACCCTTTCTTCACCACCAAGCCGCCGGGCCAGGGCACGGGCCTGGGCCTGGCCATGGTCTATGGTACGGTGAAGCAGGCGGGTGGCACCATCCTGGTGGAAAGCCAGCCAGGGCGGGGTACCTGCTTCACCCTGTGGCTGCCCTTGTCGCCAGCCCCGGCGGAAATGGTACCGCTGGTGCCAAGCGCCCGGATCGCCGCCACCGAGGCCAAGCCGGCCACCATCCTGGTGGCGGAGGATGAGCCGGAGCTGCTGACCCTGGTATCCGGCTTCCTGGAACGCGATGGCCATGTCGTGCGCTGCGCCGCCGACGGGGTGGAGGCGCTGGAACGGTTCGAGGAGGGGGGCATCGACCTGTTGCTGACCGATCTGGTGATGCCGGCCCTGGGGGGCGTGCGGCTGGCGCATCTGGTGACGGAACTGGACCCGGAGGTGGTGGTGCTGTTCATGACCGGATATCCCGGACGCGGCCACGTGGAGGTTGAGGATTTGCCACCCGATATCCCCGTGCTTTACAAACCCATCGACCCGGAGACCCTGTGCCGGGCCGTCGCGGATGCCTTGGCCAAGCGGAGACGTGCATGAGCCGAATGTATATGCCGGAGGACCCGATCCGGTCCCTGCGCATCCTGGTGGTGGAAGACCAGCAGCAGACCCGCGTCTGGATCGCCGATGTGCTGAAGCAGATGGGCGTGCGCGAGGTGCAGACGGCCAATGACGGGTCGGAGGCGCTGGACATCGTGCATCGCGATCCCGACGGCGTGGACCTGATCATCTGCGACTGGGCCATGCCGCGCATGAACGGCATGGATCTGCTGGCATCGGTCCGCAACATGCGGCCCAACCTGCCCTTCATCATGGAGACGGGCCACGGCACCAAGGACCATGTGCTGGCCGCCCGCGCCCAGGGGGTGGATTCCTTCATTGTCAAGCCCTACAGCGCCGCCCAGCTGGAGGTGCGCATCCGCACGCTTGCCAAGAACATCCGGCCGCGCGCGGGAGGGGGGCTGTGAACATGGATGCACCTTTGGGCCTGATCTGCGCCGTACCGGAGGAGATCGGGCATTTCCGCGATGAGATCGATGATCGCGATACCGACGAACTGGCCGGGTTCCGCTTCCTGCGCGGACAGGTGGCGGGCCGCGATGTGGTGCTGGTGGAGGCCGGGATCGGCAAGGTCAATGCCGCCGTGGTGGCAACCTTGCTGTTGCACCGGTTCGGCGTGCGCGGCTTGCTGTTCTCCGGCGTGGCCGGTGGGCTGGACCCGGCGCTGGCGGTGGGCGACGTGGTCATCGCCGACCGGCTGGTGCAGCATGATTACGGGGCGCTGGCCGCCGGCCGGTTGAAGCCGTATCAGCCGGGCGTGCCGCCCTTGCCGGGATTTGATGACAGCCACGGCTATCCGTTGGCCGACGGCATGGCGGCACGCATCGCCGACGCCTTGCAGGGGGTGGTACTGGCGGGCATGCCGGGATCGGCGCGGGTACCCGTCTGGCGCTTCGGCACGGTGCTGACCGGCGACCATTTCCTGAACTGCGCCGACACGCGCCTGGACCTGCATGCAAGGTTCCAGGCCCAGGCTGTGGAGATGGAGGGGGCCGCACTGGCCCAGGTGGCGGCACGGTTCGCCGCACCGCTGGTGGTGGTCCGCGCCTTGTCCGATCTGGCCGGCAGCGACAGCCACCTGGATTTCCCCACCTTCGCCCGGACCGCCGCCGTCAACGCCGCCGGCATCGTGCGGCGCATCGTGCCGGTTATGTGAGGGGGCGAAAAAACCTGCAAGGTTGCCGACAGGGGATGCGAAGCCAGCCCGTTGAAGGGATGGGTCCGGCAAAACCCGAAGGGAGCAACCTTTATGAGTATCAGCAGCATCAGCAGCAATGCCTATGCATCGGCCGGCGTCAGCCGCCAGCAGAAGGCCCAGGAACGGTTCGAGGCGGCCGACGCCGACAAGTCGGGCGCGCTGTCGCTGGAGGAATTCCAGGCGGCCGGACCGAAGGACGCGGACAAGGCCGGCAAGACGGGCAACCGTCCCAGTGCCGAGGACATGTTCGCCAAGATGGACAGCGATGGCGACGGCTCCCTCACCCAGACGGAGATGGAGACGGCGTTCCAGAGCATACGGTCGGAAACCAAGGGCGCACTGCTGTCCGCACAGGAGCAAGCCTCCGGCGGCTTCGGTGGTCCGCAGGGGGCTGGCGGTCCCCCGCCCGGTGGTCCGCCGCCGGGTGGCGCAGGCGGCCAGCAGGCTGAAGAAGACAGCAGTTCCAGCAGCGTCGCCAGCCTTCTGTCCAGCAGCACCGAGGAGGATGAGGACGAGGAGGATCCGCTCGGCACGCTGATCAGCCAGTTGCAGGCCGCCATCAACAGCTATTCCCAGAAGACCAGCGCCAACAGCTCCAGCACGTCCAGCCAGGCCGTTGCCTGATCCTGAGAGCGATTTTCCAGTCATTGGAAAACCGCTCCGGCGGCGACTGCGGCCGCGCGGCACATGCCGCGTGAAGCCAAGCCCACGGATGTGGGCGCCGGCGATTGAGGAACAGCTTAGATTTGGTCCGGCTGGGAATTCGCATGCCTTCAGCCGGGCCATACGGAGGTGGTAACGCCTCCGCCACTCGGGGGATGGCCAGACCGCCTATGTGCGGCCTTTCGGCCTCCCCCATATTTTTCAGTGGGTTATCGGCCGATCTTCCTCTTGCACTGCCTTGTCTTTGCGATCAAAGTAACTATCTGTTGATCGTGACGAGACAACGCTAGAGGCAAAAATGGCCAAGGCACCCGCCATCAATATCGGCATCACCGACGAGAACCGCGCCCAGATCGCTGACGGTCTGTCGCGTCTGCTGGCGGACAGCTATACGCTGTTCCTGAAGACTCACAATTTCCACTGGAACGTCACCGGCCCGATGTTCAATACGCTGCATGCCATGTTCATGGCGCAGTACACCGAATTGTTCACGGCCGTGGACGAGGTGGCGGAGCGTATCCGCGCCCTGGGTTTCCATGCACCGGGCAGCTATGGTCAGTTCGCCAAGCTGACCAAGGTGGAAGAAGAACATGACGTGCCGAAGGCGCAGGACATGATCCGCCAGCTGGTCGAAGGCCATGAGACCGTGGCCCGCACGGCCCGCACCCTGTTCCCCGTCGCGGAAGAGGCGAATGACGAGCCGACGGCCGACCTCTTGACTCAGCGCATGCAGGTGCATGAGAAGACGGCATGGATGCTGCGTTCCCTGCTGGAATAATCGGAGACCGAACCGACAATGTTGAAAACAGCGCCGCGAACTGTGGCGCTGTTTTTTTGTGCGCCGGTGGGAAGCCGAACAGAATGGCAGCGATCGGCAGCTTGAGCTGGGCTGTACTGGTCTATAGTTTCGGGGACTGCTTCGTATCCAAGGCGAACGCTTGATGTTGGGCCTGATCCTGTTTCCCCTGCTGGCCTGGATCGCCTATGCCGTGTGGTTCCGGCGGGGGCAGGACCGCATCCTGTTCCCGCCCGACCGGCGGCCCATGGTGCTGGCCGATGCCGGTATCCCGGATTTCCAGAATGTCTGGACCCCGACGGGCGGCGGGGCGTCGCTGGAAGGCTGGCACCGTCCGGCCGAAGGCTTCACCAAGCCCACCATTCTGATCCTGCCGGGCCGGTTGCAGCATCCGGGCGCCTGTGGCCCGCTGGCCAGGCTGCTGGCCGATGCCGGCTTCGGCGTGCTGCTGGCCGGTCTGCGCGGGCAGGGCGGCAATCCGGGGAATGCCGGGCAGGCGGAATGGGTGGAAGACGCCCGCGCCTGGGCCGACTTCCTGGTGCGCCGGGGCGTGTCGGGTGGACGCCTGGTGCTGTATGGCCGCGACACGGGCGCCTTCCTGGCGGCGGGGCTGGCGGCGGAACGGTCGGTGGCGCGGCTGGTGCTGGAGGCGCCATTCACATCGATGGCCGATTTGCTGGAGCGGCGGCTGCCCTTGCTGCCGCTGCGGTCGCTGCTGCGCCATCGGTTTGAGATCGCACCCACGCTGGCGCAGGTACAGGCGCCAACACTGATCCTGCATGCGGGCGGGGACGGTCAGGTGCCGGCGGTGCTGGGCCGGCGGCTGGACAGGCTGGTGACCGCGCCGCTGCGGGTTTTCCGGCCGGATGGCGTTGGGGCCCAGGACCTGCTGGACCGGGGGGGCGCAGAGGTGCTGCTTTCCTTCCTGGATAGCGCCGGTGGAGTGCCCAATGGCCCGACCCTGGAGCAGGAAAGGCCCACCGGGGGCCGTTCGCTGGTGGTGCGGGAATAGAAACACACGCGTTCATGGCCGCTTCGCTGTACCGGGCATGGACAGGCCGTCCCTCCCCACGGTAAAACCCACACCCCACATTGTCGCGATCCCAAGCAGCAGTCAGGCCGTCATCCCATGTCCAAGAAGACCGTCAACGAAATCCGTTCCACGTTCCTCGACTATTTCGGGAAGAACGGCCACGCCATTGTCGACAGCTCGCCGCTGGTGCCGCGCAACGATCCGACGTTGATGTTCACCAACGCCGGCATGGTGCAGTTCAAGAATGTCTTCACGGGACAGGAACATCGCCCCTATACCCGCGCCACCACCTCGCAGAAATGCGTGCGCGCCGGGGGCAAGCATAACGACCTGGACAATGTCGGCTTTACCGCCCGCCACCACACCTTCTTCGAAATGCTGGGCAATTTCTCCTTCGGTGACTATTTCAAGGCCGACGCCATTGAGCTGGCCTGGAACCTGATCACCAAGGAATTCGGCATTGCGGCCGACAAGCTGACCACCACCGTCTTTCATAATGATGACGAGGCCTTCGACCTGTGGAAGAAGATCGCCGGCCTGCCGGATGAGCGTATCATCCGTATCCCGACCTCGGACAATTTCTGGATGATGGGCGACACAGGGCCCTGCGGCCCGTGCTCGGAGATTTTCTACGACCATGGCGCGCATATCCCCGGCGGCCCGCCGGGCAGCCCGGATCAGGATGGCGACCGCTTCATCGAGATCTGGAATCTCGTGTTCATGCAGTATGAACAGCTGCCGTCCAAGGATGGCGGGTTCGAGCGCGTGGCGCTACCCAAGCCGTCCATCGATACCGGCATGGGCATGGAACGTCTGGCCGCCGTGATGCAGGGCGTGCACGACAATTACGATATCGACCTGTTTCAGGGCCTGCTGGAGGCCTCGGCCGAGGCCACGGGCGCGTCCTTGAAGGGGCCGCAGGCCACTTCCCACCGGGTCATCGCCGACCATCTGCGCTCCTGCTCCTTCCTGATCGCCGATGGCGTCATGCCCTCGAATGAGGGGCGTGGCTACGTTCTGCGTCGCATTATGCGTCGCGCCATGCGTCACGCCCATATGCTGGGCGCCAAGGATCCGGTGATGCACCGTCTGGTGCCGGCGCTGGTGCGCGAAATGGGCGGCCATTATGCCGAACTGGTGCGCGCCCAGGCCCTGATCACCGAAACGCTGCGCCTGGAAGAGACCCGCTTCAAGCAAACGCTGGACCGCGGTTTGAAGCTGCTGGACGAGGCGGAGGCGCCGCTGGCCCAGGGGCAGGCATTGCCCGGCAATGTCGCCTTCACGCTCTATGACACCTATGGCTTCCCGCTGGACCTGACCCAGGACGTGCTGCGCACCCGCAACCGTCCGGTGGATGTGGACGGCTTCAACGCCGCCATGGAGGAACAGCGCAAGAAGGCCCGCGCCGCCTGGTCCGGCTCCGGTGAGGCGGCGACGGAACGCGTCTGGTTCGAACTGAAGGACGAGCTGGGCGCCACCGAGTTCCTGGGTTACGACACCGAGGCGGCCGAGGGTGCGGTGACCGCCATCCTGGACAAGGAAGGCAACCGCGTCACCAGCGCCGCCGAAGGCACGGAAGTGCTGGTCGTCGTCAACCAGACCCCGTTCTATGGCGAAAGCGGCGGCCAGGTCGGCGATGCCGGCCGCATGATCTCCGCCAAGGGCGCGGAAGTCACCGTCCGCGACGTGCAGAAGAAGCTGGGCGCGGTGTTCGTGCATATCGGCACGGTGACCAAGGGCAGCCTTGCCGTGGGCGATGCCGTGGAATTGAAGGTGGATGGCGGCCGTCGCGGTGCCATCCGCGCCAACCACAGCGCCACCCACCTGCTGCATGAGGCGCTGCGCCGCCGCCTGGGCGACCATGTCACCCAGAAGGGTTCGCTGGTCAGCGCCGACCGTCTGCGTTTCGACATTTCCCAGCCGACGCCGCTGGTGGCCGCCGATGTCGCCGATGTCGAGGCGGCGGTGAATGCCCGCATCCGGTCCAACAGCGAGGTCACCACCCGCCTGATGACCCCCGATGCCGCCATCGCCGTCGGCGCCATGGCCCTGTTCGGGGAGAAGTATGGCGAGGAGGTGCGCGTCGTTTCCATGGGTGGCACCGATGACGGCGCCAACAAGGAATTCTCCGTCGAGCTGTGCGGCGGCGTGCATGTCCGCCGCACCGGCGATATCGGCCTGTTCAAGATCGTGTCGGAAGGGGCCGTTGCCGCCGGCATCCGCCGGATCGAGGCGCTGACAGGTGCCGGCGCGCTGGCCTATCTGGAACAGCAGGAAAGTCGCCTGCTGGACACTGCCCAGGCGCTGAAGGTGCCGGCGGGCGAGGTGGTGGCCAAGGTCACCAGCCTGCTGGACGAACGCCGCAAGATGGAAAAAGAACTGGCCGACCTGCGCCGCCAGGTGGCGCTGGGCGGCGGCGGTTCCGGCGGGGCGTCGGAAGTGAAGCAGATCAACGGCCTGGGCTTCATCGGCCGCGTCGTCGCCGACCTGCCGGCCAAGGATTTGAAGCCGTTTGCCGATGAGCTGAAGAAGCAGGTGGGTACGGGTGTCGTCGTCGCCATCGCCGTGGCCGACGGCAAGGCGTCGGTCGTAGTCGGCGTCACCGAGGATGCGGTGGGCAAGGCCAGTGCGGTCGATCTGGTCCGTGTCGCCGCGGCGGCCCTGGGCGGCAAGGGTGGCGGCGGCCGTCCCGACATGGCCCAGGCCGGCGGCCCGGATGGGGACAAGGCGGCGGACGCCATCGCGGCGGTGGAAGCGGCGCTGGCGGGTTGAATGTGAGTTGAGGGCCGGGCGAAAACCCGGCCCTTTCTAATCTATCAGTTATCCTTGCTTTCGCGTATGATTGTGGGCATCAGCATTGGTTCGGGAGGCTGCTATGGACAGCCAAATGCCTACGCCCCAGGCGCTTATCGGCACATGGCGCCGGTTCGGTCCGCTTGGCCCTGTCTATGAAATCCTCTCAGCAGGTGACGGGCTGACCGGTGGCGACCGCGCCATGCGTATCCGCGTCGTCGAAAGCGGCGAGGAGTTGGATTACCGCCTGTCTGAGATTCTGGAAGACCCGCGGGATCGCTGATGTTTGCAATTGCCTTTGATCTGGTGGTGGCAGAAACAGCGCAACGTCACCCGAAGGGTGTTTCCCAGGCATATTCCGATATTGGTGCCTGTCTGGCGCGCTATGGTTTCGACCGCGTCCAAGGCAGCCTGTACATCACATCGCGTGATGATCTCGCCAATCTCTTCGCCGCGATACAAGGGCTCAAAGCGCTGCCTTGGTTTCCCACCTGCGTTCGCGATATCAGAGCGTTCAAAGTGGACCATTGGTCTGATTTCACTGGCATCGTGAAATCACCCTAACTCACGCTCGCTCCACCTCTTCCAGCGCCCAATCGAAGGCAGCCGCCTCTTCCTCATCCCCCGGCAGGGTCACATCCTCGTCCAGCGTCTCCAGCGTGATACGCAGGCGCTGGCCCGGCGTGATGCCAAGCCGTTGGAAAATCTCGGGTAATTGTTCGGGCGTGACGTCGTTCAGAACCTGCCGCATGTCCGGGGCCTCCGCGTGACGATGTTTTCAGGGTAGCCATTCCGGGGCGTTCCGGCAATGATGCTGCGCAAATCCATGTCCCCAGCCCAGCAGAGACCATGACCCGTTTCCAAGGCACCCAGGATTACGTCGCCACCGATGACCTTCGCGTCGCCGTGAATGCAGCCATTACTTTGCAGCGGCCGTTGCTGGTGAAGGGGGAGCCGGGGACGGGCAAGACCGTGCTGGCGCAGGAGGTGGCGAAGGCGCTGGGCCGGCCGCTGCTGTCCTGGCATGTCAAATCCACGACCAAGGCGCAGCAGGGTCTGTACGAGTATGACGCGGTCAGCCGCCTGCGCGACAGCCAACTGGGCGACCCGCGCGTCAAGGACATCAAGAACTATATCCGCAAGGGCCCGCTATGGACGGCGTTCGCGGCCGACGAGCCGCCGGTCCTGCTGATTGACGAGATCGACAAGGCGGATATCGAGTTCCCCAATGACCTGTTGCAGGAACTCGATCGTATGGAATTCTTCGTCTATGAGACGGGGGAGACCATCAAGGCGGTCAAGAGGCCGGTGGTCATCATCACGTCGAACAATGAGAAGGAACTGCCCGACGCCTTCCTGCGCCGCTGCTTCTTCCATTATATCCGTTTCCCCGATGCCGACACGATGGCCCGCATCGTGGAGGTGCATTTCCCCGACCTGAAGGCGGAACTGCTGCGCGACGCGCTGACCCTGTTCTATGAGGTGCGGGATGTGCCCGGCCTGAAGAAGAAGCCCAGCACGTCGGAACTGCTGGACTGGATCCGCCTGCTGCTGGTGGAGGATGTGTCGCCGGAGACGCTGCGCCAGCGCGACCCGAAGAAGCTGATCCCGCCGTTGCACGGCGCCCTGCTGAAGAACGAGCAGGATGTGCATCTGTTCGAGCGGCTGGCCTTCCTGGCCCGGCGCAACAATCAGGGATAGGCCTCACGAGGAGCGGGGAGAACGCTATATCTCCCCGAAACTCTGCACCAGCGACCCGACGATCAGGTACCAGCCGTCGATCAGCACGAAGAAGATCAGCTTGAACGGCAGTGATATCATCGCTGGTGGCAGCATCATCATGCCCATGGCCATCAGCACCGACGACACCACCATGTCGATCACCAGGAACGGTACGAAGACCAGGAACCCGATCTCGAACGACCGCTTCAGCTCCGACAGCATGAAGGCCGGGATCAGGACATGGATGGGGATGTCCTTAGGCTCCGCCACGGGCTGGGTCTTCGACATGTCCATGAACAGCTGCAGGTCGCGTTCGCGCACATGGCGCATCATGAAGGCGTGGAACGGCTCCACCGACCGTTTGAAGGCGGTGATCTCGTCCACCTCCTCGTTGATCAGCGGGCGGATGCCGCGCTCGTAAGAGGCTTGCAGGGTGGGCGCCATGATGAAGAAGGTCAGGAACATGGCCAGGCTCATCAGCACCTGGTTGGGCGGCACCTGCATCGTGCCCATGGCGGAACGCAGGAAGCTCAGCACAATGGTGATACGCACGAAACAGGTCATCATGATCAGGATGCTGGGCGCCAGCGACAGCACGGTCAGCAGCATCACGAACTGGATGATGCGACCGGTGCCGCTGGCCCCTTGATCGCCCAGGTCCAGCGACAGGCTCTGCGCTGCCGCCGGTCCGGCCAGCAGCAGCATGGCAGCGGCAAGCGGCAGGGCGCGCCGGCACAGCAGGTTCAGCGAACGGCCCATCGTCATGATGCGGAACCCACCTTGTCCTGGCGGTCCAGCACCGCCCTGAAATCACCCGCAGCCGACGATGCCGGCGGCGGCACGATGCCCGTCTCCACCACCCTGTCCTCACCCGTGCCCAGCAGCAGCAGATGCTCCACCCCGTCGCGCCGCACCAGCACCAGCCGGCGGCGCGCGTCCAGTGCCATTACTTCCACCACGCTGAGCCGCTTGTCACCCTTGCGGCGCACGGCAAGACCAGCGGCAGGGCCATAGCGGCGCAGCAGCACGGCGAAACCCGCGATCAGCACCAGGACCAGTCCCAGCGCCAGGACAAGGCGCACATAATTGGACGCGTCCATACCTCAATCCTTGCCGGTGCGATAGGCCTGGGCGGCGCGCATACGGGTGGCATGCGTCTCCCGCCCGCCCAGCTTGTCGCCATGCACGCGTTCCAGGGTGCCCGCCACCTGATCCAGAGCGGTCAGTACCTGTTCCAGCTTGGGCAGCAGCGAACGGGCCTGGGCCGGCGGCAGGGCCAGGATGGTGTCCAGGATCGGCTTAACCTCCCGTTCCAGCCCATAGAGATCGACCATCTCCCCTCCGGCCAGCGTCTGTTCCCCGCCGGTCAGCAGGGACAGCAGACTGTCCAGCGTCTGGTCGATATCGGCCGGGGCGGGCAGGGTGGGGATGGTCGGGTTCTCTGTCATGATGTCGTCGGCTGATCCAAGGGCGTCTGGTCAAGTTCTCCGGCGCGTCCCTGCCAGGTCCCGTTCGCACGATAAACATGGGCAAGGATTTCCGCCACGGCGGCGATGGCTTCAATGGGAATTTCGCTTTCCACGTCGACGGCGGCAAGAATTTCCGCCAGATCGGCGTCGGTGCGCACCTTCACCCCATGGGCGAAGGCCAGTTCCAGGATCTGTTCGGCCACGGCACCCCGCCCGCTGGCCACCACGCGCGGCAGGTTGGGGTCGCCCTTTTCATGCCGCAACGCCACCGCCACCTGTCGGCGGGCGGGCGGGGGCGGGGGGCTGTCGGGAGGTGGGGGCAAAGAAATGGCCTCGTCCGCAAACGCCGTTCCGGGCACGAAACCACCCTTGCGGCTGAAAGCATCCTAGCAGATGGCTTCGCCCGGCGCAGCCGGCTTGATGGATGCGATTTCACGTTCCTCCTGGCCGCAACTGCGCTATGATGGGAATGAAAACCGATGTGTTTTTCCGATCCTGTGATCGGCTTCCCGCAAAAGGCAGGCCGGGCCCCCTGAAATACAGCCCCGGAATGGCGCGGAAATTGCATGAATTTTGGTCTGGAAATGGTGTCCCGTTGGGCGCCGGTGCGGTAAAGGATGGAAGGGTTTCGCCATGGATCTGAAGGATAGCGGCATATTCCGCCTGATGTCGGACAAGATGGCCTGGCATAATCAGCGGCAGGAGGTTCTGTCCAAGAACATCTCCAACGCCGATACGCCGGAATTCCGCCCCCATGATCTGGTGGAGTTCGACTTCAAGAAGCAGCTGCGCAACAGTGCGCGCATGCAGTTGGCGGGGTCGGAATCCGGTCATCTGAAAGGTACCGTGCCGGAGAAGGGCGTTTTCAAGGATGGGGAGGAACGCAGCCCCTATGAAACGGCGCCCGCCGGCAATGCCGTGGTCCTGGAAGAGCAGATGATGAAGGTCGGCCAGAACGCCATGGAGTACCAGACCGTGACCAACCTGTACCGCAAGCAGGTGGGCATGCTGAAGACCGCGATGTCGCCGCCACGCTGAGCGGCCTGATGGGCAGTGATAAGGGGACCCACCAATGGATCTGATGAACTCGATGGCGGCATCGGCCGCCGGCATGAAGGTGCAGGGCACGCGCCTGCGCGTCATCGCCGAAAATCTGGCCAACGCCAATTCCACCGCCCCCTCACCGGGCGATTTGCCGTACCGCCGCAAGGTGGTGCTGTTCCAGAACGCCCTGGATAAGCAGATGGAAACCGATCTGGTGAAGGTGAAGAAGATCGACGTGGACCGCAGCGATTTCCAGCGCCGCTTCGATCCCGGTCACCCTTCCGCCGATGCCGATGGCTATGTGTTGCTGCCCAACGTGAATTCCCTGGTCGAAAGCATGGACATGCGCGAGGCGCAGCGTTCGTATGAGGCCAACCTGAACACGCTGGATGCCACGCGTTCCATGATCATGCGCACGGTCGATCTCCTGCGTTCCAACTGATTAAGCCCCATCCCCGGACGGAAGAGACAAAGCCATGGCCATTCCCTTCAGCGGTGCCGCCGCCGCCTATGCCAGTGCCGCCACGCGCGGCCTGACTGCGCCGACCAAGTCGGGTCCCGCCGATGGCCCGTCCTTCGGTGACATGCTGGAAAGTGCGGCGACCCAGTCGATCCAGACCATGCACAAGGGCGAAGAGATGACGGCCAAAGGCGTCGTGGGCAAGGCCGACCTGGCCGACGTGGTGAACGCCGTCACCAATGCCGAGGTAACGTTGCAGGCCGTGGTCAATGTCCGTGACAAGGTGATTTCCGCCTATCAGGAAATCCTGCGCATGCCGATGTGATACCAACGGTCAAATGTTTGACCGTTGGTTCGGTGGCGACTGCCGCCGCGCGCCACGTGGCGCGGGGCCCGAGCCCACGGATGTGGGCGCCGGCGATTGAGGGGCATGAAAGGCTAGGGACCGGGGCGTACCATGAACGAGGCCGAGGCCATTGAGATCGTGCGCGATGCGCTGTTCACCACGATCATCGTCAGCCTGCCGCTGATGTTGATCGCCCTGGTGGTTGGTCTCGCCATTTCGCTGTTCCAGGCCCTGACGCAATTGCAGGAGCAGACCCTGACCTTTGTGCCCAAGATCCTGATCCTGTTCACGGCCATGGTGTTTCTGCTGCCCTTCATGAACGGGCATTTGAAGACCTTCACCGAACGGATCATGGACCGCATCGTCGCCGTGGGTACCAGCGTCGACAGCCAGGATGGCGGGTGATGTCGCTGGATGCGATCCTGGGCGGGTCGGTCTATGCGTTCCTGATGATCTTCGTGCGCCTGGGCTCTGCCTTCCTGGTCATGCCGGGCTTTGGTGAGCAATATGTGTCGCCGCGCATCCGGCTGCTGTTTGCGCTGGCCGTGTCCTTCCTGCTGCTGCCCATTCTGCTGCCCCAGATGCCCAAGTCGCCGCCCAATCCGGCCGACCTGACGCTGCTGATCATTGCCGAGGCGATGATCGGCATCTTCCTGGGCACCATTACCCGCATGCTGATGTCGGCGCTGGAAACGGCGGGCATGCTGATCGCTAACCAGGTGGGCCTGTCGGCGGCGCAGGCCTTCAATCCGGCCATGTCGTCGCCCGGCAATCCGGTGTCGGCCATCCTGGGTGTGCTGGCCCTGATGCTGATCTTCGCCACCGACCTGCACCATATGCTGCTGCTGGCCGTGGTGGACAGCTACACCCTGTTCCAGCCGGGCCAATGGCTGCCCATCGGTGATGTGGCTCAGCATCTGACACGGGTACTGGCCGACAGTTTCCTGATCGGCATGCAGCTTGCCGCACCCTTTACGGTGATCGGCCTGCTGTTCTATCTTGGGCTTGGCCTGATCTCACGGCTGGTGCCGCAGATCCAGGTGTTCTTCGTGGGTGTGCCGATCCAGATCATCCTGGGTCTGCTGCTGCTGGGCCTCAGCCTGATGGCGCTCATGACCTTCTGGCTAACCCGGTTCGAGGGCCAGCTCGTCAATATCCTGCAGCTGTGAGGGAACCCGCATGGCCGAGGATACCGATGACGACAGCAAAACAGAACAACCAACCGGAAAGCGCCTGGCCGATGCGCGCAACAAGGGCCAGGTGCCGAAATCCCAGGAAATCAGCCATCTTTTCGTGTTGGGCACCTCTCTGGTCCTGATCCTCATGGTCCTGCCCTGGTCGTTCGGGCGGATATCGGTCAGCCTTCTGCCCTTCATCGAACAGCCGCATGCCATGATCCTGGAGGGCGGGGCGCTGGAGAGCGTTTTCATGGATCTGGTGACCAGCGTCTCCATCTCCATGGCCGTGCCATTGATCATGCTGGTGGTGGCGGTGGTGCTGGCCTCCGTCGTTCAGGTGGGGTTCCTATTCACGACGGAGAAGGTGTTCGAGTTCGATCTGAACCGTCTGAACCCGCTGCCGGCCCTGGCGCAGAAATTCTCCATGAAGAACTTGGTGGAGTTTCTGAAGTCGTTGGCCAAGCTGATCATCGTCGGCATCGTCGTCTATGTGATGCTGCGGCCGCTTTGGGGGGCGGTCGATCATTTCATCGCCATGTCGATGATCGACATCGTCAGGGAAACCCAGGTCCTGTCGGCGAAGATCATCTTCGCGGTGCTGCTGGTCCTGCTGGTCCTGGGTGGCGCCGATTATGTGTATCAGCGCTATACCTTCATGAAGCAGATGCGCATGACCAAGCAGGAGGTGAAGGAAGAATTCAAGCAGGCGGAAGGCGATCCCCTGATCAAGGGCAAGATCCGCCAGCTGCGCATGGAGCGCGCCCGCAACCGCATGATGGGCAATATCCCCACCGCCGACGTGGTGGTGACCAACCCCACCCACTATGCCGTGGCCTTGAAATACGACCCGGCCCTGATGGGTGCCCCCACCGTGGTGGCCAAGGGCGTGGACCATCTGGCCTTGCGCATCCGCGAGATCGCGGAAGAGAACGACGTACCGCTGATCGCTAACCCGGCCCTGGCCCGTGCGCTCTACGCATCGGCCGAGGTGAACGAGGAAATCCCCGCCGACCATTACAAGGCGGTGGCGGAGATCATCTCCTACGTCTTCAAGATGAAGCGTAAACCGATCCCCCGATAGGAGAGCCCCTCACTGCCTGTCGCGCCTGATAATATCCGTGTTGTAGAGTGATTGTTCCGCCGAAACCTGCACCGGTGCCCCCCATGCGCAAAAGCCGCCCCGTCGCCCGCCCCGGCCTGAACCCGACCGCGCGTGCCGCCGGCTTGTGGGCATTGGCGCTGGTGCTGGTGGCCATCGCCGCCATGGTCTATCTGTCCCGGCTGGATGGGCCGCCGCCGGCCGAATGGCCGGCCGGTCTGCGTGGCGGCATCGTGGTCTGGCTGGCCAGCGGCATGCTGGCCCTGGCCGCCATCGCCCTAGTGCGCGGCGTGGCCGCACGGGCCGGCGCCACGGAAGAGCGGCGGCATCTGCTGGCCCGCGGGCTGGAGGCGGCGTCGGTGCCCATGGTCATCGTGGCGCCGGACGGAAAGGCCGTGCATTACAATCCCGCCTTCCGCGACCTGGCCCAGCCGGGCACGCGACTGCCGCTGGACGCGCTGGGCAGTGCCGCCGGCACCGGTATGGCACCGCTGGAGATCAAGCGTCTGACGGCGGCGGTGGAACGTGGCATGGCGGCGGACACGATACTGACCTTCGCCGACGGTCGCAATTTCCGCCTGACGGCCCGGCCGCTGGACGGCAATGCCGGCTATTCGGCCTGGCAGGCGGAAATGCTGGCAGCGGCTCCGCCACCGCGGGTTGTGGCCGAACCCGACCCACCACCGCCGATCCCGCCCGCCGACACCGCGGAGATGGAGCGGCTGTGCGGGGAACTGGCCCGGATCGAGGAGCGGTTCCGCCGCTTCTTCGATTATGCGCCCATCGGCATCGCCCTGGTGGATGCCGATTTCCGGCTGGCCGAATGCAACGATACCGTCCTGGCGCTGTCCGGCCTGTCGCGTGACGATGCGCAGGGCCGCCCCGTCAGCAACCTGTTCAAGCGCGATCAGCGCAATGCCATCCAGCAGCGGCTGGCCGCCATCCGCAACGGGGCGGACGGCCACCCGGCGCATGAGGCGCAGTTGCGCGGCAGCCATGGCCCGATTGTGCATATCTATGCGCGGCGTGCCGACGGGGCGCCGGCGGACGGGGCGGGGCTGGTCCTGCATCTGGTCGACATGACCAACCAGAAGAACCTGGAGGCGCAGTTCGTCCAGTCGCAGAAGATGCAGGCCATCGGCCAGCTGGCCGGCGGCGTGGCGCATGATTTCAATAACCTGCTGACGGCGATGATCGGCTTCTGCGACCTGCTGCTGCTGCGGCACAAGCCTGGCGATCATTCCTTCACCGACATCATGCAGATCAAGCAGAATGCCAACCGCGCCGCCAATCTGGTGCGCCAGCTGCTGGCCTTTTCGCGACAGCAGACCTTGCAGCCGCGTGTCCTTTCGGTGACCGACGTACTGGCCGAACTGTCGAACCTGCTGCGCCGGCTGATCGGCGAGAATATCGAACTGCGCATGATGCATGGCCGCGATCTGGGCCTGGTCAAGGTGGACCAGGGGCAGCTGGAGCAGGTGATCATCAATCTCTGCGTCAATGCCCGCGACGCCATGATCGATACGGGCGGGCGGCTGACCGTCGTCACGTCCAACCTGCACGTTGCCGACCCGGTACAGCGGGCCACGGAGACCATGCCGCCCGGTGACTATGTGGTGATCGAGGTCATCGATACCGGGGTGGGCATTCCGCAGGAAAATCTGCAGCGCATCTTCGAACCGTTCTTTTCCACCAAGGAACTGGGGTCCGGCACCGGTCTGGGCCTGTCCACCGTCTATGGCATCGTGCGCCAGACGGGCGGTTTCGTCTTCGTGGATAGCGCGCCCGGCGATGGGGCCAAATTCTCCATCTATCTGCCCCGCTATCAGGAGGATGGCGCCCAGGCTGCGGCCGTGGAGAAGGCGGAGAAGGGGGCCGCCGACCTGACCGGCACGGGGCGCATCCTGCTGGTGGAGGATGAGGATGCCGTGCGCGTCTTCTCCGCCCGCGCGCTGCGCAACAAGGGGTACGAGGTGGTGGAGGCCAAGAGCGGGGAGGCGGCCCTGGAACTGCTGCGGGCACCCGACCGGCCTGATGTGGATCTGATTATCACCGACGTGGTGATGCCCCAGCTGGACGGCCCTGCCATGATCCGCGCCGTGCGCGAGTTCATGCCCGACGTGAAGGTGATCTTCATCTCCGGCTATGCCGAGGAACGCTTCCGCAGTTCCGTCGGCGGCGGCGAGGTTGTGGAATTCCTGCCCAAGCCCTTCAGCTTGAAGCAGCTGGCGGGCAAGGTGAAGGAAGTCATGGAGCGGGAGTAAGGGGGGGCGACCCCTCACCGCGCCAGCTTCGGCGCTGCCTGCACGCTGATCTCGCCTGTACGGTTCAGCGCTTTCGACAAGGATTCCACCCGGCGCTGCACGCTGTCGCCGGTCAGCATGGCGGCATCTTCGGGCAGGATCAGGGTCAGCTTCTGGTCGCCCAGGCGCAGCAGGGTCCGTTGCAGTAAGGTGGCGGCACCGCCGGTCAGCGTATGGGCCAAGCGCAGGGCCAGGCCCAATATATAGGCCCGGGCCAGCGCCCCTTCCTTCAGCAGCAAACGGGCCGGTGCCAGGATGGGGCTGTCCATGGTGCCGGCATAGCGGACATGGACGGCCGTGGCCAGGAAGGCGCGTTCGGCATGATCGACGCCGGCGAACGGCATGCGCAGGATACGCAGGAAGGCATGTTCGGCGCGGTAATCGGGATGTTCGGCCCAGCCCAGATCGGACAACAGGCAGGCGGCCTGCCGCAGACGCCGCGCCGCCGAATCTTCCCCCACGAACAGCGGAGCGGTCCAGTCGGACAGAATCTCGGCATGGCCGAAGCGGCCGATACGCTCGGCCACATCCTCGCACGCGGTGATCAGCGGGTCCTGCCGGCGCTCCGACTTGTCCAGCAGATCATAGAGATGGCCTTCGCGCAGGCCATAGGCGGAGAAGGTGACGCGCGCCGGCTGCACCGCCTTCAACACCCGTTCCATGACCAGAGCGGCCAGGGGCAGGGTGTCGAGGCGGCGCTTGGACACGCCCTGCATCTTTTCCAGATTGCTGCGCCCGGCCCGTGCCACGGTGCCGGCGAATTCAGCCATGGCCGCGCCATCCACGCTGTACTGGTGGATGATGTGCAGGGGATGGTTCACCTGCTCCAGATGCATCTTGGCCAGGGCGCGCCAGGCACCACCGACCGGGTAATAGGTGCGGCTCCTGCCGCGTGACAGCCAGTCCAGCTTGGACAGATGCTGGTCGATCAGCTTGGCGGCCGGACCGGGCTTGCCATCCGTGGCCTCCAGCAGGCGCAGCGGGCCCAGCGGTGTGGTCACCTGCGCCCCGATCTCACCCTTTTCCAGCAGCACCAGTTCCAGGCTGCCGCCGCCCAGATCGCCGGCCAGACCGTCGGCATTGGGAGCACCCGACAGCACGCCCAGAGCCGCCAGCCGCGCCTCCTCCTCCCCCGACAGGACATCGACATGGAAGCCGGTGCGCCTTGTGATTTCCGCCACGAAGTCGGCGCCATCGGCGGCGTCGCGCACGGCGGCCGTGGCCAGCACATCGACGCGGCCGACCTGCATGCCTTCCAGCAGGCGGCGGAACCGGACGAGGTTATCCAGCGCCAGCACCACCCCCTCGGGGTTCAGCCTGCCGGTCCGCTCCACCGTTTTGCCCAGGCCAGGCAGGACCTTTTCATTGAAAAGGGCGACGGGCGACCTTGTCAGTTTCTCATAGACGACGCAACGCATCGAATTGGAACCGACATCGATGACCGCCAGGCGGTCCTCGGCATGGGCGTGATCCACGTTCAGTCGGTCCGCTTTCAGTGACAACATCAGGAGAATGCCGGGTTACGGGAAATTGCTCAACACCAGTTTCGGCGGCAGCCGCGCCTCGCTGGTGGCGCTACCACGACCAGACAGGCTGGGGTTCGTCATGAAATAGGTATGGGCGTTGAAGCTTTCCAGGCAAGGCTCCACGCGGCGGTATGTCGCGTCGGGTTGCAGGACCCAGCTCTGCGTATTGTCCTTCAGGTTGGCAACCATGATCTGATCCAGCACCTGCTGGTGTACCGTCAGATTCTCGATCGGCACCAGCGTTTCGATGCGGCGGTCCAGGTTGCGGGGCATCCAGTCGGCCGACGAGATGTAGACCCTGGCCTTGGGCGAGGGCAGGCCATGGCCATTGCCGAAGCAGATGACGCGGCCATGTTCCAGGAACCGGCCGACGATCGACTTCACATGGATATTGTCCGACAGGCCGGGCACGCCCGGCCGCAGGCAGCAGATGCCGCGGATCACCAGCTCGATCTTCACGCCGTTCTGCGATGCCTCGTACAGCTTGTCGATCAGCTTGGCATCGACCAGGCTATTCAGCTTCACCCAGATCTGGGCCGGACGGCCGGCATGGGCATGCGCGATCTCCGCATCGATCAGATCGACCAGACGTTGACGCAGGGTGGTGGGGGCGATGGCGATCTTTTCCAGCGACCTGGGCGTGGCATAGCCCGTCATGTAGTTGAACATGTGGGCCGCGTCATGGCCCAGCGCCACGTCGCAGGTGAAGAAGGACAGGTCGGTATAAACCTTGGCGGTGATCGGGTGATAATTGCCGGTGCCGAAATGCACATAGGTCCGCAGGCCCTGGCTTTCGCGCCGGACGACCAGCGACACCTTGGCATGGGTCTTCAGGTCCACGAAGCCATAGACCACCTGCACGCCGGCGCGCTCCATGTCGCGGGCCCAGCGGATATTGGCCTCCTCGTCGAATCGCGCCTTCAGTTCCACCAGGGCCGTCACCGACTTGCCCTGTTCGGCGGCATCGATCAGGGCCGCGACGATGGGGCTGTTCTTCGACGTGCGGTACAGCGTCTGCTTGATGGCCAGGACGTTGGGGTCGGCGGCGGCCTGCCGCAGGAACTGCACCACCACGTCGAAGCTTTCGAACGGATGGTGGACGACGATGTCCTTCTGCCGGATGGCGGCGAAGCAATCGCCACCGAAATCGCGGATACGCTCCGGGAAGCGGGCATTGTAGGGGGAGAAGAGCAGGTCCGGACGGTCATCGCCGATGATCTGCTTGGTATCGGCCAGCCCGATCAAGCCATCCAGCACGAACACGTCATCGGCGCTGACATGCAGCTCATCGATCAGGAAGTCGCGCAGATCGTTCGACATGCCGGTATTGACGGCCAGCCGGATGACGCTGCCGCGCTTGCGGCGCTTCAGGGCGCTTTCAAACGTGCGGACCAGATCCTCGGCTTCTTCCTCAATCTCCATCTCGCTGTCGCGCAGCACGCGGAACACGCCATGGCCCTTTAGCACGAAGGGCGGAAACAGGCGGGAGATGAAGGTCAGCACCACCTGTTCCAGCAGCACATAGCGCGTGTCGGTGCCGGGCAGGCGGATGAACCGGTCCAGTTGCTGCGGCAGCAGCACCAGGGCGTCCAGCTCCGACCCTTTCTGCGGGTCGAACAATTGCAGGGCCAGGGCGAATCCGCCATTGGGGATGAAGGGGAACGGGTGGGCCGGATCGACGGCAATCGGGGTCAGGACCGGGAAAATCTCGTCAATGAAGCGGGCTTCCAGCCAGTCATGCTCGGCCGGCGACAGTTCTTCCGGGTCGATCACGGCGATGCCGTTGGCGCGCAGGGTCTTGCGCAGCATCAGCCAGCAGGCCTGCTGGTCGCGCATGACGTCGGTGACGCGGTAATTGATGGCCGCCAATTGTTGCTGGGGCGTCAGGTTGTCGTCCGACGGGGTCGTGACCTTGGCGGCCACCTGCGCCTTCAGGCCGGCGACGCGCACCGTGTAGAATTCATCCAGGTTGCTGGCCGAGATGGACAGGAAGCGCAGCCGTTCCAGCAGCGGATGCTGGGCATTGTACGCCTCTTCCAGAACACGCTGGTTGAAGGCCAGCCAGGACAGTTCGCGGTTGATGAAACGTTCCGGGCTGTCATGCGCGATGCCGGGCGGGGTTGCCTGCACGGCTGCCTTGGCCTGGATGGCATCGGCCGGGGCGGTCAGCATGTCGGGTGCGGCGGTCACGATGGTCTCGTCCTTCTGGTCCTCTGGGGCCGCCGCAGTATATGTTGCTTCTGTGACGGTTTCGGGTACGCGGGTCCCGCGCGGGCGGCGACGCTGCCCTGTGCCGGAGCCACTTCCCGTTCCCTTGCCTATGGTCGTCATGAAGACACTCTATCTGCTGCGGCACGCCAAATCGGACTGGGATGACCCGCGACTGGCCGACCATGATCGCCCATTGAGCCCGCGTGGGCACAGGGCCGCCGCGACGATGGCGAATTATTGGGCGTCGCGCAAGGGCGGGCCGCCCCGCCCGGACCTTGTCGTCTGCTCCACCGCCGTGCGGGCGCGGTCCACGTTGGAGATCGTGGCGGCAAGCTGGGGCACCGAGCTGCCGCCCACGAGTTTCGACCGTTCCATCTATCTGTGCGGGGAGGAACAGCTGCTGGACAGGGTGAGGGCGCTGCCGGACGAGATCGGCACGGCGCTGTTCGTGGGCCACAACCCGGATTTCCAGCTGCTGGCCCGTGACCTGTGCGGGCGGGGTGATGCCGGCCTGCGCCAGGCGTTGGCGGCGAAGCTGCCGACCTGTTCGTTCGTGGAGATTGTGTTGCCCGGCGGTCTGGACTGGGGCGCCTTGAATTGGGGAAGCTGCACGCTGGCGGGCTTCACCCGGCCGCGCGACCTGGAGGAACGCTGAACGCTCTTTGCCGCTTCCGTCCCATGTCGCACTGCGGTATGTGAAGCATAGTCATTTCCCGACGGAACGGAAGCGCAAGCCCCCTTGAACGCCAAGCCCAAGGCCCCCCGTACGCCGCGTTCGGAACGGGAGGTGGAGATCAAGCTGCTGGCCGATGCGGCGGATTTGCCGCGCATCGCAGCATTGGCCCTGGTGCGCGACCGGCTGGTCGCCCAGGCCGATCCCGTGCGTCTGCACACCTCCTATTACGACACGCCGGGACTGGCGCTGGCCAAGCGCGGCCTGGCGCTACGCCTGCGCCGCCGGGGTATGCGGCGCGAGCAGTCGGTGAAGACGCTGTCCACGCATGAGGCGGGCGACGGCGCCGGCATCGCCGTGCGGCGCGAATGGCGGTGGGAGGTGGCGGGCGATGGCCTGGATACCGACCTCCTGCGCCAGGGGGACCTGTCGGAACTGATCCCAGGCGAGGCGCTGGACAATCTCTCGGCCCTGTTCACCACGGATGTGCAGCGGACGGCGTTGATGCTGCGGGCCGGCGCCGACGGGCGGGTGGAACTGGCCCTGGACCTGGGGCAGGCGCTGGTGATGGCGCCCGACGGCCAGACGTCCGCCCGCCATACGATCAGCGAGGTGGAACTGGAGCTGAAACAGGGGGAGGTCGCGGACCTGTTCCGGCTGGCCGCCGATATCCATGCCCGTGTTCCGCTGCGCCTGACCACGCGCAGCAAGGCCGATCTGGGTCTGGCCCTGCTGACCGGCGCCCAGCCGCGCGCCCATGCCGTCCGTCCATTGGGCATAACGCCGATCACGACCGTGATGGAAGCCTTCCGTCATATCGCACGCAACGGCCTTACCCACTTGTTGGACAACCAGCCGGCCTTTACGGAGGCCATGGGCGATCCGGCGGCATTGCGGGAGATGGCGTCGGCTGTGCGAAGGCTGATCACGGCCTATGGCCTGTTCGCCGACCTGATCCATACCGACCAGGGGGACGCGCTGCGCGACCAGTTGAAACAGCTGGGCCGTAAGCTGGAAAAGGCGCGTGACTGGCAGAAGCTGGCCATGGCCCTGACCGAATTGCCGGCCGAGGCGCGCAAGGGCGCGGTCGGCCCCGTCTCCGCCGCCCGCGCGGTGGCGCTGGACAAGGCCATGCGCATGTTGATGTCGCCAGCCTGGACGGGCTGGCAGCTGGAATTCGCCGCCTGGCTGGAGACGGGGGAATGGGCGCGCCAGCCCCATGGTTGCCCCTTCGGTACGACGCTGGCGGAAATCGCTGGCGACATGCTGCGCATCCGGCTGGACAAGCTGCGGGCGCTGGGCCTGCCGGGTGACGTGGGCACGGCGGTAAAGGCGCACAAGCGCCTGCGCAAGCTGCGCTACGACCTGGATTTCTGCCGCGCTGTCTGGCCGGCGGAGCGGGCGGCGGCATTGCAGCGCACGGTGGATGCCCTGCGCACGCCACTGAAGCAGGTCGATGACGACATGAACGCGGCGAGACTGCTGGACAAGATCGAGCAGCCGACGGCGGCAGAGGCCCTGCGCAAGCGGGCGGCGGCGGCGTTGAAGCCGCTGCCGGCCCTGTGGACGGCGTTCGTCACGGCGGAGGTCGGGGCCGTCGCGGGGTAGGGCAGGTCAGAGGCCCGGCGATTGGGCTGGCGGTTCCGATGGCCGGATCAGGATTTCCGCAGCGATTCCCAGCCGGTCATGCAGGCGACGGATCATGGAGATTGACAGGCTGCGGCGGCGGTTAAGCACTTCTGCGACCCGTGTCCGGGTGCCGATTAAAGGCTCTAAATCCTTGCGGGTCAGGCCCATCTGCTCCATGCGGAATTTGATGGCTTCGATCGGGTCCGGCGGGTCCATGGGATGATGTTCGGCCTCATAGGCATCGATCAGGGTGGCCAGAATCTCCAGCCGGTCGCCTTCTGGTGTACCGTTTGCGGCCCCCCATAGGCGTTCCACCTCCTCCATCGCTGCCTCGTGATCGGCATCTGTACGGATGGGTTTCAGTTCAGTCATCATGTCCAACCTCCAACACATCGATCTGATCATAGGCGCGGTGGCTGCCCAGCCATTTGATCCAAACGATGGATTTATCGAAATCGACTGAAACGACAAGCCCGTAGGCGTTGCCTTTGACATTGAAGACGATGCGGTCCCCTGAAACGATACTGGCCGTGGCGTAGGATTGTTTGACGTCCATGCTGTTACGCCATTGCGCTCGCTGGACTTCGGCGAACCATGCATCCAATGCCGTCTTCACAGCCGGCTGGTCCTTGTTCCCCACCAGAGTCTCCACGAACTCACGCAGGGTTCGGCGAGCAATTATCCTCATCGAATGAAACTATCATGCACCCAAATTGGGCGCAACCTCAAGCCGCCCCGAACCTGTACTCGCTCACCGACCGGAACCTCTCCCCCGGCCGCAGCACGGTGCCGGGAAACCCCGGCTGGTTGGGGCTGTTCTGGAAATGCTGGGGTTCCAGGCAGACGCCGCAATGCGGCTTGTACGCGGCACCGGCCCGGCCGACCATGTCGACGCCATTGGCGGTGAACAGCTGCACGCCGGGCTCCGTCGTCCAGAGTTCCATCACCCGGCCGCTGCCGGGATGTTCCAGGCGCGCGGCCTTGCGGAGCCTTTCGCCATGGGGGCCGCGGATCACGAAACAATGATCATAGCCGCCGCCGATGCGCATTTGTTCCTCTGTTGAGGCGATGTCGCGGCCGATGGGCTTGGGCAAGCGGAAATCCAGGGCGGTGCCGGCCACGGGGCGGATGTCACCGGTCACCATCTTGTCAGGACCGAAGGCGGTGAAGCCATCGGCCTCCATCGTCAGCAGATGATCATGAACCAGCGATCCCGGCACGCCCGACAGGTTGAAATAGCCGTGATGGGTGGGGTTCAGCACTGTCGGCCTGGTGGTCACCGCCTCGATTTCCATCCGGAAGCGATTGTCCGGCGTCAGGCGATAGGTGACGGTGATGGCCAACTCCCCCGGGAACCCCTGGTCCCCGTCGGCGGACAGCAAGGTCATGCGCACCGCCGCCCCGTCCAGTATTTGGGCATGCCAGTTGCGTTTGGCAAAGCCGATGGGTCCGCCATGGACGCTGTGCTTCGACCCACCCGTTTCCAGTTGCACCTCCCGCCCATCCAGGGGAAAGCGGCCATTGCCGATACGTCCGGCATAGCGGCCGACCAGGGTGCCGAAATTGCGGGATCGGGTGCGGTAGCTCTCGACATCATCCAGCCCCAGGACGACATCCGCCAGGGCTCCCGTCTTGTCGGGCATCACCAGATTGGTGACGGCCGCCCCATAGGTCATCACCCGCAGGCTGGTGCCATTGCCATTGGTCAGGGTGTAGAGCGTGACGGGCTGGCCGTCCGGCATCGTGCCGAAGCTCTGCGCCGTCACCCCGGCCCGGCCGGACAGGCGCCCCGCACAGCCGGCCAGGGGCAGGGCGGCAAGCGAGGCCAGGAGCGCGCGGCGGGAGAACTGCATCATCCACATCCCATGGACCGCAAACGGAAAAGGGCCGGGATGCGGTCCACACCCCGGCCCCCTTTCAGCGTGAAAGCCTACAGCTTGTACCGCGCGCCCAGATAGAACTGGCGGCCCGTGTGGTGATAGACATAGGTGGAGTTGCGCACGCCGTCCAATTCGCCATGGTACTGGCGGTTGGCCTCATCCGTCAGGTTGAGGGCCTCCAGCGAGATGGTGAAGTTCTCCGTTACATTATAGGAGGCGGACGCGTCGAACGTGGTGGTGGCGGACTTGCCGATGGCCACAATGCCGCGTGTGCCGGCATTGGGGGCCGGCACCTGCTGGTAATAGCCAGAACGATAGGCGACGGAGATGCGGGCGTTGAACGTCTCCCCGTCATCATAATAAAGCGTGCCGTTCCAGGCATCGGGCGACAGGTTCACCAGATCCGCCGTGACATAGGTCGTGCAGGCCGAACTCTGGCAATAGTCGATCTTGGACGAAACATGCGTATAGTTCGCCTGCACGCCGAAATTCGACAGCATATCGGGCAGGAAGCTGAACGGCGCCTGGAAGCTGATCTCGAAGCCCTTCAGCGGACCGCCCGGCGTGTTGGTGGGTGTGGAGAACACATATTGCAGATTGGGGTCACGCCCGCCGCCGGCCGGGAAGGCACCGGGATTCAGCGCCGTCAGGTCGGCATAGGTCAGCGTCTGCTGCGTGGTCTGCACGAAGGTCGAGATGTCCTTGTAGAACCACGCAAACGAAATCAGCGATTCCTTGGCGAAATACCATTCCAGCGACAGATCCACCGTGTCGGCGCGATAGGGCTCCAGTTCCGTATTGCCCAAGGACGCGCTGGGATTGGGGGCGTTCAGCGCAGAGAGCGTAAAGACCGGCGTCAGGTTGGTGACGGGCGGGCGCGACAGCACCTTGGCAGCGGCGGCGCGCAGGATCACATCATCCACCGGCTCCAGCGACAGGTTGATGGAGGGTAGTGTGTCCTTGTAGCTGTTCTTGCCGGTCACCGCCGTGGTGGCGCCGTTGAAGAACGAATAGCCGGTGGCCGTGACCTCCGTCTTCACCTGACGCAGGCCGACATTACCGCGGAACGGCATCTCGCCCAGTTCCATGTTCCAGTCGACCTGGGCCCAGAAGCCCAGCGATTCTTCCGTCACATTGCGCCAGTTGGCCAGGGTGGCGCTATTTGTCAGCCCCTGGCTGCGGAAATCGCCGCCCGGAACGCCGGTGTCGCAGTTGCAGTTGATGTTGAACACCCGCTCGAACGCCTCAAGATCGGGGACCAGCCAGCTGGTCGGCGTGCCGGTGGGCAGGTTCAGCCCCTTGCCGAAACCGGTCAGCAGCTTGGTCATGCTGGCCAGCGTGGTGCCGGCGGGCAGGGCGGGGGCGGCATTGGCTGTGGCCGACGGACGGGCAAAGGCCTGGGCTTCGGACTTGAATTCCTTCCAGTTGACGCCGCCCTTGGCCGTGAAGGTGTCGTTGATGTCCCAGGTCAGGTTGCCCTGGGCCGTATCATAGACATTGGTCTGAAAGGTCGGGTTCATGCGGATTTCCGACCGGGGCTGGGCGGCGGTCGGGCCGGTGATGACCCAACTGCCGGGGTTGGTCACGTCGAACCCGTAATTGATCAGCGGCAGGTTGCTATTGTCGCGGAAGTCCCAGCTATAGCCGTCGGTATCCTGACGGTCCATCAACACCGTGGTCTGCACGGGATTGTCGAATTTCGACTTGGACCGCCCGCCCGTCAGGTTGGCGCGCAGGCTCTCGCTGAATTCATGGTCGATATCCAGCGTGTATTGGGTGAACTCCGTTTTCAGCACGTCGAAGCGCTGTTCGGACCGGATATCCATGTCGTTCAACAGGGCATAGACCATTTCACCGGTCGCCGGATCGATTTCCGTCTGGACGATATCGACCTGCGGCTTGCCGCCTTGCGAGGCATTGCGGCTCAGCGACCAGGCTTCCAGGAAATTCTCCTGACGCGTGCTGTCCAGCTTGGAATAGAGCGCGTCGAAGCTGACAGTGGTTTTGCCCTCGCCGGGTTTGGCCTGCAGCGACAGCGTGGCGCCGGTACGTTCCTGGTTATGGACCAGCCGGCCATAGCGCGGGATGCGGGGATGGAAGACACCGCCGGCCGACGAGGCGCCGCCCGGCAGGGCGGCCGGGTTCTGGAAGCCGTTATCGCCATTGGCCGGCCCCCAGCGCACGGAACTGAACCCTTCCTCCAGCAGGTCACGTTCGGAATAGGCGACCGACAGCAGGGCGCCGATCTGATCATCCAGCCAGGTGTTGGAGAGCAGCAGCGCGCCGCGCGGGTTCACCTTTTCCGACAGGTCGTTATAGCCGCCCTGGGCCGAGGCGGCGGCGGTGAAGCCGCTATAATCGAAGGGACGCGAGGTGCGCAGGTCCACCGTGGCGCCCAGCGATCCTTCCTCCACATCCGCCGACGCCGTCTTGCGCACGGTGATGTTGTTGAACAGTTCCGACGCGAAGACATTGAAATCGAAGCCGCGGCCGCGATTGGTGCCGCCGGAACTGTCGGTGGCGCCGGTCGTGGCCTGCGCTTCGATGCCGTTGATGCGGGTGCGGGTGAATTCCGACGACAGGCCGCGCACGGTCAGTGACCGGCCCTCACCCGCGTCGCGGTCGATGGAGACGCCGGGGATGCGCTGGATGCTTTCTGCCAGGTTGGTGTCGGGGAAATCGGCAATGTCCTCGGCGCTGATCGCGTCGACGACCCCGGCCTCATTGCGCTTGATGTTCAGCGAATTGGCCAGGCTGGCGCGGAAGCCGGTAACGACGATCTCCTCCAGCACTGCGTCGCCGGATGGGGCCTGCTGGGCCATTGCCTGGTTGCCGGCCAATACCGCCAGCGACAAGGCCAGGGTCGAGACGCCATAGGGGATCGCGCGGCGCAGGCCGCGTTTCGTGTAGGACATTGGTTTCCTCCTCCTGTTCGGTGCTTCGACGCTTGGGATGGATGCGCCGTTTGCCCGCCCGTTGTTTGATGAACCTCCGGGGTCTGGCGATTTTGCTTGCCAATTGTCACCGGTGTCATAACAAACTATGCGACGGTTTGATCGGGAACGCAAGCAGCGAACGGACCCGTAGGCAAGGAAGACGGCAGGCGGGCAAACCGCCGCCGGCAGCAGGGAAGGAAATCGATCCATGACGCATGCAAAGCGGTTGCGGACGGGGGCAGCGGCCCTGGCCTTGCTGGTGGGTACCTTGCCGGCGGCGGCCGATGGGCTGCTGTTCCAGGTGACGGGCGACAAGGGTCTGGTGGCCGATAAGGCGGTGGGGGATGCCACGCCGACCTTTGCCGACAAGGTCGCGGTGGTGGCGCAGGGCGGGGCGTCCGGTGCATACCTGCAGGCGGCCGATGATCAGGTGCTGGCCTGGGCGGCCCCCGGCAATATCAGGGCCCAGCGCGGCACGCTCAGCTTCTTCTGGCGTTCGCGCTATCCCGTTGGATCCAATCCGTTTCCGCTGTTCCGCGTGTCGTTTGCCAACCATTCCAGCTGGGACATGGTGTTCCTGCGGCTGGACTGGAACGGCAAGGGGTTTGACGGATTCGTGACCGACACCAACCTGTCGCGCGTCCGCGTCTCCTGGACCATGCCAAACCCGCCGGCGCCCGACGCCTGGACCCATATCGCCTTTGCCTGGGACGAGGCGACGGGCGTGCAGCTTTACGTGAATGGCGCGCTGGTCGCCCGCAAGGACCAGCCTTCATCCCTGGATGCCAGCCTGGACCAGTTTGGGCCCCACAGCCGCATCATCAGCCCCATTCAGGTGCAGAGCCGGTATAATTTCCTGCGCGGCGGCGATATCGACGATATCCGCGTCCATGACCGCGCCCTGGATGCCACATCCGTGAAGGAACTGGCCCAGGGTGTGGAACCGGTATCATTGCCGGCAGCCCCCGATGGCTGGTCGGCCTGGGCCCATCGCAACGGTTTCGACCGGCCTGACGATCCGCCCCCCTATCTGGCCGATGCCAGCACCCGCATAGCCAAGGTGGAATTCACCGAACAGCGCGACATTGCCCAGCGCATGTGGAAGGGCAATGACGGGGTGCGGGAGACGACCTGGCCCGGCGTCTATAACCGCTCCCGGCTGGAGGGACGGCACGATTACTTCACCCTGCCGGACTGGAACGTCTATTCGGGCGGTGGCAAGTCCGGCACATGGTTTCTGCCCGACGCGCCGTTCAACCAGGTGGAAATCCAGGGGGCGGCGTTCGGCAAGCTGGGTTGGCTGAAGGGTGCCAAGCTGCCCGACGGTAACGGTCTGGTCACCGATGATGGCGAATTGCTGGCCAGGCGCCGCCAGGGCATCGAACGCAGCACGACGCGCCTGAAGGCCGATGCCATCGGCGGCGCCCTGCGCTTCGTCAATGACCAGCAGGAGACCCCGATCCAGGAGATCGGCGCCTATCATGTCGGTCCCGGCACGGCGCCGGCCGGCCTGGGTGATTTCCATTTCAACCTGCGCCTGGCCGCGGAACCGGACTTCACCGCCATCCGGCCGCTGCGCCGCTTCATCGATGGCCGTTATCCGGAAGGGGAGCGCGACCTGATCGTGGCCATTCCCGATGGCGGCGTGCCCACGCGCAAGCGGGTCCAGCCACCGGCCGGCGGCCGCCCCGTGGCCCATATCGCCATCCCCATGGATTTCCGCCGCCAGGAACCGGGCCTGCCGCTCTATCGCGCCAGCACCGAAGGGTTCGAGAATATCGGCGGGCTGGACGGGATCGAGCTGGTTATCCCGGCGCTGGACGTGAAGCCCACGCACAAGGGCGGGCTGGTGGCGCTGAATATCCGCGTCAAGGACCCGCTGACGCCGGAGCGTGACCTGCTGGACGTCAATGTCGCCGTCAAGCCGGGGGAGGCACGGACCCTGTGGCTGGATACCCGCGACCGCGTCCTGCCGTCCGACCAGCCGCTTTATCTGACCATCGCCGCGTCGTCCCCGGAATTCTCATTGGCCAAGCTGGACGGGGCATCGCTGCGGCTGGTATTCAAGCCCAAGGCCGAGGCCCGGCCCGAGCATGCCTTCGACCGGGAACGCCAGATCCAGGACAATTACGGGTTCCTGGTGGAGGAACGGCAGAGCAGCCGCAACCTGGGCCTGTTCCAGCGCTTCTATGAGGATGTGACCGACCTGCTGCGCATTGATCCCGACAACAAGGTGGCCAACGCCTATTGGTCGGAATGGAACCCGCAGCAGCCGCTGCCGCCTGTGGACCTGGATCAGGCCCCGGCCGGCGTGCCGGCATGGGCCTGGGGCCAGACCCGGTATCTGGCGCAGGTGCGGTCCTTCGTGAACTGGTGGATCGATCATCGCCAGGTGGCGGGCGAGTTCGGCGGCGGCCTGTCGGACGATACCGACCTGACCAACCAATGGCCGGGGCTGGCCCTGATGGGCGTGGACCGGGAGAAGCTGACCAAGTCGCTCTCCGACATGATCGAAGCGGTGCATGCCAATGGCATGATGACAAACGGTCTGGGCACCATCGTCACCGACGAACTGCATGTCTATGAAGAGGGGATCAACGCCCAGGCGCAGATGTCCCTGCTGTCACCGGGCGACCCGCTGGCCGTGGAACGGCTGATGGAGACGGCGGCCAACTTCCCCGATCTGGTGCAGGTGAACCCCAAGGGCCACCGCCTGCTGGTCAGCAACTATTTCGGCGCCGGGCACATCGTCAAGGAAGCGCCCTGGCAATGGTCGAAGCCTTATTCCTATCTGATCTTCCATCCAGGATTCCGGCTGGTGGAGATCAATGGCGATCCGGCGACGAAAAAGCTGTTGCTGGAACTGGCCGACGGCTATCTGGCCCATGGCAAGCAGGGCACGGATGGCGCCTGGACCTTCCCCACGGAGATCAACTGGCCCGACGGGGCCACGCGCGGTACTGCCGGGCCGGAGCAGACCAACCTGCTGATGTGGGCGGCTTGGCGCTGGACGGGGGATGCGAAATATCTGCGCCCCATCGAGCAGGTGCTGCGCAAGGGCGGGCTGGGTTCCCTTTCCGGCATCGTGGGCAGCGACCTGGCGCTGGACCTGAACCGCCCCGACCTGCGCAATGCGGTTCTGGAGGAGGCAAAGAAGGACCGCTATGCCGGCCCCTTCACCTATCACACAGCCTGGGTCGCCACGGACAACAAGCAATATCTCGTCAAGCAGTATGACAGCCAGCGTCAGGCGGCCGCCCTGCGCATGGACATGATGACGGGCGACCATTGGTGGACCGACCGGGTCGAACTGCCGACCCAGGAATTGCAGCGCCAGCGCCTGGGCGGTGTGGCGCTCTATCGCAATTCCATCGTGCGCGGCAACCGCATCGCCTGGCGCTTCGCCGATCCCGACGGGGCGGAAAAGGTGGGTGTCCTGGTCAAGGAGCCGACCCGCACCGGCTTCCGCGTCCTGGCCCATAACCTGTCCGACAAGCCCGTCACCGCCACCATCATCGGGGCAGACGTGGCGACGGGTGACTGGAGCGTGACGGAGGGCGTGGATGGGAATGGCGATGACCGTGCGGACGCCGCCACCACCCGCAAGACCGCATTCGGGGAGGGGCAAGGCGTGCCCGTCACCCTGGCGCCCGGCCAGACCACGGTGCTGGAGTTCGCCCTGGCCGGACAGGAACAGGACCTGACCAAACGCCCGGACGCCGCCATCGCCGCCCGCGATGTCACGGTCGCCAAGGGCAGGGTGGCGGTGAAGGTGCATAATCTCGGGTCGGTGGCGACGCCGACGGGCCGGGTCCGCCTGCTGGCGGCCGATGGTGGCGTCCTGGCGGAAGCGCCGTTGCCGTCCATCCCGGCACCGCTGGACCTGAAGCCCAAGACCGTTGAGGTGGCCCTGAAGGCCCCTCTCAGCCTGACATCGGTCGATGTCGTGCTGGATGGCGGCGCGGCGGAGATCTGGTCGGACAATAACAAGGTGATGCTGAGGTAGCGTTCCGCACTTGTCACCCCCACAACAATCGGATTGGTGGGGGCGGCCCGGCGGGTCTATAGGCTTGATCCTTAGAAGCCGCCCCCGGTGCCCCCATGTCCGCCAATATCGCGTTGTTCTGCTGTACCGTCCTGATCTGGGGTTCCACCTGGTACGCCATCACGTTCCAGCTGGGGGCCGTGGATCCGGCCGTCTCGGTGGCCTATCGCTTCCTGCTGGCCGGCCTGGCGCTGTTGGGCTGGCTGGCCCTTCGCCGTCAGCCGATTCTGCCCCGGCGGGAGGGCTGGTGGCTGATCGCGGCGGCGGGGCTGCTGAACTTCTCCGTCAATTATTTTCTGGTCTATAAGGCCACGGCCTTGCTGCCGTCCGGACTGGTGGCCGTGGCCGGGTCGGTGCTGTCCTTGATGAATGTCGTCAATGCCCGCCTGTTCCTGGGCCAGCCGATACGGCCTGCCGTCCTGGGCGGCGGGGTGATGGGGGTGGTGGGCGTGCTGCTGCTGTTCACGCCGGAACTGGATGGCGGTGTGCTGACCAGCGGGGCCATGCTCGGATTCGCCCTGATGATGGTGTCGAACTACAGCGCATCACTGGGCAACATGGTCGTGTCGACGACCCGCAAGGCGGAAATGCCGCTGATCACCACTACCGCCTGGGCCATGCTGGTGGGCGCGCTGACCATGGTCGGCGTGGCGGCTTTCCAGGGCGCCAGCTTCAAGGTGGTGCCCTCGGCCCCCTATTTCCTGTCGCTGATCTATCTGGCCCTGTTCGGCTCCATCGCGGCATTCCTGTGCTATTTCACCCTGCTGGGCCGCATCGGGCCGGGCCGGGCCGGCTATGTGGCCATCATGACGCCCGTCGTGGCTCTGGTCGTGTCCACCCTGTTCGAGGATTACCGCTGGACGCCCGCCGGCGTGGCGGGGCTGGTGCTGGCCGTGCTGGGCAACCTGCTGGTCATGGCGCCGGGGGTGCTGGGCAGCCTGCTGCGGCGCCAGCCCGCCTGAACCCCGTGGTGTGGGCGAGAATGTCGACTGGTGGCATGAAGACGTGTTGGCGTACTTGCCCCCACGCTTTTGGTGGTGTATTCCCAGCCCTCACGTGTCGGAGCGTGGCGCAGCCTGGTAGCGCGGCTGGTTTGGGTCCAGCAGGCCGGAGGTTCGAATCCTCTCGCTCCGACCATCTCTTTTCGGGTTCAACCATCTGCGTCACAGGGTTTGCCATGAAGGTCCGGATTTACCAGCCGTCGAAGACCACCATGCAGTCCGGCCGCGGCAAGGTCGGTGACTGGGTTCTGGAATATGAACTGGCCACCCCGCGCCGGCCGGAACCGATGATGGGCTGGACCAGCTCCGGTGATACCCTGAACCAGGTGCGTGTGAAGTTCCCGACCAAGGAGGCCGCTCTGGCCTTCGCCGCCAAGAAGGGCTGGGACTGCGACATTGCCGAATGGCATGAGCGCCGGGTGATCCCCAAGAATTACGCGGACAATTTCCGCACCGACCGGCCGCGCATCGGCCGGTTCTGATCCGAGCTTTCATGTTCCTCAGGCGCCGGGCGCCCACCTCCGTGGGCTCGGCCTTCTGCGCCACGAGGCGCACGGCGGTAGTCACCGCCGTACCTACGCTCAAATACATTGACCGCAGGTATTTTTATCCGGCCCCTTAGCTCAGCTGGATAGAGCAGCCGCCTTCTAAGCGGCAGGTCGCTGGTTCGAGCCCAGCAGGGGTCGCCATCCATGATGGCCTTCAAGGGCCGCCCGTCGAAAGACGGGCGGCCCTTTTGCCGTTTCCGGTCAGGACTCCATCATCCGGCCCGACACGGCAAAACCCGCCGTATCAAGGGTTTGGCCGGTCATTTCCGCCGCCCGGCAGGAAATGCCGGGCTAGGCAAAAAACGCCGCCTTCCCAACATCCTCACCGCCCCAACCGGCCCAATGCGGCCGGTCTCCAGGCAATGGCCCGTCGAAAATTACCTCTTTAGTATAGGTTTTGGCGGTTTTTGGCACTTGGCACGCTTCCTGCTTATGTCCTGTCGAACCCATCCGTGTTCACCCTCAGGAGGAAGAGACCGAAGCTCTGGACAAGGCGTTGCGCGAAGAGCGGTGCAGATCGGCCTTAAAGGCGACAGCCAAGCAAGACTGATACCGCGATCAGCAAAACGGATTGCCCGATCCGACAAGAAACTGCCGGTCATGCATCGCACCCGGCGTCTTCCACGGGTTACGGCGACGTCCTTCCTGATCAGTCCACGAGATCGATTGGGCCGAAACGGCCCCTTTCCCGGCTCAAAAGGAGATTTACCATGTCGACCAGTGACGTTCAGCTTACCGCGGGAATGCGAAACAACCTGCTGCTGCTCCAGAAGACCAACAAGCAGGTTGAAGGCATCCAGAACCGTTTGGCCACGGGCAACAAGATCAACTCGGCGCTCGATGGCCCCACCAACTTCTTCGCGGCCAAGGGCCTCAGCGTCCGTGCCAACGACCTGTCCAAGCTGAAGGAAAGCATGGGCCAGTCGATCAGCACGATCCAGGCTGGCGACAAGGGTATCACCGCGATCGAGGACTTGATCGAACAGGCCAAGGGCCTGACGACCACGGCCTATGGCAACCTGGGCACCGACGCGGCGTCGGTGGCGACCCGCAAGTCGTTGGCCGAACAGTTCAACCGCATCAAGGACCAGATCGACAAGATCGCCCGTGACAGCGGCTATCAGGGCAAGAACCTGCTGGTCGGCAACGGTCTGACGATGGACAGCACGGCCGACAGTCGCGCCGACGTCAACTCCATCAGCGGCCTGTCCAACAGCCGCGTGACCAACGTGGTCAGCCCCGATACCTACTCGATCAAGGTCAGCGGCACCGGCGCCATCAGCGCCGACCTGGAAGACATCGCCAAGGCCGAGGACAGCCGCGGTCTGGCCTCGCTGAAGGTGTCGGGTTCCATCTCGGCCACCGCCGGCAACTTCTCCGACATCAAGATCGAAATGCGCGGCAATGCCGGCCGCGAGCGTACCCTGGTGGTGACGGAGAACGGCGAAAGCCGCACGGTGAAGTTCTTCGACAACACTCAGAGTGCGACCGCCAGCAACCTGACCGCCGGCAAGCCCGGTTCCGCCGGTATCTCCGGGGTGGCGCAGGTCTCCCAGGTCACCATCAGCGGTGCCATCGAGGAAGGCGACATCTTCACCGCCACGGTGAACGGCCAGTCCTTCACCTACAAGGCGTCGGCCGATGATGTGTCCAGCGCCGATCCGTCGGAACGCCGCCAGGCCATCGCCAACGGCCTGATGGCCGAGGTCGAGGCGGGTGTCGGTGTCACCGGCAGCAACCGCTTCACCATTGCCGCCAATGACAGCGACAGCACCGATGCGTTCACGGATGGCTTCACCATCACGTCGAACGAGACGACCGGTACGGGTACCAGCTTCTCGATCGGTGCGACCTCCACCAACACGTTGGAAAAGGCGGTTTCCATCAGCTTCTCGTCGGGCACCACCGTGAGCTTCACGGTTGACCGCACGGCGCTGGAGAACCTGGGCACGGCCGCCAACGGCACTTCCACCATCGAGAAGAATGTCGATCTGACGGTCTCTGCGACCAACCTGAACGGCGTGACCATCGAGCGGTCGGGCAACAATGCCCGCGGCGCCGGCAAGCTGGCCGACGGCGAGAACTCGCTGGCCTTCGACAGCGGTACCGTCCGCTTCGAGGTGGACAGCGCGGTGTTGAAGCAGGCGGCCTCGGCCAACCTGTCCAGCAACCTGATCACGGTGCAGCGTACGGATGCCAACACCGAGAACGACCTGACGGTGCAGTTCAACGAGGCCAACACCTCCACCATCTCGGTCTCCTCGCAGAACATCCAGACCGACGGTCAAGGCCTGCGCCTGGACTATGCCCAGAACGACTTCCTGGACCGCGCCGACATCGACAAGGCGGTGGCCAGCCTGGATTTCTCCACCTCCAAGCTGCGCTCCACCTCCCAGACGCTGTCGACCAACCTGAACATCATCCAGACCCGCGAAAGCTTCACGAACGAGTTCTCGAACGTGCTGACCGAGGGTTCCAACAAGCTGGTCCAGGCCGACCAGAACGAGGAAGGTGCGAACCTGCTGCTGTTGCAGACCCGCCAGCAGCTGGGCACCATCTCCCTCTCCCTGGCCAACCAGGCCCAGCAGGCGATCCTGCGTCTCTTCTAAGAGGCGACGGCGAGGCCATGAAGGGCGGCGATCGAAAGGTCGCCGCCCTTTCTTTATGAATTGCATTTCAATATGCAATACACAAACGGATTATAGGTAAATTTTACCTATATGGTCACCCGGTGGATGCCATTGCGTTGCGGCGTGCAATGGGGTAGAGCCGGTCACATGCGCTTCGTGATCCGCATCCTGTTCTGGTCTTTGATTGTCGGACTGGTGCTGGCCTGGCTGGGCTGGACGCCGGGTGACCTTCTGGGCCGTGTGCTGGCCCTTCTGGCCCGGCTGCCCGAATGGTTTGCGGGGATTTTCGGTTGGGCCTGGCCCTATATGCGCGAGGGTGCGGTCATCGTCGTGCCCGTGGCCGTGATCGTGCTGCTGATGGCAGCGATACGACGCCGGCGCGGGGACGGGCAGGGGCGCTGAAAACAGGCGTGTTTTATACCGTCGGCATCAATCATTGATGCCAATAAGTCGCCGCCCTACCGATGGTCAAACATTTCGACCGTCGGTATCAGTTTGGCAGCGCGCGCTTCTCGGCGGCAGCGACATGCACCAGACGGGCGGCCTTGTTGAAATTCATCGTGATGATCAGGGTGGCGCGGCCACGGATCAGATGGATATTCTTCTCCGCATCCACGGGAAGCGGCACCTTCTTGGCCATGCAATGGGCCAGCAAGGCCGCCTGCAGGTCCGTCTCCGACACGGACAGCGTCTGCTGCCCACCATCATAGATGATGGTGCAGGTGACGCTGTCTTCGGCGCTGTCCAGACGCAGACCGGTGATCTGCCCGGATGGCAGTTCCTCCTTGAGGCGGCGCTTGCGGTCCAGCACGGCGGACAGCACCTCGCGGTCCTTGAACAGAATGCAGCGCAGTTCCTTCATTTGACAACGTCCGGTGGCAGCTTCATTGGGTCACTTTACACGCATCCCATCGTATGGCCCAGGATCGAAACTATGTCCTTACGGATGGATTACCCGTCTACGCCATTCAAAAACCGGATGACTGGCCCTTGCTGCCATAAAGCGCGTCGGGCGACAGCAGCACCGGATCGGTGACCGTCAGTCCATCCGCATCGGCCCGGCGATAGAAGCAGGAGCGGCGGCCGGTATGGCAGGCGGGACCCTGCTGGTCCACGCGCAACAGGATCGTATCGCCATCGCAATCAAGCCGCCATTCGACTAGGCCCTGCACCTGGCCCGAACTCTCCCCCTTGCGCCAGAAGGCCTGGCGGGAGCGGGACCAGTAGCAGACGCGGCCGGTGCGCAGGGTTTCGGCGATGCTGTCCCGGTTCATCCAGGCCATCATCAGCACCTCGCCGCTGTCATGCTGCTGGGCGATGGCGGGGATCAGGCCGTCGGCATCGTACTTCACGGCGGCCAAGGCGGCGTCGATGGCGGCGTCGGGCAGGGGATAGGTGGTCATGGCAGCTCCAGGGCCGCCTGCAGCCGGGCGAATCCGGCCTCCAGGTCGGCGATCAGATCCTCAACATCCTCCAGCCCGATATGCAGGCGCACCAGTTCGCCCCCCGTCCAGGCGGTGGCCGTGCGGATGGAGGCGGGGTTGGAGGGCAGGATCAGGCTTTCGAACCCGCCCCAGCTGTACCCCATGCCGAAATGCGACATGCCATCCACCATGGCGGCCATGGCCCTGCGTGGCGTGGGCGCCATCTCGAACGCGAACAGGCCGCAGGCACCCGTGAAATCACGCTTCCACACGTCATGGCCGGGGCAGGAGGGCAGGGCGGGGTGGCGCACCCGCCTTACCTCCGGCCGCGCGGCCAGCCAATGGGCGATGCGCAGGCCCGATTCATGGTGGCGGCGCATGCGCACGGGCAGGGTGCGCAACCCGCGCAGGCCCAGGAACAATTCGTCGGCGGACGCGCAGGCGCCCAGCTCGATCGACGCCTTCTTCAGGCGCAGCCAATGATCCTGCCGGGCACAGACGGCGATGCCCAGGCTGGCATCGGAATGGCCGCCGACATATTTGGTGGCCGACTGGATGGAGATATGCGCCCCGTGTTGCAGCGGCTTGAACAACAGGCCGGCGGCCCAGGTATTGTCCATCATCACCACGATGTCGGGGTTTGCCGATGCCACCGCGGCGGTGATCGCCGGCACGTCCTGCACTTCGAAGGTCAGCGACCCCGGCGATTCCAGGAACACCACCCGCGTCGCAGGGCGCAGCAAGGCGGTGATGCCGGCACCGATGCCGGGATCGAAATATTCCACCGTCACGCCGGCCCGGCTCAGAATGCCATTGGCGAAGTTGCGGGTGGGGGCATAGGCGGTGTCGGCGACCAGCGCATGGTCGCCCTGGCGGGTGAAGGCCAGCAGCGAACTGGTGATGGCCTGCAGGCCGGATGCGTAGGAAACGGCGTCGTGCCCTTCCTCCAACTCGGTCATCGCCGCTTCGAATGCATGGCTGGACGGGTTGCCCGTGCGGCCGTAGCGCACCGTACGCAAGGCCGGATCATGGGCATCCAGTTCCGCCAAGGTTGGGAACAGCACGGTGGAGGCGCGGAAGGGGGGGATATTCACGGCCCCGCCGAATTTTTCCGGTGCGCGGCCCGCATGGATCAGGCGCGTATTCTCGGCAAAGGGCTTGTCGTGCTCGGGCTTATTCATGTCTGATCGATTCCGGCGGCGGACGGCAGGGGGATATGCGACCCGGCGGTAAGCGGGATCAGGCCGGCCAGACGCGGATCGGGATCAAACCGCACCGACTGGCGCACGGGCTGGAATCCGGCTTTCTGATAGGTCATCAGGGCGCGGGGATGGTCATGGTCGCAGGTATTGACGGTGACCTTCTCCACCCCGGCGCCGTTCCAGGCCGCCTCGATGGCCCAGTCCAGCAGCCAGGGACCGATGCGCCGGCCGATATATTCCGGGATCAGGCCCAGATACTGGATCTCGCACTTGCCCGGTGTGCGCCGGTCCAGCTCGACATAGCCGGCCGGGACGCCCGTGACATGGGCGATATAGATCTCCACCTTCTCATCCGCCAGGATGGCGCGCAGTTCGTCCGCCGGCATGGCACGGCGAAACCACCACAGCCATTCCTCCCCGATCGTGTCATAGAGATAGCGGTAGAAGGACCAGGTGCAATTCTCCGCCCGCAGCAGCGACAGGCCCGGCGGATGCGGCCGCTGCCGGCGCGGGGGCTTGGATACCATCTCCAGATAGGTGACGGTAACCTTGTTGTGGCCGGGCGGGGGAAGCGCGCTGGTATCGGTCATGGCCGTCTCTCCTGCGGTGGGACCGTCGCCCCGCCGTCTCTCATTCACCCCAGCATAGCGCCTATGGCGGACGGATCGAGCCTGCGTCGTTCAAACCCACCCATACGGTTCAAGGGGTTGACAGGCGATCAGCCGGCCGCCCCCGTCGCGACCGGCAGGTCGTCGCGTCCCCCCCATTCGGTCCAGGACCCGTCATAAAGCGCCACATTCTCCACACCCAGCCGTGCTAGGCCCAGGGTCAGCACCGCAGCCGTGACGCCGCTGCCGCAGGAGGTGGTGATGGGTCGGGCAAGGTCGATCCCGGCCTGGAGATATCGCTCGCCCAGCGCATCGCCGGTCAGCATCAGCTTGGTTTCCGGGTCCAGGATGTCGCCGAAGGGCAGGTTGCGGGCGCCGGGGATGTGACCGCCGCGCAGGCCGGTGCGCGGTTCCGGTATGGTGCCCTCGAACCGGCCGGCGGCGCGAGCATCCAGCACCTGTTCGGCCCCGCTTTCCAGGTTGGCCCGCATTTCTTCCACCGACCGCACCAGATGCGGGCGGTACTGCGGCGTGAAGCTGCCGGCCGGCGGCGCCTTAACCGGCCCTTCTTCCACGGGCCCGCCGATGCGCTGCCAGCCAGGCAGGCCGCCATCCAGCACGAAGACATGATCGTGCCCGAACACACGGAACATCCACCAGGCCCGCGCGGCACTGGACAGGCCCGTCACATCATAGACCACGATGATATCGTCCGACCCGACGCCCAGCGCCGAGACTGATGCCGCGAAGGAAGCGGCGGTGGGCAGCATATGGGGCAGGAGGCTGGCGGGATCGGAAATCCCATCAATGTCGAAAAACTGCGCGCCGGGAATGCGTTTGGACACGAACTCCGCCCTGGGGTCGCGCTGGGCCGCGGGCATGTGCCAGGAGGCGTCCAGAATGCGCAGGCGGGGATTGTGCAGTTCCGTTTCCAGCCACAGCGGGGAAACCAACGGGTCCGACATCACATGCTCTCCGATCATCCGCCCTTGCGGGCGCGCGGCTTGGGTTGGTTCAAGGCGGCGGCGGCCAGGATCAGGGCCTTGAACGCGCCTTCATCCACCATCTGTTTCTCGAAAAGGTCGATGGCGCGCCTGGCATTGCCGTCCAGGCTGGCATTGAACAGGCCCGCCGGGTCTTCCAGCGACGCGCCCTTGGCGAATGTCAACTTGACCTTGTCCTTATAGGTCTCGCCGGTACACAGGATGCCATGCTTTTCCCACACCGGCACGCCCCGCCATTTCCAGGTCTCCTCGACATCCGGCAGGACCTCATGGATCAGGGCGCGCAGCCGGGCCAGCATGGCGCCGCGCCAATCACCCAGTTCGGCGATGCGCCCGTCGATCAGCTGGGAGGGGGATTTCTCATCGCTCATGGCTTCCTGCCGTCCCGGTCAGTCGCGCAGCGCCAGCTGCACGCGCCGGTTCTGCTTGCCCTTGTTCTCGATCTTCACGATGGTGATGCCACCGATTTCCCCGGTGCGGGCCACGTGCGTGCCGCCGCAGGGCTGCAGGTCGATGATGGCGTCATCGGTGCCGATCTGGAGCAGGCGCACGCTGCCCGACCCCGTGGGCGGCTTCACCGACATGGTGCGGACCAGATCAGGCGTTGCCTCCAGCTCCGCATCGGTGATGGTGCGTTCGCGTACCGGATGGTCGGCCGCGATCAGTTCATTGACCGCCGCCTCGATCTGGTCCTTGTCCAGGCTGGCCGAGGGCACGTCGAAATCCAGGCGCGAACGGTCGGCCCCGACCTGTCCGCCCGTCACCGCCCCCGGCACCACGGCGCAGAGCAGATGCAGGGTCGTATGCATGCGCATGTGGCGGTGGCGGCGGTTCCAGTCGATGCGCTGGGTCACTGTACTGCCGACCTTGGGCAGAAGCATGTCGGGCTTGGGCACCAGAACGACATCTTCACCCTTTTCGACCAGGGGCGCCGCCTTGCGGGCGTCGATGATCTCCACGCTGCCGCCCGGCCAATAGAGCAGGCCGCTATCGCCCGGCTGTCCGCCGCCATTGGGATAGAACAGGGTACGGTCCAGCAATATGCCCTCCGGCCCTGACGCCAGCACCACCGCTTCGGCTTCCACCATGTACGGATCGTCACGAAACAGCAGGGTCATCGCTCACCTTCTTGTCGCTGAAGACTTATTCCAGCCAGCTGGGCACCGGCAGACCTTTTTCGCGCAGGAAGTCGGGATTGAACAGCTTCGATTGATAGCGCGAGCCGCCGTCACAGAGAATGGTCACCACAGTGTGGCCCGGCCCCAGGTCGCGGGCGACCCTGATGGCGGCGCCGACATTGATGCCCGATGACCCGCCCAGCACCAGCCCCTCGTTCTTCAGCAGATCGAAGACGATGGGCAGCGCCTCCTCGTCCGACACCTGCACGGCGTCATCGATGGGCGCGTCGATCAGGTTGGCGGTGACCCGGCCCTGGCCAATGCCTTCGGTGATGGACGTGCCCTCGGCCTTCAGTTCGCCGGTCTTCTTCCAGCTGTAAAGGGCGGAGCCCAGCGGATCGGCCAGCACGATCCTGACATCGGGCTTACGTTCCTTCAGGGCGAGCGCGATGCCGGCCAGCGTGCCGCCGGTGCCGGTGGCGCAGGTGAAGGCATCAATCTTTCCGTCCAACTGGTCGAAAATCTCCGGGCCCGTGGTGTGGCGATGGCCCTCGCGGTTGGCCAGATTGTCGAACTGGTTGGCCCAGATGGCACCGTTCGGCTCCGTCTTGGCCAGTTCCTCGGCGATGCGGCGGGAGACATGGACATAATTGCCGGGATCCTTGAAGGGCACGGCCGGCACCAGCCGCAAATCCGCCCCGCACAGGCGCAGCATGTCCTTCTTTTCCTGGCTCTGCGTCTCCGGCATCACGATGACGGTGCGGAAACCCAGAGCATTGCCCACCAGGGCCAGGCCGATGCCGGTATTGCCGGCCGTGCCTTCGACAATGGTGCCGCCGGGACGCAGCTGTCCGCGCGCGATGGCGTCCTGGACGATGGCCAGGGCGGCGCGGTCCTTGACCGACCCGCCGGGGTTCAGGAATTCCGCCTTGCCATAGATGTCGCAACCGGTCAGTTCCGACGGGCCCTTCAGGCGGATCAGGGGGGTGCGGCCGATGCTGTCCAGGAAACCGTTGCGTACTTCCACGGTAATTGCCCTTGGTTGATGTGTGAAACTGTGGTGCCAAATATGAATGCGGCAATGTGTAATTACCAGGGCTTGCTTCCGCACCGCAGGTTATCGCGTGATGCAATGCGGGATGTACAATTCCTTAAACCACACCCGTTCCGCGCCGCAGCCCCTCACGATGGCGCGCGAACCAGGACAGGCCCAGCAGGGTCAGGCCACTGGCCACCCGGTTGCTGTCCATCAGGGCGATGGCGGTGTCGGCAGGGACCAGATGGACGCGGATATCCTCCACCTCCTCCGTCACACCGTGGATGCCGCCAAGGCCTGTGCTGTCCACCAGACCGGCGCAGACATCCAGAAGTTCGGTCGATCCACCGGGGCTGGGCATCATCGACCAGACCAGGCGTACATCGCGCGGGGTGCATCCGGCTTCCTCCATCGCCTCGCGCACCGCGACCTCCACCGGGTTCTCGCCCGGCTTCACCATGCCGGCCACGAATTCCAGCATCCAGGGATTGGTCCCGGCAGCGAAGGCCCCGATGCGGAACTGTTCGATCATCACCAGGACATCGGCATCCGGATCATACAGCACGATGGTGACGGCCCGGCCGCGATGGCAGATATCGCGCTCGATCTCCGGCGTCATGCCGCCCGCGAACCGTTCATGGCGCAGGCGCATGACGGAGAAATCCATGAAGCCCCTGTGCTTGAACTGCTCGTCCAGAACCTCCACTACGCTGGGGCTCTCCAGTTCGGGCAGGATATGGGCATCATTCAGCGGGCTGGGCATGGTGCATCCGGGGTCGTTGGCAAAGGGCTTGCGTCCGCACCCGGCACCGGTCCAGCTTAGGGAACGGTTGCAGGGGCAGACTGGGGGCCACGATGGCGCGCGTGACGCAGGATTTCAACTTCGCCGGATCGACGGGGGCCATGCTGGCCGGCCGCATCGACCTGCCGGATGGGCGGCCCGTGGCCACGGCGATCTTCGCCCACTGCTTCACCTGCTCCAAGGATTACCATGCCTCGGCCCGAATCAGCCGGGGATTGGCGGAGCGCGGCTGGGCCGTGCTGCGCTTCGATTTCACCGGGCTGGGCGGTAGCGGCGGGCAGTTCGACGAGACGAATTTCTCCACCAATGTCGCCGATCTGCTGTCGGCCGCCGCCGCCCTGACGCAGGAGATCGCGGCACCGCGCCTGCTGGTCGGGCACAGTCTGGGTGGGACGGCGGTGATGCGCGCCGCCCAGGATTTGCCCGGCGTCGGGGCCGTCGCCACCATCAACTCCCCCTCCGGCCCGCATACCATCCTGGGCAAGATCGCTGGGCGGGAGGCGGAGATGCAGCGCGATGGCCGCGTGGCGTTGAATGTCGGCGACCGCGAGATGCCCATCACCGCCGATTTCGCCGCCGACGTGGCGCTGCACGACATGGCGTCGGTGATCGGCAATCTGGGGCGGCCGCTGCTGGTGCTGCATGACCCGAAAGACGGTGTCGTGCCCGTGGCGGAGGCCGATCGCATCCTGTCGCTGGCCAAACATCCCAAGAGCTTCGTGGCCCTGGACGGAGCCGGACATCTGGTGGCCGACCAGCGCAATACCGGATTCGTGGCGGGGCTGGTCGATGGCTGGGCCCGGCGCGCCCTGCGCCTGGACGCCGCCAACGCGCCAAAGCCGGCCGGTGCCGCGCATGAGGGTCCGGTCAGCGTGGCGGAGACGGGGGAGGGCCCGTTTCACAATGTCGTCACCGCCGCCGGTATCCGCTTCACGGCGGACGAGCCCACGGATGTGGGCGGCACGGGGCAGGGGCCCAATCCCTATGAGCTGCTGCAGGCGGCGCTGGGCGCCTGCACCTCCATGACCATCCGCATGTACGCCAACCGCAAGAACCTGCCCCTGGCCCGGGTCAGCGTCGTCGTCACGCATGAGAAGCGGGACCCGTTGGAGGGAGAGGTGACGGAAAATGCCGGTGGCAAGGTGGATCATTTCACCCGCGCCATCACGCTGGAGGGCGATCTTGACGCCGCACAGCGGCAAAGGCTGCTGGAGATCGCGGGCAATTGCCCCGTCCACCGCACCCTGCGCAGCCGGGCCAGCATCGACAGCCATCTGGCCTGACGGGAACCAACACCGTTCCTTCGCGTTTTCCCTGAGACGGAAACGAAGGGAAGCAACCGATCATGGCCATCCGCAACGACCAGGAACTGGAAGCCGCGGTTCATGAATATCAGAAGCTGCGCAACGCGCCCGAGGGATCGGACAGCGCGGCGCGGCGGGACAATCTGAACGCCGACATCCAGACCTATTACCATCAGAACCACCAGGATCTGAGCCCCGCCAAGCCCTGCGAGCAACCCTTGCCCAATGAGGGGTGCGTACCGGATCCCCCCTATACGCCGGCCGACCCGACGGGGTCCGGTCGGCGGCCAAAGGTGGGCAAGCCGCACTGAGGCTTGTGGGGAGGCTTATGGGACCCAGCCGGGCAGGGATGCTGCCTGCCTGATCCAGGCCGCCATCTGCACTTCATCGAACACACCCTCGCGGATGTCGATCCAGCGCACTTCCTTGCTGCGTTCCGTTCCACCGGGCGGGATGGGTTCCAGCGACATTCCCTGAAAGAATGTCACCTTCACATAGTGGGTGAAGACATGGAACGACAGGAACCAGCCCTGGCCCGTTACCCCATAGAAAGGCGAGTTCCAGCGCACGGCCTTCTGCACCCCCGGCACATGCTCCACCACCAACGCGTCCAGCCGGCGGCCCAGATCGCTTTTCCAGCCGGGCATGGCGGCGATATAGGCCTGGACCGGGGCGTCGCCATCGCCTTTGGCGATCTGCGGATTGCCGCCGGATAGCAGGACGGTTCCCTCCGTTGCCTTCGCAGGCTTTTTTCCAACGACCTTCGGTTTAATGTCGGTCATCCTATGCACGGCTCCCTGCCTTTGACGTCGTGTCATGGTTACCCATGCTATGCAACCTGGCAAACAGGAACTAGGATGAAGGGCCTGACAGTGTAGGGAGAAGCGGTCTTGCGTCGTGGTGATAGTTGCTACAGCTGCCGTTTCTGGCTCGGCCATGGCGTGCGTGAGCGGGGCCCGAAGGGCAATTGCCGCCGCTTCCCGCCCATGGTCACCGATCGCTTCCCATCGGGCGCTATGCCCATCACCAATTTCACTGACTGGTGCGGGGAATGGCAGCGCCATGTCGGCGTGCGCGAGGCGCCGGAGCCGGATATGCCCGGCACATCAACCCTGTATGACGATATGTAAATAATCCGTCCGGGTAAACCATTTGGCGAATGGCTTTACCGATTGTTCACATTTGGTATCATACAATCGTGTTGTTGGCACTCCGCATTGGGGGGATGATGCCCATTGCCATTCTCCAAGCGGATGCTTGGGTGCTGAAATACAATTATCTGCTGTCCGCGAAGGCCTGGGGCCTTGGTGTTCTTTACGAATTCGCCGTTGCGTAAGCGTTGGACTTGATGCGTACTACTTTCCAGGCGATTGCGGCGATGCCCAGCCGAATTGGTGTGCAGGAGATGATGGATTTGGCTCGGGGGTGTTGTGATCGCAGCGGGATGCCGGGGCGGCTGGGCGTGGGCCTGGTGGCGTTGGCGGGCCTTTTGTCGATCGGCTTCAGCACCCTTGCCACCCAGGCACCCAAGGGGGAAGGGCCCCTGCTGCTGGTTACAGAACCCAACCCGCCCGTCAATTTCCTGGACCCGCTGACGGGACAATTGATCGGTCTGGCCACCGACAAGGTGCGTCTGATCATGCAGGATACGGGCATTTCCCATGAATTCCGTATTCTGCCATGGCCGGAGGCGGTTGCCACCGTTGACAGCCAGCCCAATGCCTGCATCTTCCTGATGAACCTGACGGAGGAGCGGCGCCCGCATTACCAATGGGTCTCGCCGTTGATGGAGGGCGGTTGGGCGTTGTTCGCGCCGCTGGGCTTTCAGCGCAAGATCACGTCTCCGGCGGACCTGTCGGGGCTGCGGATCGCCGTGCAGGCCGGCGGTGCCCTGGAAACGCATCTGCGAGACATCACCCGCGACGTGGCGAATGTCACCCTTGTGACGGCGGAAGGGGCTGCGGAGATCGGGAATATCTTCAATGGCAAGGCCGATCTTTATGCCGGCGGTGCCTGGGCGGCACCTTATCAGGCGCGGCAGGTGGACATGCCGGTGCGCATGGTCATGCGCCTGACCCGGTCCACCGGCGCCCTGGCCTGCAACAGGAATGTTCCGGCCGCCACGGTGACCCGATTGCAGAAGGCCCTGCAGGCCATTATTGCCGACGGCCGCGCCGCCTCGGTCGAACGCCGCTATAGCACCCCGGGCAGTTGGGGCGGTTGGGGGCTCGACCGGCGGCCTTGATTGGAAAGTCGCACCTCGAAATAGAATCTACCCAGTCTACAGAAATGCGCCTACAGACATTTGCGTGATAATTTAAATTATGGAAAATACACTTTAATGGATTTCTTTATGAGTCTGATAAATATCAAAACCTTATGACGCGACCTTCCATGGCGCTCTCATGCCCGGCCTCGATCAGTTCCATTACGGCGACGGCTTCATCGGCGGTGACAGGATTATCGCCCGTACCGGCGATGGCCGCCTGAACGGCGGCGTAATAGTGCCGGTAGTCACCGGCCAGTCCTTGGACCGTCTCCACCCGCGGTGCCCCATCGATGATCCGTGTTAATACGCCTGGTGACGGGTCGGCCCCCCAGCCGTCGCAGCCCGGATGGTGGCCAGCCTTCAACATGTCTTCCTGGCTGTCCAGTCCACGCTTGATGAAACTGCCGCGATCACCATGCACGGCGAAGCGCAGACCGCTGTCCTGTGTCAGCATCGACCCGTGCAGGATCACGCGCAAGCCATCGGCATAGGACAGCAGCGCGTGAAAATAGTCTGGTGCACCGCCACCCGACCGCTGCGTACCGATATCGGCGACGATGCTGGCCGGTCGCCCGAACAGGCACAGGGTCTGGTCAATGATATGCGGGCCCAGATCGTGCCAGAGGCCGGCGCCGGGCACGCCAGCCCGCTCGCGCCAGCGGTCACGGGGCACGGGGCGGAACCGGTCGAAATGGCTTTCGAACTGGGTGACCCGGCCAAGCTCGCCCCGCTTGATCAAGCCCGAGAGGGTCAGGAAATCCGCATCCCAACGCCGATTATGGAAAACCGACAGTACCCGGCCCGAGTGCCGCCCCAACGCGGCCAGTTCGTTTGCATCCTTCAGGTTCACAGTGAAAGGTTTGTCCACCACCACATGCTTGCCGGCCGCCAGCGCTCGGCGAGCCAGATCGGCATGGGTGTCGTTGGGTGTGGCGATGACCAGCAGATCGATCACGGGATCGGCCAGGACCGTGGCCATATCGGCCACCACCGGCACTGACGTCCAGGTCGTCCGCACCTTGTCCGGGTTGCCCGAGACGATGGCGGCCAGTTCCAGCCCCGGCGTGGCGGCGATCAGCGGCGCGTGGAAGGTCTGGCCGGCATAGCCGAAGCCGATCAGGGCCGTGCGGATCACGCTCATGATCTTATCCTTTAAAAACAATCTCTTATATGGAGAGTCTCAGTCCCCCTGCCCGCCCGGCACCACCACCATCCCGTCATGGGCCGGCTCCACGCCGGGCGGCAGCATGCTGCGCAGCGTGTCATAATCCATGGACTGGTTCATATGGGTCAGGATGGCGCGGCGCGGCCGCAACCGCTCGATCCAGCCCCTGGTGATCTCCCAATGGGCATGCACCGGGTGCGGCGGGGCCACCCGCACGCAATCCACGATCCAGGTATCCACCCCCAGCAGAATGTCGAACGCATGATCGTCCAGCGCCACCACATCGGTGGAATAGGCGATGGGACCGAAGCGGAAGCCGACGGACCTGGAATAACCGTGATCCTGCTCGAACGGGATTATGTCAATGGAACCAATGCGCAACGGCCCGGTCAGCAGGTGCGGTATCAGCACGGGGCGTGGAAAGAAGGGCGGCCGCGCCGGCGGCGGCTCGAAGCAATAGTCGAACCGCCGGGTCAGGATCTCCAGCGTCGCCCGGTCGGCATGGATATTGACCGGCGTATGCTGCTGCCAGTTCACGGCCCGCAATTCATCTATGCCATGGGCATGGTCGGCATGGGCATGGGTGTACAGCACCGCGTCCAGCCGCCTGATATCGGCATCCAGCAGCTGTTCGCGCACATCCGGGCCGGTATCGACCAGGATGGTCGTGTCCCGGCTCTGGACCAGGATGGACGGCCGGCGGCGGCGGTTGCGGGGATTGGCCGGATCGGCCGCCCCCCAATCATTGCCGATCAGTGGCACGCCACTGGACCCGCCGCAGCCCAGGATGGTGATGCGCAGATCATCCACTTGCTTTAAACCACCTTCACGGCCGATGCCGGCACCTTGTTGAAAAGGCGCAGGAAATTGGCGGTGGAGACCCGTGCCATCTCGCCTGCATCCACGCCCTTCACCTCGGCCAGATGGCGGGCGGTATGGGCGACGAAGGCCGGCTCGTTGCGCTTGCCGCGCATGGGTACCGGCGCCAGATAGGGCGCGTCGGTTTCCACCAGCAGCCGGTCCATGGGCACGATGGCGGCGGTGTCGCGCAGATCGTCCGACTTCTTGAAGGTCAGGATGCCCGACAGCGAGATATGGAAGCCGATTTCCAAAGCCTGTTCAGCCAGTTGCCGGCTGCTGCTGAAACAATGCAGCAGCCCGCGCAACCGGCCCTGCCCTTCCTCCTTCAGGATGCGGATCGTGTCGTCGTCCGCGTCACGGGTATGGACGATGATCGGCAGGTCGGTTTCCAGACAGACGCGGATATGGCGGCGGAAGCTTTCCTGCTGCACGTCGCGCGGCGACTTGTCGTAGAAATAATCCAGGCCCGTCTCACCGATGCCCACCACCTTTGGCTCCCGCGCCAGGCGCAGCAGCGTGGCTTCGTCACAGAGCGGGAATTCCTCGGCCGCCTGATGCGGATGGACGCCCAGGGTGCAATAGACGTCGTCATAGGCCATGGCCACGTCATGGACCTGGGCGAACCGGCTGATATGGGTGCAGATGGTCAGCATCAGGCCCACGCCGGCATCGCGGGCCCGCTGCACCACGGCGTCGCGTTCGGGCGCGAAGTCGGGGAAATCCAGATGGCAATGGCTGTCGACCAGCATCACTTCGCCTCCTCCGGCTCGACATAGCGCGGGAAGGCCGGGGCCGGGGGCGGCAGCAGCGTGCCGGGTGTCAGCGGATTGGCCGCCAGATTGGCAAAGCCACGCTGGTCAGTCGGGACCACCAGCATATCCAGGATACGGTTGCTGGTATCAGGCATGAAGGGTTGGGTCATGATCGCCAACTGGCGAATGACATCTGCCAGGGTATAGAGGACCGTACCCAGCCGCACCTTGTCGGTCTTTGACAGGGTCCATGGGGCCATTTCCTGGACATAGCGGTTGGCCTCGTCCACGACGTGCCAAATCGCATCCAGCGCCCTGTTGAAGGCCTGAAGGTCCAGTTCGGCCCGCACGGCATCCAGCATACCCTTGGCGGCATTCAGAAGGGCCTGGTCATCATCGCTCAGCGTGTCCGGTGCCGGCAACTGGCCGTCGTGATACTTCTGAATCATTGAGAAAACGCGTTGGCACAAGTTGCCGTAACCATTGGCCAAATCGACATTGATCCGCTGCGCCATGGCGCGCTTGGAAAAGTCGCCATCATTGCCGAACGGGATTTCCCGCATCAGGAAATAGCGGGTCTGGTCCAGGCCGTAGGTATCGATCAGGTCGGCGGGCTTCACGACATTGCCCAGCGATTTGGACATTTTCTCGCCCTCCACCGTCCACCAGCCATGGGCGAACACGCGCTTGGGGAGTGGCAGCTTGGCGGCCATCAGGAAGGCTGGCCAATAGACGGTGTGGAAGCGCAGGATGTCCTTGCCCACCATATGCAGGTCGGCCGGCCAGAACTTAGAAAAATCAGCACTTTCATCGGGATAGCCGACGGCGGTGATGTAGTTGGCCAGCGCGTCCAGCCAGACATACATCACATGCTTCTCATCGCCCGGCACCTTGATGCCCCAGTCGAAGGTGGTGCGGCTGATCGACAGGTCGCGAAGGCTGCCTTTCACGAAGCTGATCACCTCCGACCGCTTGCCCGACGGCATGATGAATTGCGGCTGGTCCTCATAGAGCTGCAGCAGACGGTCAGCATAGGCCGACAAGCGGAAGAAATAGCTGGGTTCTTCGACCCATTCGACGGGCGCGCCGGTGGGGGCGAAGCGCTTGTCCTCGCGCACCGTCAGCTCATCCTCGTTGTAATAGGCCTCGTCACGGACGGAGTACCAGCCGCTATAGCTGCCCAGGTAGACATCGCCGCTATCGACCAGCCGGTGCCACAAGGCCTGCACGGCCGTGATGTGGCGCGGCTCGGTGGTGCGGATGAAATCATCGTTGCTGACATTCAGCAATGCCGCCAACTCCCTGAAATTTTGGGAGTTCTTGTCCGCCAGCTCCTGCGGGGTGGTGCCGAACGCCTCCGCCGATTTCTGGACCTTCTGGCCATGTTCGTCGGTGCCGGTCAGGAACTTGACGTCGAAACCGTCCAGCCGCTTGAAACGGGCCATCACGTCGCACGCGATCGTCGTGTAGGCGTGGCCGACATGCGGCGCATCGTTCACGTAATAGATCGGCGTGGTGATGTAATAAGGCACGCGCCCGGACATGGGGGTCTTCTCCGCAACTCGAAGGACAGGATGGTTCAGCCGACGGCGGCCTCAATCCGCGACAGCACCGACATCAACGTCTGGCGCCGGTCGAGATTGGCGGATTCCGCCTTGGCGAACATATGGTTGGTGTTCTCCCACACGTCCACCCACCGATCAAGGCCGCCCACCCGGTGGCTCCCCTGCATCAGGCGATGGACAAGGGCGGCCTCGCCGGGCACCACCTCCGCCGGGATGGTGCCACGGGCCCCGGCACGGGCCAGGCGGCCCAGCCACCAGCCCATCAGTTCGGTCACCGCCACCCAGCTCGCCTCCTCATTGCCGCCGCCCCGCAGGACGGCGTCGATGAAGGCATAGGCTTCCACCACGTCCAGACGCGGCAAGGTCTCGAACACGCCCAGCATGGCCTTATAGAGGGTCAGGCCGCCGGCCGTATGCAATTCCATGGCCCGGCCGATGCTGCCCTCCGACAGTCTGGCGAGTGCGGTGCGCTCCGCATCCTCCAGGTCGGGCAGATAGCGGAACAGCAGCGCCTTGACCTGCGCCTCGCTCAACGGTTCCAGCGCCAGTTTGCGGGTGCGTGAGCGGATGGTGGGCAGCATGGCGCCGACATTGTCGGCGACCAGCAATATCAAGGCCTTGGAGGGGGGTTCTTCAAGGATTTTCAGAATGGCGTTCTGGCCGCTGGTGTTCAGCTGGTCGGCACCATCGACGATCACCACGCGCCAGCCGCCTTCCGCCGAGGTCAGGCGCAGAAAGGGGGCGATCTTGCGGATCTCCTCCACCGGCAGGTCGCGCTTGAACCGCTTGCGCTTCTCGTCCCAGGTGCGCTGGATGGTCAGCAGGTCGGCATGGCCGCCCGATGCGATACGGTGGCTGACGGCGCTGTCGGGATCGACCACCAGGCTGGTCGGATCCGGCGGCGGGCCGAACAGGCCTATCTCCCGCTCCCCCGGCAGTCCCTTGGTCAGCACGAAGCGCGCCATGCGGAAGGCCAGGGTGGCCTTGCCGATGCCGGGCGGCCCGCCGATCAGCCAGGCATGGTGCATGCGCCCGGAATTCCAGCTGTCCAGCAGCAATTTCTGTGCGGTGACATGGCCTTCCAGATGGGTGTTGCGACGCGGGTTGAACGCGTCGGCCGGATCGGGCGGCTGCCCGCTCACAGCGCCACCCCCAGCCGGTCAGTGACGGCGGCGCGGATAGCGGTCTGGATGGCATCGATGCCGGCTGAGGCGTCGATCAAGGCGCAGCGGAAAGACTCAGCCTTTGCAATGGCTTGGTATCCTTTCCTCAACCGCTCATGGAACGCGACCTGCATCCGTTCATAGCGGTCTTCGCCGCCCCGCCGTGCGGCGGCGCGGGCCAGGCCCTGGGCCGGGTCGATATCCAGGATCAGGGTCAGGTCGGGTCGGGTATCGCCCACGGCGATGTCGCGCAGCGTGGTTAGAACGCCGTGGTCCAGGCCGTGACCGAAACCCTGATAGGCCATGGTGCTGTCGGCGAACCGGTCGCACAGCACCCATTGCCCGGCATCCAGGGCCGGGCGGATGGTGCGCATGACATGGTCGTGCCGGGCGGCGGACAGCAGCATGGCCTCGCTGACCGGCAGCCAGCGGCCGGGGTCGCCATTGACCAGCAGGTCGCGCACGGCCTCCGCCCCCGGTGATCCGCCGGGCTCGCGCGTCGTCACCACCTCGATACCGACAGTGCGCAACGCTTCGGCCAGCAGGCGGATCTGGGTGGATTTTCCCGCCCCCTCGCCGCCCTCCAACGTAATGAAGCGCCCGCGTGCCATGCTGGCCGTCACGGTGCCGGCGGGGCGGCTGGGGCCGCCGCGGGCTCCGACGAACCGCCACCGAAGAAGTGCGACAGGGCGGCACCCATGCGGCCGAACAGGCCCAACTGTTCCACGGCCGCACCGGCCAGCAGCGGCAGTTCCACCGTGTCCAGGCCCGGCGCGGTGATGGTCAGGGTGCCCAGCACCGTGCCCTTGGCCACCGGGGCGGCGACCGGGGCATTGGCCTTGAAGCTGACCTTCATCTTCTGCTTCTGGTCATGGGTCATGGTGATCTTCACCTGGTCCTGGACCACGGCCGGCACTGTCGGTGCCACGCCCAGCCAGACCGGCAGATTGTCCACCGTCTCCCCCGCCTTGAACAGGGTGAAATTGTCGAACTCGCGCCAGCCCCATTCCAGGATGCGGGCACTCTCATCGGCGCGGGCCTGCATGCTGGGCAGGCCGTTGACCACCAGCACCAGTCGGCGCCCGTCACGCTCACCCGATGCGATCAGGCCATAGCCGGCGGCCTCGGTATGGCCGGTCTTGATACCGTCCACGCCCATGTTGCGATAAAGCAGCGGGTTGCGGTTGCCCTGCTTGATGCCGTGATAGGTGAATTCCAGTTCCGAATAATAATGATAATACTCCGGGAAATCCCGGATCAGGTGGCGGGCCAGCAGCGACAGGTCGCGTGCCGTGGAATAATGGTCCGGGTCGGGCCAGCCAGATGCGTTCATCAGGTTGGTGTTGGACAGGCCCATTTCCTTCAGCCGCTTGGTCATGGCGGCGGCAAAGGCCGGCTCCGTGCCCGCCATCCCTTCGGCCAGGACGACGCAGGCATCATTGCCCGACTGGATGATGACGCCGCGGATCAGATCCTCGACCTTGATGTTGTTGCCCAGTTCCACGAACATTTTGGAACCCTGGACCTTCCAGGCGCGCTCCGACACGGGCAGCGTATCGTCCAGCGAGATGCGGCCTTCCTTGATCCGCTCGAACAGCATATAGGCCGTCGCCACCTTCGACATGGAGGAGGTGGGCATGCGCTGATCGGCGTCCTTTTCGAACAGGACGGTGTTGGTTTCGGCATCGACCAGGATCGCCTGGGTGGCAATGGTCTCCAGATCGGCCGCCGCTGCCGGCAGCACCGCCACGGTGAACAGCAGGGCCGTCGCAAATTTGCGGGCGGCACCCTTCATCCGATGTGCGATCCGACTATCCATCTCTCTCAAATCCTTCACGTGACCCTAAGGAACAGACGGGGGAGCACGCCCCCGGCGACGGTGGAACGGGCGGAGCGGACATGTCCAGCCCCGCACGCCACCCCGACATTGTGCAACATCGTGAAACATGAAACCGCCCCTGTCGCACAGGGTCAGCCTCATCAATCGACGATGATGCGCGCCTCCGCCGTGCCGGCCTGAAGCACCTGAGCCAGCACCTGATCCGCGCGCTCGACCTGATCGAACGGGCCGACGCGGACGCGGAAATATTGCTGGCCATTGACCATGGCGTTCGACAGGTTGGTCGGCGCGATGGAGTTCAACTTGGCCCGCAGACGGTTGGCATTGTCGTAATTGGCGAAGGCGCCGGCCTGGATATAGATCTTGCCGGCCTTTGCGGGCAGCGCCTGCTGTTCCACCACCGGTGCCGGCATGAAACGGCCATCCGCCGTCGTGGTGCCGGCCAGATTGGTGGGGGCGGCGATGGTGCGCGGCCCGGTGGGTGCTGCCTGGGCCACCTTGGGCGGCAGCGTGCTGCCGGGGGCGGCCTTGGTGCCGGCGGGCGGAGCCAGCGGCGTGGATTCCACTGTTACGCTGGGCCGCGGCGCGGCCTGGGGTAGCGGCCCGCCATCGGGCGACAGGCCGGACACCTGCATGCCGGCATTCATGGCGGCGGCGGCGATGGCCCGGCTTTCCTCTGCCAGCACCTCGACACGCACCTTGGCCGTGCCCTTCTGGTCAAAACCCAGCAGTTGTGCGCCCTTGCGCGACATGTCGATGATGCGGCCCGACACGAAGGGGCCGCGATCATTGATGCGGACCACGATGGACTTGCCGTTTTCCAGGTTGGTGACGCGGACCAGGCTGGGCATGGGCAGCGTCTGGTGCGCCGCCGTCAGCTCCATCTCGTTATAATCTTCGCCATTGGCGGTGACCTTGGCATGGAATCCCGGCCCGTACCAGCTGGCGATACCGGTTTCGTTATAGCCGTAATCGACGCGCGGATAATACCAGACGCCGTCGATCTGATAGGGGGTGCCGACCTTGTAGCTGCCGCCCGGCGTGGGCTTGGGTTCCACCGGTGCGGGTGCAGCAGCGGGAGGCTTGGGCGGCGGGGGCGAGGAACAACCGGCCAGCCCCGCGAGGGAGATGCCCAGGACCGCCATTCTTACAAGATTTGCCCGCGCCATACTTATCCACCCCAACCGATTGTGGCCGCAGCCTACATCAACTCATTTGCCCGCGCCAATATGGTCGGCAAGGATTCCGACCGCGGTTGCGAAATAGGTTGACCGGTTCCAGTCCATGATCGTGCGATAGTTGCCATAGACCAGGAACGCCTTGCCCTTGGGGCCGTCCGGCTGCACCAGCCAGGCATCGATGGCGGCCTTGGGCAGGGCCTTGCCATCGGCGTTGCGCAGGCCGCGCTTCGCCCACACCGACAGGGGCTGCCCCGGCTTGTCCAGACCGGCCCAGGCGGTCGAATCAGCCCCCTTGGGCAGCCGCACGGCCCGGCCCCAGGTCTGGTCGGTCTTCCAGCCGACGGTGGACAGGTAATTGGCGGCGGACGCGAAGACATCGGCATGGGTGGTCCAGATGTCGCGCTTGCCGTCCCCGTCCCCGTCCTGGGCGAACTTGAAAAAGCTGGACGGCATGAACTGGCACTGGCCCATGGCACCGGCCCAGGAGCCCAGCATGCGGTCGGGGGCCACATGGCCTTCATCCAGGATGCGCAGCGCCTTCAGCAGCTCACCCCGGAAAAAGGCACTGCGGCGGCCGTCATAGGCCAGGGTGGCGAGCGCATCGACCACCTTGAACCCGCCCATATTGCCGCCGAAATCCGTCTCCATACCCCAGAGCGCCACGATGAAGCGGGCGGGCACGCCATATTTCTTCGAGACATTTTGCAGCAACGCCTTATGCGTCACCATCCGTTCGCGCCCCTTCTTGATGCGCAGCTTGGTGACGCTGCGTGCCAGATAGGTGTCGAAACTGATGGTGCGTTCCGGCTGCTTGCCATCCAGGTCCAGGATGCGCTGGATAGGGGTGATGCCGGTCAGGGCCGCATCGGCAGTACTGGGCCGGATGCCTTCGCGCAGGGCCTCCAGCCGCAGGTCGGTCAACCATTGCTGGAAATCCGGCGCGGCATGGGCGGTGGGCACCAACAGGGCCGCCAGCAGGGTGGCCGCCGGCAACAGGTGGCGAAGGCGGCGGGTCCGCATCGCTTTGATCATCATCTTGGGGCCTCCCGCCATGGCTGTCCCCATGGGTTGTGGCACGGGCGGGCCGGACGGGGCAAGTGTCAGGGCGGAGGTAGTACCGCCGGGATACGACCGGCGAGGCGATAGGCCACCAGCCCCCGCCATTCATGGGCGGCATTCTCCATCCGCTCCAGATTTTCGGCCAAGTTCAGGCCGAAACGATGGGCCTCCGCCCGGTTGGCATTGTAGCTGACGGGCCAGGCGACGAAGTCCGTCTGCGGCAGCACTGTGCGGAACACGCCGATCGAGCGTGGCATATGGGCGGCCGATGTCACCAGCAGCCAACGTTCGCCCTTGCCCACCAGAGGGGCGCTGTTCACCGCGTTTTCCCATGTATTGCGCGACACGTCCTCCAGCGTCACGCGGTCCGTATCCAGGCCCCAGTCGGCCAGCAGGGCCAGCACGAACGTCGCTTCCCGGTCATCCGGCGCGCGCGGATCGCCGCTGCCACCAGTGAAAACCACCCGGGCGTCGGGAAAGCGGCGCATCAGACCGGGCAGCACGGTCAGCCGTTCCGCCTCCCGATTCAGCTGCGGCGTGCCATGTTCCTTCGACCCCACGGGCATCAGCGCCCCACCCAGCACCATGATCCCGTCCACCTGTCCCAACGAGGCGGCGTCCGGCATCGGGAATCGTTGTTCCAACGGCATCAGCGCCCATGTGGAGACGGGCGTGGTGGCGATCAGTGTCAATCCCAGGACACCGATTGCCACCAAACCGCCGCCCCAACGCCGCCGGCCGAAGCCCAGCATCGTGAGCCCGGCCAACAGCAACAGCAGCAGCAGATTGCCTGGCGATGTCACCGCGGCAAACAGCTTGCCCAGGCCAAATCCCATGGCACCTTACCCTTTCGAAACCCAGGGAAACCAGCTTCGGGCACAGTGGCAGAAAATGGCCAGCCGCTCCATTGATGCGTTCCATCGCCCCTGGGGATGTGCAATGATATTACGCAGGTCGTCGTGGCGCGGCGACGCGGGCGGTATCAAACCGAATTGCGCTTGCTAAGTTCTGGGGACGGGGTGACATGAGCTTTGTAACAATATTCTCGCCCCTCGGCCTTTCGCCTTCCTGACCCGGTACCACGGAACATAGCCGTCGTGACCCTGTCCAAAAGCCTGATCCCGGAAGCGGCCGCCGCGGCCGACTACATCCCCCGCGACGCGGTGACGGGGGTGTGGGAGATGCGGCCTTTCGTGACCCGGGTCGGCGAGATCATGGAACAGCATGGCGGCAACCTGATTGCCGGCCTGTTGGTGGTAGAATTCGACCGCCTGCCCCAGCTGTTCCGCGTCCATGGCCAAGGGGCCCTGGATCTGGCCATGGCCACGCTGGTCAAGCGGCTGACGCCCGTCTGCGGCACCAACGATCTGATCTGCCGATTCGCCCAGACCCAGTTTGCCATCTTCCTGCCCGGCCTTGACCATGCCGGCAAGGCGCTGTTCGCGGCATCGGCCATCGCCAATTCGATGGGTGAGCCGATCATCATCGAGGGCCAGCAGCTGTTCGTGTCGGCCAAGATCGGCATTGCCGTGTCGCCCAACGACGCGACCGACGGCTCTGCCCTGGTCCGCAATGCCTGCGTGGCGCTGGAACAGGCGGTGCAGTCGGGCACGGCCAGTTATCTGCACTTCACCCGCTCCATGCGTGACGAGCTGAAGGAACGGCTTGACCTGGAGGATGAGCTGCGGGCCGCCATCCGCAACAACCAGCTGGTCCTGCATTACCAGCCCAAGGTCGCCATCCAGGGTGGGGAACCGGTGGGTGGGGAGGCGCTGCTGCGCTGGCGTCACCCGGTGCGTGGTATCGTTCCGCCTGGCGTGTTCATCCCGACGGCGGAGGAAACGGGCCTGATCGTCCCCATCGGGGAATGGGTGCTGCGCAACGCCATCAAGCAGATCCGTGAATGGCTGGATGCGGGCCTGCCGCCGATCCAGATCGCGGTGAACGTGTCGGAACGCCAGTTCCGCTGGGGCCATCTGCCCGCCCTGATCGATGTGCTGCTGGCTGAAAGCGGCATCCCGCCGCATCTGCTGCAGCTGGAGATCACGGAAACCATTCTGCCGGACGATCTGGAAGGCGCCTTGCAGCAGATGCGCTGGATCGCCGACCGGGGCGTGGCCCTGGCGCTGGACGATTTCGGCACCGGCTATTCGTCGCTGTCATACTTGCGCGAACTGCCGCTGGACTGCCTGAAGGTAGACCGCAAGTTCGTGATGGATATGGAGCGCGACCAGAGCACGCGCCATATTGTGGAAGCCATCGTGGCCATGGCCCAGGCCATGGACCTGAAGGTGGTGGCCGAAGGGATCGAAACCCCGGCACAGTGGGAAATCCTGAAACGCCTGGGCGTGGAGGAAGGCCAGGGCTACCTGTTCGCCCGCCCCATGCCGGCCGAAGGTTTCGCGGAATTCATCCGCCACGCGGCGCCGGCGGCTTAATATTTCGTTCCCTCAGGCGCCGGCAGTCGCTGGCCTCCAACGGTCATTTTTCCATGACCGTTGGCATCAAGCCTTCTTCTCCCATCCGCCGCGTTCGTTCTGCTGCCAGTAGGTGAGATCGTCGCCGGCCGCCTTGGCCGCGCGCCAGCGGTCGCGCGCGGCGGCCAAGGCATCGGGGTCGTTGCCGTCGAACAGGTCGCAGACCAGTTCCACGCCCGTCAGCCCCTGCCCGTCCACTCCATCGGTCAGGAACAGCACATGGGCCCCGTTGGGTGGCTTTTCCGGCACGCCGTCGGTTGCCGGATGGATCAGCACGGGCTGATGATCGGGGTGCCCGTCCTTGGCGGTGCCGTGTGGCAGGAAGCTGTCATTCTTAAAGGTCCAGAGATGCTGGTTCAGCATGTCGGCCCGTTCGCTACTGCCTGTCATCACCAAGGCGCGCCAGCCGCGTTCCAGCGACTTTTCCAGCAGACCTGGCAAGGTCTGTTCCAGGGTCTTGCGCGTCAGGTGATAGAAACGCCGCTCCGTCATCAACTGATCCCGCCAATGTTCCCGGCCTTGGCTTTAGCATAAAAGCCGGCCGGGAACAGCAGCCTGGGTCTATTTGGCGATCTCCACCGCCAGCTTATATTCCGGCACCAGCCGGGCGCCCTTCAGTACCGCCACCTGCCCACCGGCTTCCTGCACGGGCTTCACCTCCTGCTGGATATAGATGGGCGCGTCGGCGCGTAGCGGCATGATGGTGAGCGTCAGCGGCTCCCGGATTTCCGCCGCGAAGCGCTTCAGGGCGATCCGCCAGGCGGGGCCATTGAAATAATGATCGTCGATCAACCTTGTGCCGGCGAACAGCCGCCCGACATCGCCCTGGTAATCCAGTTCCAGCCAGGCATCGGCCACGCCCTGCAGCACGTCGCGCGGCAGCGTCAGGGTCCAGGCGGCGGAACGGCCATAGGCTTCCGGGGCTGGCTGCATGGCGGCCTTGGCCGGGCCGCCGATACGGATGGGCGGCGCCTTGCCGGCTTCGCGCAACTTTTCCACCGTCACCGGCAGCACCGGGCGGGCCGGCACGGACCGTTCATAGGATGTGAACAGCCCGTCCGCCTTGCCGCCCGGCCCGATGGCAGGCAGGGTCGCATAGCGGAAGACATTGCTGCCGCGGCTGCGCATCTCGAACCCGCGATCCGACGGGTACAGGTCGGTGCCGCTGATTACCGCAACGTCGCGCCCGTCGCGGCGCAGCAGGGTCAGGTTCTCCGCCTGCGCCTCCGTCAGGACCAGCAGGCGCTTGGGCCTGCCTCCGGCCGTGAAGCCGACCACGGCCCCGGTCCCCGGTTCCAGCCCGGTGACGATGCTGCGCCCGTCTTGCTGTTCAACCTTGGCGCCCACCGCTTCCACCTTGCCGGCCCCGGTGAGCGCCAGTTCCACCGGCACGCCCGGTTCGGCCTGCAGGATATGGGTTTCCACCCCATCCACCATGATCCGTGTCACCGGCTGCGCCGTGGCATAGGCCAGCCTGGCACCGCCCAGATCCATGTTCACCGGCCAGATGAAGTGCGACCCGGCGGGGATGGTGATGGGTTTCGCGGGGAAACTCACCCGCCCGCCGGGCAGATCGATGGCGAAACGCACATCGGTCGCCGGCTGCATGCTGTATTGCCGGATATGGGCGCTGAAGAACAGGAAGCCGGCATCGCCGGCACTGCGCAACGACCAGCGCGGGGTGGACAGATCGTCCAGCGCCTTGGGCAGCACCACTGGGGCCTGCGGCACCATGGGTGCCAGCTGGTCCCCGTAGGATGCCGTGAACAGATGGAAGGGCCGTACCCGGCGCAGTACGGGCCGCATGTCGCCATACTGGCCGATGGGCGCCTGGAAATCATAGCCGATGATCGGCGTGTCGTTATGGCCATGGATGGAAGTGTTCTCCTCCAGCGTGGTCCGGCCCAGCGGGTTGCGGCCGCCATGGAACATGTAATAGCCGAACAGGTTGACGCCCGACCCGATCTGGACCGGCAGCATGGCGGAGATGTCGGCCGGATCGATCACGGCCCGGCGGCGATACATGGCCGGCACGCCGCCGCCATATTCGGCGCCCAGGAAGGGCGTGTGCGGAATGTCGGGATCGGCATCGCCCTGGCGCGTGGCCATGGTCTGGGCGCCCAGATTGCCGCTCACCCGGCTGTCGAAGCGGAACGCATAGGTCTCCTTGGGTGGCAGGATGTCCGGGCTGGCCTTCCAGGGCTCGTCCGGATAGCCGCCGAACACCGGCACCACCTGCCCGCTGGGATAGACCGCCTGGTCCCAGCCGGTGACGGTATAGAGCGGCACGTCGAAACCGGCGGCCAGGGCCAGCCGCTTCAGGCTTGCAATATGCTCGCGCCCCTGGCCCGGCCCCGTCAGGTTATATTCATTCTCCAGCTGCACGCCGATGACAGGTCCGCCATCTTTCCACAGCAGGCCCTGCACCTGGGCCGCGATCTGCCGGTAATAGCGGTCGACGAAGCCCAGATATTGCGGGTCGTCACCGCGCGTCGGCATGGCATCCACCACCCAGTCGGGAATGCCGCCATAGCGCACCTCCGCATGCGACCAGGGGCCGATGCGCACCACCAGTTTCAGCCCATGCCTGGCGCACAGTTCGGCGAAGCGGCGCAGGTTGCGGTCGCCGTCCCAGGTGAAGGTGCCCGCCACTTCCTCATGATGGTTCCAGATGATGTAGCTGGCGACGATGTCGACGCCCGCCGCTTTCATCTTGGCCAGCTGTTCGTCCCAGCCATCGGCGGGAAAGCGGCTGTAGTGGAACTCGCCCATGATGGGCAGCCACGGCTTGCCATCCAGGGTCAGATAGCGGTTGTTGATGGCGATGGTGCCACTCTTGGGGCTTACCCCCTGCCCCATCTTCAGATAGCCGGTCTCCAGCGCCGGCGCGGGCCTGGTCGCATCCACGGTCAGCAGCGTTTCGGCAACCGCTATACCGGTCCCGCCCATCAGGGTCGCAACCAGAAGGGCCGTGGCCGTCCGGCCCGGTTCAACGCGCATTCCAACCTCCCAAGACATGATCTTATGCTTGGGTGGGATTATTATACGATAAATATGATGCATGAAACCGGTTCCTGGCCCCCATCCCGGTTTTGTACCGGGATGGGGGTGGATATGGGCAAGCGTCCAGGTGCTTTGCCTTATGCAAACGTCACCTGTTTGCCGCCCCGCAGCACGGGGATGGCATTGCGGCGCAGCTGCCGGGTGCCGGGGTTCAGGATCACTTCCGGGCTGTACTGTGCCAGATAGACACGGCGCATGCGGTCAGTGCGGTTGGCCCCCGTGGCGTGCAGCAGCAGGGAGGAGAACGCCACGATGGAGCCGGCCGGTACCGCCACCACCACCCCTTCCTCATCCCCGCTCCAGCCCACCAGATCGTTGGTGCCGGGCTGGCGGACATGGGGGACGATGCCATCGCGGGTGGCCGGCGCCTGGCTGAACGGCAGGACGCGGACGGTGCCATTCTCGATGGTGGTGTCATCCAGCGTGCACCAGCAGGTCAGATAGGGCTTGTGGTCCGGCGGGCCGCCATTGCCCACGACGTAACCTGAGTCCTGATGCCAGCTGAAGGACATGCCGCCGCCGGCCCCCTTCACCACATATTGATCATAGAAGAAATAGGCGTCGTCGCCGATGGTGGCACGGCAGATATCGGCCATCAATTCGGAGAACAGCATCTCCCGCAATTCCGGCTGCACCCGCTGGCATTCGCCGGCGAAATAGCGGTTGCCGCGATGGGTGATGCCATCGACATCGACCCCCAGCGCGTCCAGGCGTGCATCCTCCCGTTCCACCATGCGGCCGCACTGGGCGCGCAGGATGTCAAGCAATGGCCCCTCCAGCACGCGTTCGAACACGGCATAGCCTTCACGCTGAAACTGTTCACGCTGCGCTTCATATTTCATCTTTTCCTCCCGGCATCGGCTGCTGTTGGAACCATTCTGGCGCCGGATCGGCCATCGCATCCAATCGAATTGCATCACGACTTCATTCGTGAATACTATGTCCCCATGCGGATGCGACAGGTCGAGGCGTTCAGGGCGGTGATGATGAGCGGCGGGGTGACCGCCGCCGCCGCCATGCTGAACATCTCCCAGCCGTCCGTGAGCAGATTGATTGCCGACCTGGAATATGCCGTGGGCTTCCCCCTGTTCGAACGGCGTGGCGGCCGGGTGCATCCCACACCGCAGGCCGAAACCCTGTTTGAGGCGGTGCAGCGTTCCTTTACCGGCCTGGACCTGCTGTCCCAAGCCGCGCGGCGCATAAGGGCGCATCCCGTGGGTACGGTGCGCATCGCGTGTTTGTCGGCCATCGCTACCTCGGTGCTGCCGCCGGTGCTGACCCGGTTCCGCGCCAGCCATCCGGACGTGAAGGTGACGGTGGAGGCGCTGGGGCAGCGTTCCATCGAGGATCGGGTGTTCCTGGGCCAGGCCGATCTGGGTATCGGGGTGGCCGCGTCCCCGCGCGACGGGATCCGCACCGATCCCCTGATCCGCGCCGATTATGTCTGTGCCCTGCCCGCCGGGCACCGGCTGACGGCGCAGGAGATGGTGCGGGTGAAGGACCTGGCCGGGGAGCCGTTCATCGGTCCCATGCATGAGGCCGACGCCCTGTGGAACGGCATCGACGCAGCCCTGGCAGCCCATGGCGTGGTGGTGGAGCGCTTGCTGGAATGCCAGCAATCGCTGCCCATCTATGCCTATGTCGAGGCCGGGCTGGGCCTGGCCATCGTCGAGCCCTTCACCGCCCGGCTGTTCCGCCGGCTGGGTGTGGCGGTGCGGCCCGTGACACCCGCCATCGGCTTCGACTTCACCCTGATCGAACCTGATATCGGTCCCACCCCGCCGCCCGTCGCCTGGCTGCGGGCGGCGGTGCGGGATGAGGCGCAAGCCTGTCTAGCCGGGTCATAGCATCCGCGCATGAGCCGTTGAACGATTGCGATTGGACGGGGCGGGGAGAATGGCGGAAAGCAGCAGGGCCATCACACCGGAGAAACCGATGCCCCGCCTGCTGATCCTGCAATCCGTCTGGGGGCTGGACAAGTGCCCCGGCTTCGATGTGTGGAACGACCTGGAAACGGCGCTGCAGGCCGTGGTGGATGCCGGGTTCGACGGGGCCGGCACCAATCTGGCGCGCAAGGAACGCACCGCCATCACGTCGTGCTTCATGAATGAACGCGGCCTGGCCTGGGAGGCACAGGTGCTGGCCCGCGACGCCGACGAACTGGCGCGGTTCGCCGATGAGGCGGCGACACTCGGCGCCCATCATCTGAACGTCCAGATCGCCGGGCCGATGGACCGGGTGGCCGATGCCATGCGGCTGGTGAAGGGGATGGAGCGGGTGCGCGAGCGGGCCGGCCTGCCCCTCTTCTATGAGACGCACCGGGCGCGGCTGACCCAGGACCTGCCCTTCTTCCTGCGCCTGCTGGACGCAATGCCCCACCTGCCGCTGACCGCCGACCTTTGCCATTATGTCGTGGCCGGGGAATGGGACCTGCCCATCAATCCGGCCCAGCATGAAGCCATCGACCGCGTGCTGCGTCGGGCCCACGCCTTCCATGGCCGCGTCGCCACGGCGCATCAGGTGCAGGCCCCCATCGGCGGCCACCATCAACCCTGGCTGGATCTGTTCCTGGGCTGGTGGCGGCAGGGTTTCGCCCATTGGCGGGCGGGTGCGGGCCCCGACGACACGCTGAGCTTCATGGTCGAACTGGGTCCCCCGCCCTATGCCGTGGTCGATACACGGGGCGGGGAACTGACCGACCGGTGGGAAGAGGCCAGGCGCCTGAAGGACATGGTCCGCGCGCTCTGGGTCTGATCCTTATCCGCGTTCCCGGTGATCGCAACCGATCACCGGGCCTCAGGCGCCGGCGCCAACATCCGTTGGCTTGGCTACGCGGCACGTGCCGCGCGGCGGCAGTCGCCGCCGTACCGGATTCCGATGATTTGTAATCATCGGAATCCGGTGTCACCCCAGCGAGGCGTTGAGGCGGATCTCGGCGTTCAGCACCTTGGAGACCGGGCACATGGATTTGGCCTGGGCGGCGATCTCCTGGAACTTGTCGGCGCTGATGCCCGGCACCTTGGCGACCAGGGTCAGTTCCACAGCGGCGATCTTCCAGCCGCCCCCCTCGCTCTCCATGATCAGGACGGCCCCGGTCTTCAGCTCATCGGGCGGGAAGTTCGCGGCGGTCAGCAGGAAAGACAGCTGCATGGAGAAGCAGCCGGCATGGGCGGCGGCGATCAACTCCTCCGGATTGGTGCCCTTGCCGTCACCGAAGCGGGCCACGAAGCTGAACGGCACGCTGGACAGTGTGGCGCTTTGCGTCGTCAGGGTACCGGAGCCGTCCTTGCCGGTGCCGTTCCACACGGCGTTGGCGGTGCGCTTGATCTGGGCCATGTCGCTTCTCCCTCAGGAATGGTTTTGGCGGCGAAGCGTAGCACCAGTCGGTGACAAACCAGAGGGGGCCGCGGACGGATTTTGCGGAATTTAACCAAACTTGCGCTGAACTCCCGGCCGATCACCGCCGCCGCTTGGTGTTCTTGCCACCGAACTCGATGCCGCCGACCTCCAGCCCGCCATCCTTGGTCTTGGCCGCCCCCTTGGTGCGTCCGCCCTTTTCCGGTTTGCGGTTCGGTGCCCGCGACTTCTCCCCCTGGGCCGAGGCGCGGATGGGCGAGGCACCGGGCGACAGGCCCAGCTCGATGGCCTCCAGCCGGCGGATCTCGTCGCGGATGCGACCCGCCTCCTCGAATTCCAGGTCGGCGGCGGCGGCCCGCATCTTCTTTTCCAGCTCGGCGATGATGGTCTTGATGTCCTTGCCGGCCAGACCGATGCCTTCGGCCGCACCGGTATCCACCTCCACCCGGTCGCCGCGCTCATAGACGCTGCCCAGGATGTCGGCGATGTTCTTCTTCACCGATTCCGGGGTGATGCCATGGGCGGCATTATATTCCAGCTGCTTGGCCCGGCGCCGCGCCGTTTCCTCCAATGCGGCCGTCATGCTGGCCGTCTCGCGGTCGGCATACAGGATGGCGCGGCCTTCGATATTGCGGGCGGCGCGGCCGATGGTCTGGATCAGGCTGGTGCGGGAGCGCAGATAGCCTTCCTTGTCGGCATCCAGGATGGCCACCAGCCCGCATTCGGGAATGTCCAAGCCTTCGCGCAGCAGGTTGATGCCGATCAGCACGTCGAACACGCCCAGGCGCAGATCGCGGATAATCTCAATGCGTTCAAGGGTTTCGACGTCAGAATGGATGTAGCGGACCTTGATCCCCGCTTCCATCATATATTCCGTCAGCGCTTCGGCCATCTTCTTGGTCAGCGTGGTGACCAGGACGCGCAGGCCCTTGGCCGTGACCTCGCGCACCTCCGCCATGACATCGTCCACCTGGGTGTCGGTGGGGCGGATGATCACCGGCGGATCGACCAGGCCGGTGGGCCGCACCACCTGTTCGGTGAACACTCCGCCCGTGCGCTCCAACTCCCAATTGCCCGGCGTGGCGGACACGAAGACGGAGATCGGGCGCATCGCGTCCCATTCCTCGAACTTCAGCGGGCGGTTGTCGGCGCAGGATGGCAGGCGGAAGCCATAGTCGGACAGGGTCGACTTGCGCATGAAGTCGCCCCGGTACATGCCGCCCACCTGCGGCACCATCACATGGCTTTCATCCACCATCAGCAGCGCATCGGGCGGCAGATATTCGAACAGGGTCGGCGGCGGCTCCCCTGGATTGCGCCCCGAAAGATAGCGTGAATAATTCTCGATCCCCGCACAGGAACCGGTGGCCACCATCATCTCGATATCGAAGGTGGTGCGCTGTTCCAGCCGCTGTGCCTCCAGCAATTTTCCTTGTGGAACAAGCTCTTCCAGCCGTAGCTTCAACTCACGCTTGATCTGTTCCACCGCCTGGAACAGCGTCGGCTTGGGCGTGACATAGTGGCTGTTGGCATAGATGCGCACCTCCTTCATGGAGGTCAGCTTCTCCCCCGTCAGCGGGTCGATCTCATGGATCGCTTCCAGTTCGTCGCCGAACAGCGACAGGCGCCAAGCCCGGTCCTCCAGATGGGCGGGGAACAGTTCCACCGTGTCACCGCGCACCCGGAACGACCCGCGCCCGAAGCCCACATCGGTGCGCCGGTACTGAAGTTCAACCAATCTCTGAAGAAACGCCTGGCGTTGCAGGCTCTGCCCCACTTTCAGGGGGATGGTCATCTCCGAATAGGTCTCCACCGACCCGATACCGTAGATGCAGGAGACCGAGGCGACGATGATGCAGTCCTTGCGCTCCAGCAGGGCGCGGGTGGCCGCGTGGCGCATGCGGTCGATCTGCTCGTTGATCGAGCTTTCCTTCTCGATATAGGTATCGGTCCGGGGCACATAGGCTTCGGGCTGATAATAATCATAGTAGGAAACAAAATACTCTACGGCATTGTTCGGAAAGAAACTTTTCATCTCCCCATACAGCTGCGCCGCCAGTGTCTTGTTCGGCGCCAGGATCAGGGTCGGGCGCTGCACGTTCTGGATGACATGCGCCATGGTGAAGGTCTTGCCCGAGCCGGTGACGCCCAGCAGCACCTGATCCCGTTCCCCGCGCAGGATGCCGTTGGTCAGTTCTTCGATCGCGCGCGGCTGGTCGCCGGCCGGGACATAGTCCGACACGACGGTCAGCGGCTCGATATAGGGTCTCTCCTCCACCTTCACGCGCCAGGGCATGGCGGCTTCCAGGGCGGACAGGGCGGCAGCATGGGCGGCTATCTGGGTCATGGCCCTAATCTATGCCGGACCGGGCCGCCCGAAAAGGGGGATGATCCGTTTTTGTTCCCTATTGTCAGCGCTCACCCGATCCGTCCAGCAACTGGCGTCCATCCCAGGGGCTCAGCATCAGCCGGAACCCGTCGCCCGACCGTTCCACATGACGGATCAGGATGGTCGCCGCTTGGAAATCCAGCGCCGTTTCCACCGACAGGGCCACCTGGTCCAGGTCGGGATCGCGAATACGCAGCTGGTTGACCAGGCGCACCAACCGGACCAGGGACGCCGCCAGATCGTCGGGCAGGCTGGATATGTCGGGATAGGTGAGCATGGGCGTAGTATGCCCCCGATCACGCAGGCATGCGACCCGTGGCCGAGCGCTCTTCCAGGTAGGTCTTCGCAAATTCACTGGACCAAATGCCCATCGCGCCTATAACGAATATTCTATGTCCGTCCGGCAGGGTGCCGGGGCGGTGATGGGGGGAGAGTGGGCCGGTGTCTCAGGCGCTTCAAACAGTTGCCCAGCTGGCGCGCGCAGCAGAGAAGGGTTTGCCCATCGGTCCCGGTGCCGTCCGCATGGACGAGGCCGGCGATTTCACCGTCACCAGCCCGACCACCGCGTCCCGCCATCATTTCTTCCTGGATGGGCTGATGTTCCATATCAGCCTGACACCCACCGGCGGTGACACGCTGTTCCAGGTCTGGGCCGAGGTGGGGTACATGCCCTTCACCATCGAATCGCCCGAGAAGCGCGTGCGCCTGTCCAAGGTGCTGCGCGCTGCTGCCGGGAACCTGTCCGCCGCCCGCTTCGTGGTGGATGAGAAGCAGATGATCATGGTTCTGGGCCAGGCTACCGTGTCTGGTCATGTCACCCTGCCCGACCTGATGTACGAGATCGTGCAGTTCGTGCAGGAGGCGCGGCCCTATCTCAAGGTGCTGGGGCAATATCTGTAATCAAAGGGCGGCCAGCGCATCGGGCGTATCCACGTCCAGCAGCACGCCCGCATCCGCCACCGCCACCTCGCACACGGCACCCGCATGCCGGGCGATCAGGGATTTCGCCCCCGCATCGCCACTGAGCCCCATCATCTCCGCCACATAGGCGCGATCCCACAGCACGGGATTGCCCTGCCTGCCGCCGCAGGTGGGCAGGATGATCCCGCGCCCGTCAACCGGACTGAAGGCGGCGACCAGCTGGTCGATGATGCCGGTGGTGACACGCGGCATGTCACCCAGCAGCACGATCACCCCGTCCACATCATCGGGCAGGGCCGCCAGCCCGGCCTTCAGCGTCGCGGATAGCCCGTCCCCATGGTCCGGCGCATGCGCGAAATCCAGGCCCAACCCCTCCAGGGCGGCCCGTACATCATCGGCCTGATGGCCCGTGGCCACGGTGACGCCGGCCAGTTGTGCGGCCAGAGCCGCCTCGGCCACATGCCGGACCAGGGGCTTGCCCTGCCAGGGATGCAGCAACTTGTTGCCGCCACCCATGCGCCGGCTGAGGCCGCCGGCCAGCACCAGCCCGGCAATGCGCGGGGCCCGCGGCAGGGACGTGGCCAGGGCGCGCGGCAGGGGCCGGCCGGCGATTTCCGCCAGCAGCCCGCCCACGCCCATGCCCATCAGGGTGCCGGCATCCACGGGCAGCCCGGCACCCAGCCGCTGCAGCACCCAATCCACACCGTTCAGCTTGGGCGAGCGGGCGCAGCCTGGCAGGCCCAGCACCGGCCGCCCGTCCAGGTCGCCCAGCAGCAGCAGATTGCCCGGATCGACCGGCATGCCGACATGCAGCACACGCCCGCCCGCCGCCTCAATCGCGGCCGGCACCACATCGCGCCGGTCGGTGATGGCCGAGGCACCGATGACCAGCAGGATATCGCCGTCGGCCGCCTGCAGCGAAGCTGCCAGCGGTTCCACCGCATGCGGCACCCGCATCTCCCCCACCAGATGGCTGCCGATGCCGGCCAGCCGCTCCGTGGTAACGGCGACGCTCTTGTCCAGAACGCCAGGCTTCGTGCCCGGCAGCATGGTCTGGATCAGGCCGGCCGACAGCCCGGCCCAGGGGGAAAGCGAAATGGGGCCGGTGCCCGCCAGCATCCATTCCAGATTCGAAATGACATCGCTGGCCACGGCGAAGGGAATGATCTTGATGGTGGCGATCATCTGGCCCTTCAGCACGGGCGTGAAGGGCGGCAGGGTGGCGATGGTCACCGCCTCATGCACGCGGTTCAGTGCATGGATGGTCGATGCCTCCACCAGCGCCAGCCCATCTGCCGCCGCGAACAGGTTGACCCGGCCGGTATAAGCGGCGCTGACCGTAAGGTTTGCACCCGCCAACCGGGCGGCGACGCGCGATGCCGCCGCATCCTCCCCCACATCGCCATCCTCCAGCCGGGCCACGGTGACCGTTTCGATGCCAGACCGGACAAGGGTCGCAATGTCATCGGCGCCGATCACGCGGCCCTTGGCGAATCGTCCGCCTTGATGATGGACGCCATGGGCCAGGATGGCGCCCAGCGCGTGGGCGACCGGGACGGGACCGAAGCGCATTATGCCGTCTTCCATTTCGGCCCACGCAGGGCCAGCACGATGTCGGCCAGGATGGCGACGGCAATCTCCGCCGTCGTCACCGCCCCGATATCCAGGCCCACCGGGCCGTGGATACGGTCCAACTGCACCTCATCAAGCCCCTGCCCGCGCAGCCGTTCCCGCCGCGCCGCCGCGTTGCGCCGCCCGCCCAGGGCACCGATATAGAAGGCGTCGCTGGCCAGTGCCGCGATCAGGGCCGGGTCGTCGAACTTGGGATCATGGCTCAGCACCACCACGGCCGTGCGGGCATCGGGCCGCAGCGTTGCCAGCGCCTCATCCGGCCAGTCGGTGGACAGGGCGGTGTCGGGGAACCGTTCCGGCGTGGCAAAGGCGGCGCGCGGGTCGATCACCGTGACATCGAACCCGGCCAGCCTGGCCGCCGGCACCAGCGCCTGGGCCAGATGGACCGCACCGACGATCAGCAGCCGGTTGGGCGGCGGGAAGATATTGATGAAGAAGCGTCCATCGTAGAACGCCACGATGCCGCGTCGGTCCTGGTGGATGGCGTCCAGCACCTGTGGCAGGAACTCCTCCTCCAGCCCCACCTCCCCCTGCTGGCGCCCGTCGGCATCGACCAGGGTCTGCAGGCCGGAGCCCAGGTCGGTGACCAGGGCCATCGGGCGGCGGTCGGCCAGCGCCTTGCGCAGCGCATCGAACAGCCGGGCTTTCATTGGATGGGCTCCACATAGATTTCCAGCTTGCCACCGCAGGCCAGACCAACCTCCCAGGCCATCTCATTGCTGATGCCGAAGGACAGGAACCGCGCCTCCCCGTCGGCCAGCACCTTCGCCGCCTCCAGCGCCACGGCCCCTTCCACGCAGCCGCCGGAGACGGAGCCGGCCATGGCGCCATCCCCTGACACGGCCATCAGGCTGCCCACCGGCCGCGGGGCCGATCCCCAGGTGGCAATGACATGGGCCAGCGCCACCGGCACGCCGCATTCCCGCCAGCGGGCGGCCTGGGCCAGGATGGCTTCGTTATCGTCTTGTCTCATGCGGATCGGGGTCCTGAAAGGGCATGGGTCATCAAATGGGGTGGCAAGGGGCGATTGTCACCTCCCCGTCATGCCGCACTGCACCCTGCCATAAAGCCGCGACAAAAGGAAAATCCGGCCCGATGCATGGTTGCGCGGCGGCGTTATTTTCTGAAAGATCGGGCATTAACCATGTGGGGCCAGGACAGCCCCCAACGCCCTGCCTTGGGCGTCAACGAAATCGGGAGGATGGGACATGCGGATGCTGAACCGGCGGCAATTCGGTCTTCTGGGTCTGGGCGCTACGGCAGCCATGGGCGGGGCGCTGCCGTCCCTGGCACAGGCACCGCGCTTCATCACCATCCTGACCGGCGGCACCAGCGGCGTCTATTACCCGCTGGGCGTGGCCCTGTCGCAGATCTATGGCAAGGCCATGCCCGACACCAAATTCTCCGTCCAGGCCACCAAGGCCTCGGCGGAGAACCTGAACCTGTTGCAGGCGGGACGCGGCGAACTGGCCTTCACCCAGACCGATACCCTGGTCCAGGCCGTGCGCGGCGATGCGGAGGTGGGGTTCGCCAAGCCGCTGGACAAGCTGCGCAGCCTGGCGGTGATCTATCCCAACTATATCCAGATCGTGGCGTCGGCGGCGTCGGGTATCAAATCCCTGGCCGACCTGAAGGGCAAGCGCGTGTCGGTGGGGGCGCCCAAATCGGGTACGGAGCTGAACGCGCGGGCCGTGGTCAAGGCCGCCGGCCTTTCCTATGGCGATTTCGCCAAGGTGGAGTACCTGCCCTTTGCCGAAAGCGTCGATCTGATGAAGAACCAGCAGTTGGACGCCACGCTGCAATCGGCGGGGCTGGGCGTGGCCTCCTTGCGCGATCTGGCCAGTTCCATCGACATCACGGTGGTGCCGGTGCCAGCCGAAACCGTGGGCCGTATCGGGGAAGCGGTCTACCGTTCCGCCCTGATCCCGGCCAACACCTATAACGGCCAGACGGCGGATGTGCCGACGGTGATCACCGGCAATGCGCTGGCCACCCATGATGGGTTGCCGGACGAGACTGCGTACCAGCTGACCAGACTGATGTTCGAGAATGTGGCCGCCTTGCAGTCCGCCCATGCGGCGGCCAAGCAGATCGTTCTGTCCAAGGACGCGGCGATGGAATTCGCGCCGCTGCATCCGGGGGCAAGGCGCTTCTACACGGAGAAGGGGGTGTTGTGAGGGGTTTTCCCACCGCTTCCCTTTCCTCCCTTCTCGTCATTCCACGACAAGGCCTCGCATGACGACCACCCCGCCCCCGGCCATCGACGCGGAAGCGATCCGCCGTGCCGTGGAAAAGGATGATCCGACATCGGCGATCGACCGGCTGCGGGCCGGCGACCGCCGGGTCATCTTTCTGATCGCCATCGCCTTCGCGCTGTTCCAGCTCTGGACGGCGACGTTCAACCCGCTATCCAGCCTGGTGGTGCGGTCGGTGCATGTGGGCTTCCTGCTGCTGATGGGCTTCCTGCTGATCGGCGCGCGTGACGGGATGCGGCGGGACCGGGTGCCGGCCTATGACTGGGCGCTGGGTGGACTGGCCTTCCTGCTGGGGCTGTACCATTGGGTGTTCGAACATGACCTGATCATCCGGTCGGGCACGCCGACGGACCTGGATCTGTGGGTCGGTGCGCTGAACACAATGCTGGTGGCGGAGGCGGCGCGGCGCATCATGGGCTGGGGCCTGCCCGTGATGTGCCTGATCTTCGTGCCTTACGCCATGTTCGGGCCCCACCTGCCCGCCTTCCTGGCCCATCGCGGCTATGCACTGGATCAGGTGATCGAGCAGTTGCATTTCTCCACCGAAGGCATCTACGGCACGCCGACCTTCGTTTCCTCCACCTTCATCTTCCTGTTCATCCTGTTCGGGGCCTTCCTGGAGAAGGCCGGGGTGATCGGGCTGTTCAACGACCTGTCCATGGCCCTGGTCGGGCGGCGGCTGGGTGGGGCGGCCAAGGTGGCGGTGGTGTCGTCGGGCTTCATGGGCATGGTCAACGGGTCGGGCGTGGCCAATGTCCTGACCACGGGGCAGTTCACCATCCCGATGATGAAGCGCTTCGGCTATAGCGCGAAATTTGCCGGCGCCCTGGAGGCGACGGCCAGCATGGGCGGGCAGATCCTGCCGCCGGTGATGGGCGCCGCCGCCTTCATCATGGCCGAAACGCTGGGCATCTCGTACCTGGAGGTGTGCAAGGCCGCCGCCATTCCGGCCATTCTCTATTTCGTGTCGGCCTATTGGATGGCGCATCTGGAGGCGGCACGCGCCGGCCTGCATGGGTTGCCGGAGAGCGAGTGTCCCCGGCTGCTGCCGTCGCTGCGCCGGGGCTGGCACCTGCTGCTGCCTTTGGTGGCCCTGGTCACGCTGCTGCTGTCGGGCCGCACGCCCCTGTTCGCGGGCGTGGTGGGCATTGCCGGCACGGTGGTGCTGATGATCGGGCTGCTGCTGGTGGCGCGGCTGGGCGGGACGGCGGCGCGCGTAGCCTTCTGGGTGGGGCTGGGCCTGGGGGCCTGGGGTCTGTCCCAGGCGGGATTGCGGACGGAGCAGATGGCCATGGTGGTTATCGCCCTGCTGGTCCTGCCCTGCTTCGCCTTCAAATCGGGGCGGGCGCTGCTGGTGGCATTGACAGAGGCGCTGGCCGACGGGGCGCGGGCGGCGGTGGCGGTGGGGGTGGCCTGCGCCCTGGTCGGCATCCTGATCGGCATGCTGACCCTGACCGGCCTGGCATCGGACCTGGCCGGCATCATTGTCAACCTGTCGGGCGGCAATCTGCTGCTGGCGCTTTTTCTGACCATGATCGCCTGCATCGTGCTGGGCACCGGCCTGCCGACCACGGCCAATTACATTATCACCGCCTCCATCGCCGCCCCGGCGCTGCAACAACTGGGCGTGCCGCTGATCGTCAGCCATATGTTCTGTTTCTATTTCGGCATCATGGCCGACCTGACCCCGCCGGTGGCGCTGGCGGCGCTGGCCGCATCGCCCATCGCGCGGGCCGGACATATGGAGATCGCCTGGCTGGCCACCCGCATCGGTGTGGCGGGGTATCTGGTGCCTTTCATGGCCGTGTTCGACCCGGCGCTGATGCTGCAATCGGGCGACTGGCTGGACACGATCTACATGGTGATCAAGGCGCTGGTCGGAATTGGCATGCTGGGCATCGTCACCATCGGCTATTACCGCACACCCCTGAGATTGTGGGAGATGGCCTGGGGCTTCGTCGCGGCCGTGCTGCTGATCCTGGCCATGCCCTGGACGGATGAGGCGGGCTTCGCCCTGTCCGCCCTGTTCCTGGCCCGGCAGGTGCTGCGCGGCCGAAAGCTGGCCGTCGCCTGATGCCGGCCGGCGCCGTCCTGGCCCTCTGCCTGACCCTGGGTGACCGACCGCCGGTGCGGGTGCCGGCGGACCGCTTCACCCTGTCCTGGACCCATTCGATCGAGAAGGTGGAATGGCGCGAGGAATTCCGGGTGACCAGGGACGGTCTGGTGCTGGAACGCTCCCTGGTCAAGGGCAGCGGCGTGGGCATGGAGCCCGGTCCCGACGCCAAGCTGGTGGATGGCTGGTGGGTCAGCCGTCCCGGCACTTCTCTGAAGGATGTGACCCTGGCCGCCAGCCGCTTCACCGGTGATCACACGCTCTGCGCCGCCGACCGCTGCGCTCTCCTGCATGACTGGCTGGGCACGGATGCGGAAGAGCCGGTGCGGATGACCGCATGTCCGCCCTCCAGTTAATAACGGTTTGCAAAGGCAGGGGCGGCATCCTAAGTATGAAGCCTGTTGGGGGTTCCCGGACCCCGGAATGAAGTGGAAGGCGTCGGCCGCGATGGATGCGACGATCAGCGAGATTTTGCGGCCCGACCTGGACTGTGCCCCGGTACAGCCGCTGGATGCGGCCGGCCCCCGGCGTGCCCCCCTGCCCCTGCCGTCCCTGTCGCTGGACAAGGTCAGCCATCATTACGGGCTCAAGCGCGCGCTGACCGACGTATCCCTGTCCATCGCGCCGGGGGAGATCGTCTGTCTGGTGGGCCCGTCGGGTTGCGGCAAGTCGACGCTGCTGCGGCTGGCGGCCGGTCTGGAGACGATCCAGGATGGCAGCGTCGCCATCGCCGGCCAGACCATTGCCCGGCCCGGCAACTCCCTGCCGCCGGAACGGCGCGGAATCGGGCTGGTGTTCCAGGATTACGCCCTGTTCCCGCACCTGAACGTGCTGGACAATGTGCGCTTCGGCCTGAACCGCCTGCCTGCCGCCGAACGCGATGCCCGCGCGCTGGCAGCATTGGAGCAGGTGGGTATGGAAGGGTTCACCCGGTCCTTCCCGCATGCCCTCTCGGGCGGGCAGCAGCAGCGTGTGGCCCTGGCCCGCGCCATGGCGCCGCGCCCGGCGGTTCTGCTGCTGGATGAACCCTTCTCGGGCCTGGACACCCGGTTGCGGGAGACGGTGCGCGACGAGACCTTGCATGTGCTCAAGCGCAGCGGCGCCGCCACCATGATCGTCACCCACGATCCGGAAGAGGCGATGTTCCTGGCCGACCGCATCGCGCTGCTGCGCGACGGGCATCTGGTGCAGCTGGGATCACCGACCGCCCTCTATACCAAGCCGGTGGACGCGTTTGCCGCCAGCTTCTTCGGCGAGGTGAACAGCCTGTCGGGTGTCGTGCGCCATGGCCGCGTCGATACGCCCGTCGGCTGCCTGACCGTCACGCATCTGCCCGAAGGGACCGTGGTGGACGTCCTGATCCGGCCGGAAGCCCTGCGCCTGACCATGGCCGCCGATGGCGACGTGACCGGCGTGCCCAATCTGGCGCGGGTGGAAGCCTCGCGCCTGCTGGGCCGCACCAGTCTGGTGCATCTGCGCGTCACCGACCGCGACGGGGTCCCGCATCATCTGCATGCCCGCGCGCCCGGCCATTTCCTGCCCGACGATGGCAGTCATGTCAGCGTGACGCTGGAGCCACGCCAGGCTTTCGTCTTTGAAAAACGGTAACACCCGGCCGCATTGCGGCCCCCGGTGCTTTCTGCCATGATCCCGCGCCTTTTCCGGCGGTATGGGTATTGGTGCCCCTTTAGTCAGGCGGAGTGATTGCAATGGGTGGTTTGGGGTGGATGGAGATCCTGGTGATCCTGGTGATCCTCCTGGTCATTTTCGGCGCAGGCAAGCTGCCGAAGGTGATGGGGGACCTGGGCAAGGGCATCCGCAGCTTCAAGTCCAACCTGTCCGACGGTTCCCGGGACGGCACCCAGCCGGACAAGGATGCCCCGCCCGCCAAGACCGACGACGCGCCCAAGGCTTGAGGCACCATGTTTGATATCGGCTGGTCCGAACTGCTTGTGATCGGGGTGGTGGCGTTGATCGTCATCGGCCCCAAGGATTTGCCCAAGGCCTTGAGCACGATGGGCAAATGGGTCGCGCGCGCCCGCGGGATGGCGCGGGAATTTCAAAACAGCGTCGATGACATGGTGCGTCAGGCGGAGCTGGACGAACTGCGCGAGCAGGTGCAGAAGGCCCGCAGCTTCAACCTGACGGACGAGCTGGAAAAGAGCATCGATCCCGATGGCGAGGTGCGCAGGACCCTGGCGGTGGAGGATTTCACCACGCCGGCCACCGGGTCCGCCACCGCCGCCGACACCGGCACGCAGGCCAAGGCGGAGGAGCGCCCGGCCCTGCCAGCCGCCGATGTCAGCGGGGAAGCGGTGGCCGATCTGGCCAGTGCGGCCACCCCCCTGCCCGCCCCGGCAACGGTCACCGAACCCGCCACCCCCCCGGAACCCACCAAGGATCAGACGCCTTGAGCGAACCGACCGAACCGGATGAGTTGGATTCAGGCAAGATGCCGCTGCTCGAACATCTGATCGAGCTGCGCAACCGTCTGATGTGGAGCGGGGGCGCCCTGATCCTCGCCTTCCTGGCCTGCTTCGCGGTGGCCGACCATATCTACCAGTTCCTGATGCATCCGCTGGTGCAGGCGCTGGGCGTCAAGGCCTCTGAACGCCGGATGATCTTCACCGCCCCGCAGGAATTCTTCCTGACCCAGGTGAAGGTGGCCTTCTGGGCCGGCGCCATGCTGGCTTTCCCCATCATCGCCACCCAGATCTGGAAGTTCGTGGCGCCCGGCCTTTACAAGCATGAGCGCAAGGCCTTCCTGCCCTTCCTGGTGGCCACGCCCGTGCTGTTCGCGCTGGGCGCGTCGCTGGTCTATTTCTTCATCATGCCCATGGCCTTGAAGTTCTTCCTAGGATTCGAGGTGGAGGCGACGGCGACCACGCTGGCCGTGCAGGCGGAGACCCGTGTGGCGGACTATCTGTCACTGATCATGGCGATGATCTTCGCCTTCGGTCTGGCGTTTCAGCTGCCGGTGCTGCTGACCCTGCTGGTGCGGGCCGGGCTGGTTTCGGCCGATGGCCTGGCGTCCAAGCGCCGCTACGCTATCGTCATCATCTTCGTGGCCGCCGCCATCCTGACCCCGCCTGACGTGATCAGCCAGATCGGTCTGGCCGTCCCGCTGCTGCTGCTCTACGAGGTGTCGGTCTTCATGGCCCGGCGCATCGAGAAGAAGCGTGCGGCGCGTGATGCGGCACTGGAGACGTAACCCGTTTATCTGGGCAATGGACGGATGAGACTGGCCTCCAATTTCATCTCCTGCTTGTAATCCGGATTGAAGCCCCTACCATGTTGCGGTGCAGCGTCATGGTGGGGGCGATTCATGCGCGTCAACGCGGTTCCATTCTTGTCGATGCTGGCGGCAGCCTGGATGTTGTCCGCAATCCCCGTCAAAGCCGATCCGCAAAGTCTGGTCCAAGGCAATTATGAACTGCCGGAGCCGGATAGCTGTGCCGTTCCCAATAACTATCCAACATCAGAATATAACAAGGACCGCGAGGGCTGGGTTGATCTGCGCTTTACGGTGAAGGCCGATGGGACCGTCGCCGATATTGAGCCGTCAGCCTTGATGGGACGCACCGCCTTTGCCGAACAGGCGACGCACTGGTTGAAAAACTGCCGGTTCAAGCCCGTGATGGAGAATGGCAACCCTGTCGATATCCAGAATATTGTGCAGCGCTTTCATTATCAGATGCAAATGACGCCCGGCGCCGGTCGGGGCATTCGCACCCGCCTTCTGGACGTGAACGACATGATCCAGCAGGGCAGGCTGGAAGAGGCGGATGCGGCCCTGGACGCCATCGAACGGGATGCAAAACTGATCTATGAGTTTGTGCATGTCCTGTTGCGTCGGGCCACGATCATGGTGTTGCGCGACAGGACCGATATCGCCTTGCTGTATCTATGGCAGCTCAGCAGCAGCAATAAATATCTCGATCCGGAGGAATATGGTCGGTATCTGCGCATGCAGCTACAACTGGAGCTGAAGCACGGGCTGCTCAACAGCGCCTTATGGACCCTGCCCCATTTCAAGGATCTGGGTAAGCGACCGGGGGATGACAAACTGATCGCGGCGCTGGAAAAGCTGAAATCCATCGCCGCGTCTGATCAGCCGATGATGATTGTCGGCCGAATCCCGGCGGAGTGCCGGGGGATCATCTGTCCCAGCGCACGTCTGACCTGGGATTATTTCCCCGTCCGGCGAACCGTGTCCCTGACCGGGATTGAGGGGGCGCTTGATCAGGTGGAGGGTTATTGCCCCCATAAAACCTTCAAGATCAAGGCCCAGGCGGACGTAACCCTGACCATACCGGCAAGCTGGGGTCAATGCGCCATCAGGGTCACCGGCACCCCGGGCAGCACCTTCAAGCTGATTGACGAGAATTTGTGAGCGGCAGAGGGGCTTTCGCTGAGCGTCAATGCGCTCTGCCTCCCCCTCACCGGATCGGGAACGGATCGAAATCCACTTCCTTGGCCATGGCGCGCAGATCGTCCAGGTTACCGGTGCGGGTGGTCAGCATGACGATACCATCCACGCCCACGGGGATCTGGATCTGGTAGAGCGGCAGCTTGGCTTCCGGCCAGGCGGTGACGATGGCCTTCTTGCCGCTCACCACCTCCACCTTGCCATTGGGCGGCAGGGTGCCGGGCACGGTGATCGAGCCCATGACGGCCTTGAACAGCGTCGGGCTGCGGGCGGCACCCACCACCACCTCAATCGTGCCCTTGCGATAGCTGGCCTCGGCCGTGGCCACCGAATACATCGGCAGCGCCCCCCCGGCGACGCGGATATCGCTCATCTTCCAGCCGTCGGGATCGTCGGGCAGCACGCCCTTCATCTGCCGGTTGGGTTCCACCCCCAACTGCGCCAGCGCCGGCAGGGCGGGCGCCAGGGACAGCGGGGCCGCCAGCAGGGCGAGGCAAAGGGCGAGGGTCGGGCGACGCATGGAACCGATCTCCGTCAAGTCACAAAATATTTGGTAGAGGGGGGCCGGCGTTCAAGCCGGCCCCCTTGCCTTTGATCAGCCTTCGTAATGCGTGGCGACCAGCTTATCCAGCAGGCGCACGCCAAACGCCGTGGCACCCTTGGGCACGATGCCCTTGTCAGCGCGGGACCAGGCGGTGCCGGCGATGTCCAGATGCGCCCACGGCACCTTGTTCACGAAGCGCTGCAGGAACTGCCCCCCGATGATGGAGCCGGCATTGCCCGGGCGGCCGATATTCTTCACATCGGCCACATCGCTGTCGATGTCCTTGTCATAGGCGGGCGACAGCGGCAGGCGCCACAGCTTTTCGCCCGTCTTCAACCCGGCGTCCGTCAGCTTGGCAGCCAGATCGTCATCGTTGGAGAACAGGCCGGCATATTCATTGCCCAGGCTGACGATGACGGCACCGGTCAGGGTGGCCAGATCGACCATGAATTTCGGCTTGAACTGGTCCTGGCAGTACCAGAGTGCATCGGCCAGTACCAGGCGGCCCTCGGCGTCGGTGTTCAGCACCTCGATCGTCTGGCCCGACATGGTGGAGACGATGTCGCCCGGGCGCTGGGCATTGCCGTCGGGCATGTTCTCGGCCAGGGCCACGACGCCGACGGCATTGACCTTGGCCTTGCGGCCGGCCAGCACGGCCATCAGGCCGATGACGGTGCCGGAACCGCCCATGTCCCACTTCATGTCGTCCATATTGGCGGCCGGCTTGATGGAGATGCCGCCGGTGTCGAAGGTGATGCCCTTGCCCACGAAGGCCACCGGCGCCTCACCCTTCTCGCCACCGTTCCAGGTCATGACGACCAGGCGTGGCGGACGGATGGAGCCCTGGCCCACGCCCAGCAGCGCGCCCATGCCCAGCTTCTTCATCTTCTTCTCGTCCAGCACATCGACCTCAAGGCCCAGCTTGGACAATTCGACGCAGCGGTCGGCCAGCGTCTCCGGATAGATGACGTTGGGCGGCTCGGACACCACGTCGCGGGTCACGAAGATGCCCTCGGCCACCTTTTCCAGCTTCTCCCAGACCTTCTTGGCGGCTTTGGCCCCCTCGGTCTGGATGGTGACCTTCTTTACCGACGGCTTCTTGTCGTCGGCAAGCGTGGTCCGGTACTTGTCGAAGCGGTAGGAGCGCAGGACGGCGCCGAAGGCGGCTTCGGCCGCCAGCTCACCCGCCTCGCCGGCGATGCCGTCATGGGCGTCCAGCGCCACGGCCAGATCGGCCTCACCCGTGCTCTGGGCGGCGGCATAGGCAGCGGCACCGGCATTGGCGGCACCATTGGCGTCGAATTCCCCCGGCGCACCGATGCCGACCAGAATCAGGCGAGAAATGTCCAGGCCCGGCGGGGCGATGAGGTTCAACACCTCTTCCGCCTTGCCCTTGAAGCGGCCCTGCTCCATGGCGCGGGTCAGCTGGCCGCCGGTCTTCTGGTCCAGATCACGGCCCAGCGCGCCCAGCGTGCGGTCGGCGGCGACGGTGACGGCCAGGATGCCGGATTTCGGCGTACCGGGCGAAGCGAAGGCGATTTTCATTCCGGGGCTCTCTTGTGTCGTTGAACCGGCGTCGCGATGGCGCCGGCAGTTGTGTGCATGGCAAGGAGTCGATAAAGAACAGCCACGTACCCATGTCAAGGTCACCCTGGGCCAAAATCTGTCGGTCCGCCACGAACAGGACGCAATCACGCGGTACGTGCTTGGGTGCGATACTGGTCGGCGATGGGCCGGCCGCTTCGGGAAATGATGTCTCAGATCAACCGCTACCTTCTGCGCAATCTTGTCCTGGCCACGGTCGTGGTGACGGGCGCGCTGTCGGCTGCCATCTGGCTGACCCAGTCGCTGCGGCTGGTGGAACTGGTGGTGGAGGGGGGGGCCGGGCTGGGCGCCTTCGCGCAGCTGGCCATCCTGTCCTTCCCCACCTTCCTGCCCATCGTGCTGCCGTTCGGCGTGCTGACCGCTGTGCTGTTCACCTATAACCGCCTGACCCAGGACAGCGAGCTGGTGGTGATGCGCGCCGCCGGCCTGGGGCCGATGGCGCTGGCAAGGCCGGTGCTGATCCTGGCGGCGGCGGCCACATTGCTGAGCTTCCTGCTGTCGGTCTATCTGGGGCCGGCTGCACAGCGCAGCCTGGTGACCATGCGCCAATCGGTGCGCAGCGACATGTCGGCGGCGCTGCTGCGCGAGGGGACGTTCAATGAGCTGTCGGACAAGCTGACCCTCTATGTTCGCGACCGGCTGGCCGACGGCACGCTGATCGACATCCTGATCCATGATGCGCGTACCGAGGGTGTCACCACCACCATCGCGGCGACCAGCGGCACCCTGACCGATGCCGAGGGCGTGCCGCGCGTCCTGGTGCATGATGGCACGCAGAGCAAGTTCACCCAGGCCACGGGTCGCACCGAATGGCTGGAATTTGAACGCTATGCCGTGGATTTGCAGTCGCTGCGTCGGGAATTGCCCAACCGCTGGGTGGAGCCGCGCGAACGCAGCCTGGATCAGCTCTGGACACCCAACGCCGACGACCCCACGGACAAGCGCTTCGCCGGCCGCCTGCGGGCGGAGCTGCATAACCGGCTGGCCTCGCCCTTCCTGGTGCTGTCTTTCGCCATCATCGCGCTGGCGGCCCTGCTGCCGGGCGAATTCTCCCGCCGGGGGCATGGAAGGCGCATCACGGTTGCCGCCATCGGCGCCCTGGTGCTGCAAAGCGCCTTCCTGGGCATCGTCAGCCTGATCGGCAAGGTGCCGGTGCTGGCCGTCCTGTTGTATATTTTTGTGCTGGCGCCCGTACCGCTGGGCCTCTGGTACCTGCGGCGCGAGGGCGCGCACCGGCCTGTGATGGGGGGGATCTGACGCCATGCGCCTGTCCTCCACCTTGGCACTTTATATCGGCCGGCAGTTCCTGCTGTGGTTCGCGGCGGGCCTGTCGTCGCTGCTGGCCCTGGTCTATCTGCTGGACACGGTGGAACTGCTGCGCCGGTCGGCCAACCGGCCGGAGGCGACGTTCGATATCATCGTCACCATGGGCCTGCTGAAACTGCCGGAGATCGGGCAGGAAGTGTTCCCGTTCGTGGTGCTGTTCGCCGCCATGTACACATTCTGGCGCCTGACCCGCACGCATGAGCTGGTGGTGGCGCGGGCCAGCGGCATCAGCGTCTGGCAGTTCACCGGCCCCGTCCTGGCCTGGGCCGCCATTATCGGCGTCGTGCTGGTCACCGTGCTGAACCCGATCTTCGCGGCCATGCTGACCCGCTATGAGCGGATGGAAAACCGGTATCTGCGCGGCCAGACCTCGTCCTTGGATATCGGCCGGTCCGGCATCTGGCTGACCCAGCTGACGCCGGAGGGGGCCTATCGCATCCATGCGGAGTCGGTGGTACCCGGCACGCTGGAGATGCGCCGGGTCATGGTGCTGCTCTCCACGCCGCAACAGCGCCTGTCGGCCCGGCTGGACGCGATGTCGGCGGAACTGGTGCCGGGTTTCTGGAACCTGTCGGAAGTCTGGTACAACAAGCCGGGGGAGCCGGCGCAGTTCCTGGCCCGCTACCAGCTGCCCACCGACCTGACCGAACAGCGCATCCAGGACAGTTTCGCCAGCCCGGATACGCTGTCCTTCTGGGAACTGCCCAATTTCATCCGCACCCTGGAACTGACCGGCCTGTCGCCGGTGCGGCACAAGCTGCACTGGCATACGCTGCTGGCCCAGCCTTTCCTTTATGCCGCCATGGTGCTGTTGGCCGCCGCCTTCTCCTTGCGCCAGATGCGCGGCGGCGGCACGCTGGCACTGGTGGGGGCGGGCATTGTCACGGCCCTGGTGCTGTTCATCGTCAAGGACGTGATCATGGCGCTGGGCATGTCGGGTTCCGTACCCGTGCTGCTGGCCGCCTGGGCGCCGGCGGGGGTGACGGTGATGCTGTCCGTGGCAGCCTTGCTGCACACCGAGGACGGATGAGCAGCGGTACGCTTTGCGTTTCAGCTCCTGAGCCTCTATAAGAACGCGCCATGATGCAGAATGTGACCCGACCGACCATGAATAGCCTCGTGCGTAAAGCCCTGCTGGGTGCGACCGCCCTGTCCATCGCCCTCTCTTCCGGCCCCGCCTTCGCGCAGGTCGCCGGTGGCGCGCAGGGCCAGCTGGGCCGCATCGCCGCCATCGTGAACGAGGAACCGATCACGGTGGCCGATGTGGAGGGCCGCATGCAGCTGGCCATCGTCTCCTCGGGTCTGCCCGACAATGCGGAAACCCGCCAGCGCCTGCTGCCGCAGGTCATCCGCCTGCTGACGGACGAATCCCTGCAGATACAGGAGGCGCGGGAGCGCAACCTGACCGTCACCGAGGATGAGCTGACGGAGGATCTGGAGGCCGCCGCCCAGCGCAACCGCATGGATATCGAGCAGTTGAAGGCCGCCTTGGCCCAGGCCGGTGTGCCCTGGACCACCATGCGCCAGCAGATGCTGGCCCAGATCGCCTGGAGCAAGGTCGTGCAGCGTGTTGTGCGCCAGCAGGTGACCGTGCCTGACAGCGAGGTGAACGCCTATATCGAGCGTATCCGCGCCAATGCCGGCAAGCCGGAATACCAGGTGGCGGAGATCTTCCTGGCTGTCGACAACAACACCAACGAAGCTGAGGTACAGAACCTGGGCGAGCGTCTGGTGGAACAGATCGGCCGGGGGGCGAACTTCAACGCGGTCGCGCGCCAGTTCTCGCAGTCGGCCGGTGCCGCCAATGGCGGCGACCTGGGCTGGATCCAGCAGGGCCAGTTGGAGGAAAACCTGGACCGCTCCCTGCAGCAGATGCAGAAGGGCCAGTTCTCCCGCCCCATCCGCGGCGCTGCCGGCTATCATATCCTGTGGCTGCGTGACCAGCGCATCGTGGCGGCCGGTGATCCCAAGAACATCCAGATCTCCATCCGCCAGTTCGTGGTGCCGTTCGCCAACGATGGCCAGCAGGAGGCGGCGTTCAACGCCGCCAAGCAGGTGGGCGAACAGGCCAAGGGCTGTGAGGCGCTGGAACAGGCCACGCAGCAGGTTCCCGGATCGCAGATTTTCACCCAGCCGCTGAGCCGCCTGGGCGACATTCCCGAACAGATCGGCCAGCTGGTCGGCGCCCTGGGCGTGGGTCAGGCCACGGCCCCGATGATGACCGATCGCGGCGCCATGCTGCTGATGGTCTGCGACCGCATCGTGCCGGAGGGCAGCCTGCCGCCGCCCGACCAGGTGCGCGGCGCCCTGTTCCAGGAACGCATGGATTTGCAGCAGCGCCGCTATCTGCGCGACCTGCGCCGCAACGCCACCATCGAAACCCGGATGTGACACCATGGCGGCACCACTGGGCCTGACCATGGGGGAACCGGCGGGCATCGGTGGCGACATCGCCCTGAAGGCCTGGATGGAACGCGGGGCGGCAGGTTTGCCGCCCTTCGTCTTGCTGGACAACCCCGACCGTATCCAGGCACTGGCCGCCCGCCTGGGGCTGGACGTGCCGATGGCGGTGATCGGAGAGGATGAACTGGACCGCGTCGCGGCCCTGTTCGCCGATGCCCTGCCCATCCTTCCCGTCCCCCTGCCCGCCCCCGTCACCTATGGCCAGCCCGATCCGGCCAATGGTCCGGCCGTGATTGCGGCCATCGACCGGGCCGTGGCCCTGTCGAATGCCGGCAAACTATCGGGCGTCGTCACCAACCCGATCCAGAAAAGTGCGCTCTATGCCTGCGGCTTCCGCTGGCCCGGCCATACGGAATATCTGGCGCATCTGGCCGGCCTGCCCGATGACGGTACCGTGATGCTGCTGGAAGGCGGCGGCCTGCGTGTGGTGCTGGTCACCATCCATCTGGCGGTGAAGGATGTGGCGCAACATCTGACGTCGGATGCCATCCTGCATGTCGCCCGCGTCACGCATGCCGCCCTGCGGCGTGACTTCGGCATTGCCGCCCCGCGCCTGGCCGTGGCGGCGCTGAACCCGCACGCCGGCGAAGGTGGGGCCATGGGGCGGGAGGAGATCGAATTGATCGCCCCGGCCGTGGCCGTGCTGCAGGCCGCCGGCATCGACGCCGCCGGCCCCTTCCCCGCCGACACTTTGTTCCATGCCGGGGCGCGGGCCCGCTATGACGCGGTGGTCTGCATGTATCATGACCAGGGGCTGATCCCGCTGAAGACCCTGGATTTTGACACGGGCGTCAATATCACCCTGGGCCTGCCCTTCGTGCGCACCTCTCCCGACCATGGCACGGCCCTGTCGCTGGCAGGGACTGGTGCGGCCAATGCCTCCAGCCTGATCGCGGCGCTGCATGCCGCCTCCCGCATCGCCGCCCGCCGGCACATGAGTGTTTCCCATGAGTGACGGCCGCGACCTGTCCCACCTGCCGCCGCTGCGCGACGTGATCGCCACGCATGAGCTGGCCGCCAAGAAGGCGTTCGGGCAGCATTTCCTGCTGGATCTGAACGTCACCCGCCGCATCGTGCGCGAGGCGGGCGATTTCACCGGCGTGAACATTGTGGAGGTCGGGCCCGGCCCCGGCGGCCTGACCCGTGCCCTGGTGGAAAGCCCGGCCGCCAGCATTACCGCCGTGGAGCGCGACACGCGCTTCGCCGCCGCCTTGGCCGATGTGGTGGCGGCGTCGGCGGGGCGCATGACGCTGGTGCAGGCCGACGCCCTGACCGTCGATCCCGTCGATCTGGTCCCGGCCCCGCGCGCCGTGGTCTCCAACCTGCCCTATAATGTCGGCACGCCGCTGCTGATCGGCTGGTTGAAGCGGATCGGGGAATACCGGTCGCTGACCTTGATGTTCCAGAAGGAAGTGGCCGACCGCATCGTGGCCGGCACCCGCACCGACGCCTATGGCCGCCTGTCGGTGATGGCGCAGTGGCTGGCCCATTGCCGCAATCTCTACGACCTGCCGGCCCGCGCCTTCACCCCGCCGCCCAAGGTGGACAGCGCCGTCGTGCATCTGACCCCGCGCGACCGCCCGGCCGACGATCCCGACTTCGCCACCATGGAGGCGCTGGTCGGGGCCGCCTTCGGCCAGCGGCGCAAGATGCTGCGCGCCAGCCTGAAATCGGTGATGAAGGAACCGGAGCCTCTGCTGCTGTCGGTCGGGATTGCCCCAACGGCACGGGCGGAAGAGATCGACGTGGCGGGGTTCGTGGCGCTGGCCAAGGCGTGGAAGCCGCGCGACGCCAAGTAGGCACGGAACTTCCGGCCCCGCAGACGCGTTCCCGATAGTGAAACCGCCACTATCGACGGAGGAACGACATGCGCGGCATTCTTCTTTGGGCCCTAGGCATTCCCCTGCCCATCATCATCATCCTTTACCTGATGGGCGTCATCTGAACCCGCCGCCGCCATCGCCATGGCGAACAAGCCCTTGCCAATAACGGGCAAAGGCCGGAATCATCCGCACCCCAGGTGCGGATGGCACCCGCGCCAAAGCCTTATCGGAAGGACAAGGGTGATGACCGATAGCCAGACCTTGCGGATCGCCACGGCGGATCGCGCCGGACTTGACCGGATGATCGAATGGGCGGCGGCGGAAGGGTGGAATCCCGGCCTGGATGACGCCGGCCCGTTCATGGCGGCCGATCCGGAGGGATTCCTCATCGGCTGGCTGGGTGACCGGCCGGTCACCTGCATTTCCGTGGTCCGCTATGGATCAGGCTTCGGCTTTCTCGGCTTTTACATCTGCGCACCCGAATTTCGGGGCCAGGGTCACGGTTGGCGCACTTGGCAGGCCGGGATGGCACGCCTGGACAGACGGGTTGTCGGGCTGGATGGCGTGGTCGCCCAGCAGGATAATTACCGCAAATCCGGCTTCACCTATGCCCATGCCAATGTCCGTGTCGCCGGCCGGCTGACGGTCCCGCGACCAATGGATGGGCGGTTGCGCCGGATTGGCTCCGATCTGCTGGATGCCATTATCGCCTATGATCGGCCCTTCTTTGCTGATGACCGTACCGCCTTCCTTCGCGAATGGCTGGGCGGGGAGCGGCGCCAGGGATATGCCATGATCGACGATGGACGGCTGACCGGATATGGGGTGATCCGCCCCTGCCGGGAGGGACACAAGATCGGCCCGCTGTTCGCCGATGACGCGGCAGGTGCCGATCTGCTGTTTCGCGCTCTTGCGGCGACCGTGCCAGGGGGGACAATCATCCTCGACCCGCCCGGCATCAATGCGCAAGCGCAGGCCCTGGGCGAGCGCTATGGATTGTCACCGGTCTTCGAAACGGCCCGCATGTATCGCGGGCCGGCCCCGATGCTTCCCATGGATCGTCTCTACGGCATCACGACATTCGAGCTGGGCTGAGACAGTGATCAGGCCGCCGCCGTCGTCACGCTCTTGTTCTGCTCACGCGTCTTCAGGAACCGCAATGCGGGGAAATCCTCCTGCGCGCGGTTCAGCTGCCAGCCATTGCGGGCCAGATAGACCAGGGCCCCGTCATGATCCTCGGCGATGTCGGCACGGCGGCTGTCGATGAAGGCCTTCAGCACCACCGGATCGTCGCTTTCCACCCAGCGGGCGGCATCATAGCCGGCGGTCTCAAACCGCGCCTTCATGCCGTACTCCGCCTCAATACGCGACGCCAGCACCTCGAACTGCAGCTGTCCGACCACGCCCACCACCCAGTCGGCACCGACCACGGGTTTGAACACCTGGGAGGCGCCTTCTTCGGCGAAATGCTCCAGCGCCTTGCGCAGATGCTTCACCTTCATCGGATCATCCAGGCGCACGCGCTGCAGCAGTTCCGGCGCGAAGCTGGGCACGCCCGTGTAACGCAGTTCCTCGCCCTCAGTCAGCGTGTCGCCGATGCGCAGGGTGCCGTGGTTGGGGATGCCGATGATATCGCCGGGGAACGCATCCTCGGCCAGCTCGCGGTCGCGCGCCAGAAACAGCACGGCATTGTTCACGGCCAGGATCTTGCCGCTGCGCATGTGCTTCAGCTTGGTGCCACGCTTGAAATGGCCGGAACACAGGCGGAAGAAGGCGATACGGTCGCGGTGGTTGGGGTCCATGTTGGCCTGGACCTTGAACACGAAGCCGGTGACCTTGCTCTCATCAGGCTCCACTTCGCGGCTGTCGGCCTTCTGCGGGCGCGGCGGCGGCGCATATTCGGCCAGGCCCAGCAGCAACTCGCGCACGCCGAAATTATTGATGGCGGAACCAAAGAACACCGGCGTCTGGTGGCCTTCGCGATAGGTTTCCAGGCTGAAGGGCGGGCACAGTTCCCGCACCATGGCCACGTCTTCGCGCAGCTTGGCGGCCTGATCGGCGGGGATCATCTGGTCGATCCTGGGATCGTCGACGCCGTTGCATTCGATGCCGTCGGTCGCCACATCCCCCGACTTGCGGTCCATCAGGATCAGCCGGTCGCGGATCAGGTCATAGCAGCCACGGAAATCCGATCCCGACCCGATGGGCCAGGAAGCGGGCGTCACTTCCAGCTGCAGGTCGCGCTCCACCTCGTCCATCAGCTCGAACGGATCGCGGGCCTCGCGGTCCATCTTGTTGATGAAGGTGATGATGGGCACGTCGCGCATGCGGCACACCTCGAACAGCTTGCGCGTCTGCGCCTCGATGCCCTTGGCGGCGTCGATGACCATGACGGCGCTGTCCACGGCGGTCAGCGTGCGATAGGTGTCTTCGGAAAAGTCCTCGTGGCCCGGCGTATCGACCAAGTTGAAGGTGCGGTCGGCATAATCGAAATTCATCACCGATGCGGTGACGGAAATCCCGCGCTCCCGCTCCACCTTCATCCAGTCCGACCGGGCCCGCCGCTGCTCGCCCCGCGCCTTCACCGCGCCCGCCATCTGGATGGCACCGCCGAACAGCAGCAGCTTCTCCGTCAGCGTCGTCTTACCCGCGTCGGGATGCGCGATGATGGCGAAGGTACGGCGCTTGGAGACTTCCGTCTCAAGGATATTGTCGGGCATGGACGCTACTCTCAGACGGATCGGCTCTTGGCGTTGGTGGATTAGCGGAAGCCGATGGAAACTTGAAATGAAAAAGCCCCTCCCCCGGCCAGCGGCGGGAGAGGGGCTTGGATGTCAACCGTCAGCCCGGCTGACGGAACGGCCGGCGCTGCGGGGCGGCGGCACCGCCCTCGCGGCCTTCGGCCCGGCGCTCGCCCCGGAACTCACGACGGCCTTCGCCGGCGGGCTGGGCATCGCCGCGGAAGTCGGCGCGGCCTTCACCGCCATGGCCGTGCGGACGGCCCTTGCCGGCATGCGGCTTGTACGGGTTGGCCTTGTGCGGGTGCGGGCCGCGGCGTTCACCGCCGAAACCGTCACCAGCGGCCGGGCTGGCATCCGGGGTCCAGGCGCGCTGCGGACGCTCGCCACCCTGGCTCTGGCCTTCGCCCTGCCAGCCGCCCAGACGCTCGCCCTGGGAAGCGCCTTCACGATGCTCGCCCTGGAATCCACCCTCGCGACGCTCGCCACCACCCTGGTAGCCGCCGCCGCCCTGGTAACCACCACCCTCACGGCGCTGGCCGCCATAGCCGCCCTTGTTGCCATAGGGCTTGCCGGCATAGTTGCTCTTGGTGCCGAACGGCTTGCCGCCGCCGCCGGCGGGACGGAACTTGCTGCGCTCCGGCTCGGGCATCGGCTCCAGGCCCGGCAGGGTGCTCTGCATGTGTGGCTGGCCCGTGTACTGCTCGATGGCGCGGACCAGGTTGCGGTCATGGCGGGTGAACAGGCTGTAGGAGATGCCGGTGGCGCCGGCGCGGCCGGTGCGGCCGATCCGGTGCACATAATCTTCCGCCACGCGCGGCAGGTCGAAATTGATCACGTGGGACAGGTCGGAAATGTCGATGCCGCGGGCGGCGACATCGGTGGCGACCAGCACATTGATGCGGCCGTCGCGCAGCCACTGCACCACGCGGTTACGCTCGCGCTGCTGCATGTCGCCATGCAGCGGCATGGCGCGCTGGCCCTGCTCGGACAGCTGATCGGCCATCCGGTCGCAATCCAGCTTGGTGGCCATGAAGACGATGCCCTTGCTGAAGGCTTCATCTTCCAGCAGGCGCATCAGCAGCTTGTGCTTGTGATCCAGCCCGTCGGCGCGTAGCCAGCGCTGTTCGATGGAATCGTTGGTCACGGCCTTGCCGGCGACATCGACGCGGACCGGGTTCTTGGTCAGGCTGGCGGCCAGCTTTTCCGCCGTGCGGTCCAGCGTGGCGGTGAACAAAAGCGTCTGGCGGTCGGCCGGGCAGGCACCGGAGATCTGCTCCACCGCGTCGCGGAAGCCCATGTCCAGCATGCGGTCGGCCTCGTCCAGCACCAGCATCTCGACACAGGAGAGATCGACCTTGCCATTCTCCAGATGGTCGATCAGGCGGCCCGGCGTGGCGACGATCAGGTCGGCGCGGCGGCGCAGCATCTCGATCTGGGCGCGATAGGGCATGCCGCCCAGCACCGAACCGGTCTGGATGCGGCCGAACTTGGACAAGAGGCGCACCTGATCCAGGACCTGGGTGGCCAATTCACGGGTCGGGGTCAGCACCAGAACGCGCGGGCCCCAGGAACCGGCCTGACGCTCCGATGCGCCGATGCGGGCCAGGGCCGGCAGCACGAAGGCCGCGGTCTTGCCGGTGCCGGTATTGGCCGACGCCACGACATCCTGGCCGGCCAAGGCGGCCGGAATGGCTTGGGCCTGGATCGGGGTGGGATTGACATAGCCCAGCTCGGCAACAGCCTGCATCAGCGGGGCGGGAAGGGCGAGATCGGAAAAGGTGATGCTCAAGGAATGTGCTTTCTTGGAACAAACCAGACGCTCCGCCAACGCCGGACCTTCATGAAGGTCCGGTCGCGAAAGAGCGCAAGGGGTGACGGACGGCGGGATCATCCCGTCGCCGACGGTTGCGCTGGAGCGGCTCGATTTGTTCGGAAAGCGAAGGGCGGCACCATCAAGGAGATGGGCAGCGACACGACCCGACATTCATCATTCGGGGCGTATCTTGATGGCGGCATGGATAACCGCCGGGGGCCCCACAGCCACTCGGTACGGACCGGAATATGCAGGCGCCCTCCTCTTCGCACCAGCGAAATCGTTCCGGCCCCGCCACAGGTCTGGGCAGCGCCGGGCGCAGGTCGGTCCACCTAGCCACAATCCATTGGCGCCACTTTAGCGGCTTGAGCCAGGAAGCGAACGGGCGTAAATTACATTCAGGTTTTACTATATATTCGCCGGAGGTTGCATGTTTGCAACGAAATTAATTCCTGCCGCCGCTTGCGCACTATTGCTGGCTGCACCAGTACAGGCGGCAGGCACTTGGCAAGAGGCCAACAAGGCTTCTGTGGCGTTGATGGTGGAAGGCAAGCTGCAACCGGCCTTCGACTTGGCCTGGCAGGCGGCGGAACTGTATGAGAAGGCGCCCAATTACAAGGCGGGCAATCATGAACGTCTGCTGCTGAACGCGGCGGACATCTTCCTGCAGATCCAGAATCCGGCCAGGACGCCGGAGATCCTGCAAAAGGCGCTGGTGGCCATCGGCCGGCACGTGCCCGCCGACGCGCCGGAAACCATCGCGCTGAACGAACAGTTGGCCAAGGCCTATCTGGCCATTGGCGACGCGACCGAAGCCAAGATCGTCTATGAGCGCGTGGCCGGCCTCTATGAGAAGAATTTCGGCGCAGACAGTGTGGGTAGCGTCACTGCCCAGCTGGAACTGGTGCGCACCGCCAAGGCCGCCCGTGATCCCGTCACCGCCCAGCGTTACCTGGATCGGATCGATGGCCTGACCAAGGGCCTGGCCGCCGATCACCCGATCCGCCTGCAGGTGGAGTTCGAGCAGGCGATGGCTGCCATCAATGCCGGACGCGACAGTGCCGCCGCCGCCCAGTTCCGCACCATCGTGCGTCAGGCCCGCGCCTCGCAGAATGTGGCCGTGCGCAGTCTGGCTCGTGACGGATATGGCATGCTGGCCTTCATCGCCCAACGCCAGGGCGACCCGCAGACCGAGGACCAGATGGTGGAGGCCACCCGTGGCCTGCCCCAGCATGCCGACGGGTCACGGCCGCTGTTCCGGTCGATACCCGATACCAGTGACGGCTCCATCTCCGGTTCCGCCACCATGGAACTGCGCGTCTCCACCGCCGATGGCAAGGTCAAGGAAGTGCGGGTGCTGGAAAGTGCTGGCGATCCGAAATATGCCGCGCTGATGAGCCGGTCAGCCCTCAATTGGCGTTTCCAGCCCACGGCTGAGAAGGGAACCGCCGGTTCCCTGTTCACCGTGCGGCAGAGCGTGAGCACCGCCGCCAGCTGATACCGGCACGGGAGCCGCATGCAATTGCATGCTACTTTCAGTGCAAAATTTATTGTATGGCTCACCCTTGAAGCGATACTATATCCAGGTGATATCGCTTTGAGGTTTTCCATGCGCATAGCAAGTCTGGCCGTCTGTCTTCTTCTGTGCGCGGCGCCGGCATCCGCCCTGACCTGGCAGGAAGCCAACAAGGCCTCGGTGGCCAAGATGAATGAGGGCAAGCTGCAGGAAGCCTTCGATCTGGCTTGGCAGGCAACCGAGATTTACGAGCAATCGCCGACCTACAAGGCGACCAGCCATGAACGGCTGCTGTTGAACGCCATTGATATCTTCCTGCAGATGGAACGACCCTCAGGCACGCCGACCGTCGTCCGCAATTCCATCACGGCCCTGGGGCGGCATGTCACCGAAGATGACGCGACAATGATCAGCCTGTATGTGCAGCTGGCGGCCGCGTTCTCAAGCGCGGGGGATTTTCCGGCTGCGCGCGCCACCCAGGACCGTGTCATCGCCCTGAACGAGAAGAATTATGGCGGGGATTCCCTGGGACTGGTCACCGCCCTTCTGGACCAGGCGCGCAGTATCAAGCAGGTCCAGGACATTGTGGTCACCCGCAAATATCTGGACCGCGCCAGCGACATCGTGGCCAAGCTGGCACCGGACAATGGCATCCGCCTGATGGTGGAATATGAGCAGGCGCTGCTGACACTTGAGACCGACCGCTATGACGATGCGGAACCGCTGTTCCTGTCGATTGCCGAACGGGCAGAGCCAAACCGGTCGCAGGCCGGTATCGGCGCCATCCTGCGATCCACATACGGCATGCTGGCCTATATCGCACATAGGAACCGCGATCAGGTGCGTGAAGACCGGATGGTAGAGGCGACGCGCGGCCTGCCGGTCGAGCAGGGAGAGGCAAAGCCCCTGTTCCAGGAGGCGCCGCGCATGCCCGGTGGCGCCGAACTGTCCCTGTCCGGTGCTGCTATGATCGAGTTCACAATATCGACCGCCGATGGCAAGGTGAAGGAAACCCGTATCCTGGAAAAGTCGGGTAACCCGCAATTTGCCTTCATCGCTGCCGACGCCATCCGTGAATGGCGGTTCCAGCCGTCGGCGCCCATCGGCAGCGCGGGAGAGCTGATCACCCGCCGTCAATTGCTCAGCTACCAGTATGAAAATGAGCGGCCGGAGACGGGCACCCGCTTGAAGCGCAGAAACTGATTGCCGAAGACGGGGGCCGCGACACAAGCGGCTGCGCGGATCAGTCCGCCTCCCCCGCCAGCGGCTGTACCGGTGACACGCCCCAGATTTCCCGCGCATAATCCAGGATGGTGCGGTCGGACGAGAACCAGCCCATGCCGGCGGTGTTCAAGATCGCCTTGGCCGTCCATTCGTCGCGGTCGCGGTAGAGCGAGACGGCGGCGGCGTGGGTGTTGCGATAATCCTCGAAATCGGCGGTGACCAGGAAATGGTCGCCATGCAGCAGCGCATCGACGATAGGCCGGAAGCGGCCGGGATCGTCGGGGCTGAAGGCGCCGCCGCCGATCATGTCCAGGGCGCGCTTCAGATGCGGGTTGGCACCCACCACCTGGCGCGGGTCGAAGGCCCCGCCTTCGCGCAGATCCTGGACCTCCGCCACATTCAGGCCGAAAATGAAGATATTGTCGGCCCCGACATGGTCCCGCATCTCAACATTCGCCCCGTCCAGCGTACCGATGGTCAGGGCGCCGTTCAGCGCCAGCTTCATGTTGCCGGTGCCCGACGCTTCCATCCCCGCCGTTGAAATCTGCTCCGACAGATCGGCGGCGGGCATGATGATCTCCGCCTGGCTGACATTATAGTTGGGCAGCATCACCAGCTTCAGCCGGTTGCGCACGGCCGGGTCGTTGTTGACCACCTGGGCGATGTCGTTGGCCAGCTTGATGATCAGCTTGGCCTGGTGATAGGCGGGTGCGGCCTTGCCGGCCAGGATCTTGGTGACGGGCACGACATCGCGGGTCGGGTTGTCGCGGATGTCATTATAGAGCGCCACCGTCTGCAACAGGTTCAGCAACTGGCGCTTATATTCATGGATGCGCTTCACCTGCACGTCGAACAGGCTGTCGACATCGACATCGATGCGCAGGTGCCGGGCGATATAGGCGGCCAGCCGCTTCTTGTTCTGCCGCTTGGCACGGCGGAATTCCTCGGCGAACACCTTGTCACCGATACGGTCACGCAATGCTGTCAGCTGTTCCAGGTCGGTGATCCAGCCATCGCCGATGCGGCTGCTGATCAGGCGCGACAAGGCCGGGTTGGCCTGGTGCAGCCAGCGGCGCGGCGTGATGCCGTTGGTCTTGTTGGTGATGCGATCGGGGAACTCATGGTGGTAATCGGCGAACACCGTCTGCTTCATCAGTTCCGTATGCAGGGCTGAGACGCCATTCACCTTGTGGCTGCCCAGGAAGGCCAGCCCACCCATGCGCACCCGCCGTCCGCCATTCTCATCGATCAAAGACAAACGGCGGATCGTATCGATATCGGAATGACCCCGAACCCTGTCCAGGAAGCGGGCATTGATGTCATAGATGATCTGCATGTGCCGGGGCAGGACGCGTTCCATCATCGCCACCGGCCAGCTTTCCAGCGCCTCCGGCAGCAGCGTGTGGTTGGTGTAGCTGAAGGTGCGCCGCGTGATGTCCCAGGCCTTGTCCCAGCCCAGCCCATGGATATCGACCAGGATGCGCATCAGTTCGGCGATGCCGATGGCCGGATGCGTGTCGTTGAGCTGGATCGCGGCCTTTTCCGGCAGCGCATCGAAATCCCGATGATGCTGCATGTAGCGGCGCAGGATGTCCTGAATGGACGCACTTGTGAAGAAATATTCCTGCTTGAAGCGCAGTTCACGCCCCACCTCCGTCGCGTCATTGGGATAGAGCACGCGCGACAGGTTCTCTGACAGGACCTTGTCCTCCACCGCCTTCAGATAATCGCCGTCATTGAAGCGGGTAAAGTCGAAATCGCTCATCGCACGGGCCGACCACAGGCGCAGCGTATTGATCGTTTCGCCACCGTAACCGACGACGGGCGTGTCGAAGGCCATGGCATGGACCGTTTCGGTATCCACCCAGCGGCGGCGCTCCACCCCCGCCCCGTCGATATAGCGCTCCACCCGCCCATGGAAATGGATGGGATACAGCACTTCCGGCCGCGCGAATTCCCACGGGTTGCCGAAGCGCAGCCAATTGTCGGGGAATTCCACCTGCCAGCCCTGGTCGAAGCGCTGTTCGAACAGGCCATATTCATAGCGGATGCCATAGCCATAGGCCGGCAGATGCTGCGTCGCCATACTGTCCAGGAAGCAGGCGGCCAGCCGGCCCAGGCCGCCATTGCCCAATGCGGGATCGGGTTCCGCCTCCAGCACCTCCTCCAGCCGCAGGCCCAGCTGGTCCACCGCTTCGCGGCAGGCTTCCGTCAGGCCCAGATTGTCCAGGTTGTTGTGCAGCAACCGGCCGATCAAAAATTCCATGGAGAAATAATAGATGCGCTTGGCATCGGCGGCATAGACGCCGCGCGTCGTGTCCATCCAGCGATCGACGACCCGGTCGCGCACGGACAGGGCGCCGGTGTTGAACCAGTCACGGCGCGTGGCCGTCTTGGCATCCTTGCCCACTGAATAGACCAGCCATTCCAGAAAGGAACGCTTCAACGCATCGACATCGACGGCCTTGCGGCCGATTTCACGCGAACGGTAACGGGCATCCATGGGTGGGCGGACTTTCAACAACAGGCGATGACAGAAAGATGTCACCATTCCGCCTTGCCGCCGACCGCTTGGCAATGGGAAAAGTAGGGGACACCCCTGGCCGTTCGCCCTGTCAAGCTGTTACAGGGGATATGCCCGCCCGTTACCGATGCCCGAGGCCGATGAGTTCCCCCCCATCCCCTTCCCGTAAACGACCGCGCCAGCGCCAGGCGCCGCCGGCGATCCTGCTGGGCCCGTTGGTGCGGGCGCGTGGCGCCCAGGGGGCGACCGGGTCGGGGCAGCGCTGGCGCGTGTCGGCCTGCTTCCTGCTGGCCGGCGATGCGGAGCCGCCGGACCTGCGCGTGGACGGGGTCACCCTGGCCGTGCCGCCGCGTTTCCTGCATGAATGGAAGGATCTGCCGCCCGTGGGGCCGGCGGGCGTGCCCTGCCCGCCCGGCATCCTGCGCATGTGGCGCTATGATTTCGCCGTGCCGCGCGGGCTGCAGGACGGGCGCGCGGCCTATGGATTCCAGGATGACGAACGGCGCTGGACCCTGTCGGTACCCGGTACCGCCATCCCGCCGCGCATCGCCTTCGTCAGCTGTGGCGGCTGCGAGGATGAGGCGGAGATCGAGGCGACGGGCCTGAAGCGCAACGCGCTGTGGGCCCGGCTGCTGGGCCGGCACCGGGCGCAGCCCCTGCACCTGATGCTGATGGGCGGCGATCAGGTCTATGCCGACGAGCTGTGGCAGCGGGTCCCCGCCCTGCGCCAGCTTTCCGACACCCCGAAGTTGATGAAGCGCACCGGCCTGACGGCGGGGCCGGAGCTGGAAACCCAGCTGGAGGCCTGGTACATCGCGACATACCTGCATGCCTGGAGCCAGGCGGAGCCGGCGGCGCTGCAGGCCGGCGTGGCGTCGCTATGCATGTGGGACGATCACGACATCATCGATGGCTGGGGATCGCATCCGCCGGAACTGCTGGACAGTCCCGCCTATCGCGCCATCTATGACGCGGCCCGCCGTGCCTTCCGCCTGTTCCAGGTGGGCATGAGCGATGATGATCCCGCCGACACGCTGGTGGCGTCCGGCCCGCCATCCTTCAGCCAGGGGATGATGCTGAACGGCGTCGGCATCCTGGCACCCGATCTGCGCAGCGAGCGCACGCATACAAGCGTCCTGTCGCCGGCCAGCCTGTCGGAACTGCCGGAATGGCTGGAACGGTTCGCCGCCTGCCGCCATCTGCTGCTGATGTCGTCGGTGCCGTTGATCTTCCCCGGATTCGGGTTTGCCGAACGGCTGCTCAACCTGCTGCCCGGCCGCCAATCCATGGAGGATGACCTGCGCGACCAGTGGCGCAGCCCCGTGCATCGTGAGCAATGGTGCACCGTGCTGCGCATCCTGGCCGATTTCGCCCGCCGCAGTGGCACCCGCGTCACCATCCTGTCTGGGGAGGTGCACCTGGCAGCGCATGGTACCATCTCCGGCCCCGGCACCCTGCTGCGCCAGTTGGTCAGCTCCGGCATCGTCCATCCCCCGCCGCATGGGTTGGGCGTGCAGATGATGGAACTGCGGGCCGGCAAGCGGGAGGAATTGTGGGACCGGCTGTCGCTGTCCATGGAACCGATGGATGCCGATGGGCACTATCTGCTGGCGCAGCGCAACTACCTGACCCTCACCGGTCTGGATGAGGGCGATTTGCGCGCCGAATGGCATATCGAGGGGCAGGACGAGCCGTGGACGGTCACGATCCGTTGACGCCCCCCCGCCGCCACGCCACCAGCCGCCGCGCGGCCTCCGCCACCTCCGCCTCCGCCGCGGCGAAGCTGATACGCAGAAAATGCCGGCCGCGCACCGTGTCGAAATCCAGGCCCGGCGTGATGGCCACACCCGTCTCCGCCAGGATGCGTTTGCAGAACGCTTCGCTATCGTCGGTCAGGCCGCTGACATCGGCATAGACATAGAAGGCGCCGTCGGCCGGGGCCAGATTGTCGAATCCGGCACGCGGCAGCTCATTCAGCAGCAAATCGCGGCTGCGGCGATAGCGGGCGACATGGCTGTCAGCCTCGTCTGTACAGTCGAAAGCGGCGACGGCGGCACGCTGCGACAGGGTGGGTGCGGAAATATAGAGGTTCTGCGCCAGGCATTCGGTGGACCGCACCAGCTCAGGCGGCACCACCATCCAGCCCAGGCGCCAGCCCGTCATGCTGAAATATTTGCTGAAGCTGTTGATGATGATGGCCCGGTCGCTGAAGGCCAGGGCCGTCTGGCCCTTCACCTCGGTGAATTCGATGCCGTGATAGATCTCATCCGACACCAGGCGAACGCCATTCGCCTCGCACCAATGCGCCAGATCGCGCAGCGCCGTCGGCGACAGCATGGTGCCGGCCGGATTGGACGGGCTGGCCACGATCAGGCCCTTCACCGGCTTATCCAGGGCCGCCAGCAGGGCCGGCGTCGGCTGGAACCGTGTTTCCGGTCCGGTCAATATCTCCACCGGCTCCAGGTCGAGTGCCCGCAGAATATTGCGATAGGCGGGATATCCTGGGGCGGCCAGCGCCACCCGGTCACCGGGCTCGAACGCTGCCAGGAAGCCCAGCAGGAAGCCTGCCGACGATCCGGTGGTGATGGCGATACGCTCCGCCGGCACCGATACGCCATGGCGGTCCCGGTACCATCTGGCGATGGCCTCACGCAGGGCTGCGATGCCGAACGCGTCGGTGTAGGCGATGCGGTCACTGTCCAAAGCCGCATGCGCCGCCGCGATCACGCCCTTAGGCGCCGGCGTGCCTGGCTGCCCGATCTCCAGATGCAGCACGTCGCCGCCGGCCGCGGCGCGTTCATTGGCGGCGCGCATCACCTCCATCACGATGAAGGGGGCCACGCTGCCGCGCTTGGCCGGTCCCCAATGCCCGTCACCGATCAGCGCCGTCAAACTCGCCCTTCCCTCGCCATGTTTTTCGTGGCTAGTGTCGGCGTGAGGGGCCTTGCCGATGGATAAAGACATGTTTGCGGTTCCAAAGCGGATTGCCAGTGCGGCCGTGGCGTTGTTGATGTCGGTGACCTGGGCGACCGAACCCGCCATGGCCCAGCGTTCGATCAGTTTCATCCGCGACACCGAAATCGAGCATATCCTGCGGGTCTATTCCACCCCGATCTTGCAGGCGGCCAATGTCGTGCCGGAATCGGTGACCATCGCCCTGGTCAATGATGACAGCCTGAACGCCTTCGTGGCCGGCGGGCAGAACATGTTCTTCCATACCGGCTTCCTGATGGATACCGGCATTGACGAACTGGTGGGCGTGACGGCGCACGAGACGGGGCACATTGCCGGCGGCCATCTGGCGCGGGCCGGCGACGCCATGTCGAACGCCGCCACCATCGCCACCATCTTCACCCTGCTGGGCATGGCCGCCGCCATCGGGGCGGGCCGTTCCGACGTGGGCATGGGCATTATGGGCGGCGGGCAGGAAGCGGCCATGCGCACCTTCTTCGCCTTCACCCGCGGCCAGGAAGGTTCCGCCGACGAAGCGGCGATGGCGTACCTGGAAAAGCTGGGCTGGTCGTCCGAAGGCCTGATGAAGATGATGCAGCGGCTGGCCGGACAGGAATTGCTGCCGGAAAACCGGCAGGTGGAATATGTCCGCACCCATCCGCTGACCCGCAACCGCATTGACGCCATCCGCAATTTCGTGGAAACGAAATCCAAGAACAATGGCAAGCGGTTGCCGGAGAATTTTTATGAAATGCATGAACGCATGGTTGCCAAGCTGATGGGCTTCATGCGGCCCGACATTGCGCTGCGCCGCTATCCGGCGACCGACAAGTCCATCCCTGCACGCTATGCCCGCTCCATCGCCCTTTACCAGAAGGGCAATATCCGCGAGGCGCTGGCCATCACCGACGGGTTGATCGATCAGGAGAAGGACAACGCCTATTTCTATGAATTGAAAGGGCAAATCCTGTTTGAGGATGGCAAGGCGGCCGATGCGGTGATCCCCTATCGAGAATCTGTGCGCCTGGACCCGGAATCAGGCCTGCTGCGCAATGCCCTGGGCCATGCGCTGCTGGAGGTGGGGAATGACCGTTTCCTGAATGAGGCCATCACCCATCTGACCGCCGCCGCCCGGCTGGAGCAGAATTCGGCGCTGACTTGGCGGCTGCTGTCATCGGCCTACAGCCGTGCCGACATGGCCCCGCAACTGGCCTATGCAAGGGCGGAAGAAGCCCTGGCCCGTGGCGACATCCGCGCCGCCAAATACCATGCCGACCGCGCCGAACGCCTGCTGCCCGCCGGATCGCCGGAATGGATCCGCGCGCAGGATATCCGGGTGATGGTGGAAAGCCATCCGGTGTCGCGGGAATATAACTGACTGTTGGCAGGGTGCGGTGGATGCCTACCGCACCCGCCCGCGCGCCTGACGCACCTTGAAGAAGGCCGCCACCACGGTGGGGTCGAACAGGGTTCCGGCCCCGTCCCCGATGGATTTCAGGGCATCGGCCAGCGGCACCGCATCGCGCCAGGAACGGCGGTGGGTCAGGGCGTCGAACACGTCGGCCACCGCCACGATGCGTGCCGCCGCCGGGATGTCGGTGCCCGACAGGCCGTGCGGATAGCCGCTGCCGTCCCAGCGTTCCTGGTGCGCCCGGGCGATGGTGGCGCCGAAGGACAGGTAGTTGCTGCCCTCCACCAGCCGCGACGCCTTCTCCAGGATGGCGGCCCCACGCTCACAATGCAGTTCCATCTGGTGGCGTTCCTCGTCATCCAGATGCTGTTCCTTGCGGATGACGCTGTCGGGCACGCCGACCATGCCGATATCATACAGCATGGACCCCATGGTGATCTGGTCCAGGAACTCGTCATCGATGAGCGTGTCCCAGCCCTCCTCCGAGCGCAGGGCGAACGCGATCTCCGTCACCAGACGGGAGATGCGCAGCCCATGGTCGCCGCCGCCATCCGGGTCCTTGTATTCGGCCAGACCGGCCAGGGCAATGACGGCGGCCTTGTGCGAGCGCTTCACCTGTTCATAGAGGTGCAGGTTGTCGAAGCCGATGGCGATTTTCGCGCCCAGCACTTCCGCCAGCTTGCGTTCCAGCTGATCCAGCGGGCGACCCACATGCAGACAGGCGGCGGCATCGCGGCCGTCGGCTGTACGCAGCCACAAGATCGCATCATGATCATCGAACCGGTGCTGGCGCAGGCGCAGCACCTCCATGATCTTGGCGGCCAGGGCGGGCTCGACACTATGGCCCAGCGGCAGGCCGACGCTGTCGGCGTGGCGGCCGGCAGCGGCCAGAATCTGCGCATCGGTGCGGGCATTGCCGCGCGGCACGCAGACCAGGCCGTCGGGGCCGGTGTTCAGCACATGTGCCAGCTCACGCAGCACGGCTTCGGCGAACCGATCGACGGCGCGCAGCGCGAACAGGCTGCCGGCGGCGTCGATGATGCGCTCCATCCCCTGGCGAGACCGCATCAGCTCGGTGATATGCTCATAAGACCGCAGGGCCGCCACCGTGGCCGTGCCCAGCTTCTGGGCCGTCAGCTCCGTCTTGGCCTTGTAATCATTGATGTCATAGCCGTGGATGACGTCATCCTCGGGCGCCTGTCCGGGCTGGCCGGTGCGCAGGATGATGCGGACCTGGCTATTGCCCAGCTCGTCACGGATGCGCGGCACCAGGCGCAGACCGGCATCGTCCGTCTCCATCACCACATCCAGCAGGATCATGGCGATACCCGGATCGTTGCGCAGGATACCCAGCGCCTCCTCCGCCGAATAGGCGGACAGGAATTGTATGGGCCGGTCGCGGTAGGTGAATTTCTTCATCACCAGCCGCGTCATGGCGTGCACTTCGGGATCGTCATCGACGATCAGGATCAGCCACGGCCGCTTCGGTGCGGTCGCGTCGCCGGTGACCGGTGATTCCGGCCCCTCTTCCTTGAAGAGGAAATCGTCGTCGCCTGCGACCATCAGACCGTCATCGCTCCCAAAAGCCTTGCCCGTAGCATTCTGTCGCCGGGCTTTCTCTAGGCCAAGTTTGCACATTGCTATTGGCGGTACCAATGCACACTTACGTATCACGGCATAGCTCGTGCCCATAGGCAAGTCCCCTTCAAAACCGCGGGGCGAAAACCGGGAATGCGTCCTGCGTGGCGGTTGCACGCCGGGCGGGGCCGGTCCATGGTGCGGGCAACTCGTCAATGGATGTGAGAACGATGTCCCTTCGCCTTCCTGTTTCCGGCCGGTTCCAGGCCCTGTGTGCAGCACTTGCGCTTTGCGCCGCCCTGCCTGCCCTGCCGGTTTGCGCCGCTGACAAGCCGCTGGACAAGCCGGCCGTCGAAAAGATCGTCCGCGACTACCTGCTGGCCAATCCGGAGATCCTGCTGGAGGCCATGGAGGCGCTGGAAAAGAAACAGCAGGCCGACGGCGACAAGGCTGTCGCCGAGGCATTGAAGTCGAATCGGGTGGCCCTGGAGCAAAGCCCCATGTCGCCCGTGGGCGGCAACCCGAAGGGCGACGTCACCCTGGTGGAGTTCTTCGATTACAATTGCGGCTATTGCAAGCGCACCCATCCGGAGCGCAGCGCGGCCGTGAAGGGCGATGGCAAGGTGCGCATCGTCTATAAGGAGTTCCCCATCCTGGCGCCATCGTCGAAGGAAGCGGCCAAGGCCGCCCTGGCCGCCAACCGCCAAGGCAAGTACGAGGCGTTCCACACCGCGCTGATGACGCATGAAGGCCGGCTGGACAGCGACGTCATCCGCACCACGGCCAAGGAGGTGGGGCTGGACCTGAAGAAGCTGGAACAGGATATGGGCGATCCCGCCATCGAGGCGGAGATCAAGGCCAACATGGAACTGGCCCGCAAGCTGAACATCCGCGGCACGCCGGGCTTCGTCATCGGCGACACGGTGGTGCCCGGCGCCATTGAGACTGATCAGTTCATCGCCCTGTTCAATGCCACCCGTGCCGCTACGGCCAAGAAGAGCGGCTGATCGGCTGCCGATTCGTGGCGACCGGGGGCAGCGGCGGTTCAGTAGGGTCGGGGCGGCGCCGCGGCCCCTTGAACCGGTGGGTTGAAGCCCCTCATGCCGGGGGGTGATTGTCCACCTTCCCCTACGTCATGTCGATGGCCATTGCCCATGCTGCTGGCCATGCTATAACCCCCCGGCTTCTGGCGATCATTACAAGGGACGGCCGACTTGGGCCCACAGCCTTCGATCCTCATCCTCAACGGGCCGAACCTGAACATGCTCGGCACCCGTGAGCCCCATATCTATGGGGCGGAGACCCTGGCCGATGTGGAAGCATTGTGCCGGGCCGAGGGGGATCGGCTGGGACTGGCGATTGATTTCCGCCAGTCCAACCATGAGGGCGAGCTGGTCACCTGGATCCAGGAGGCGCGCGGCACCCGCTCTGCCATCCTGTTGAACGCCGGAGCCTATACCCACACCTCCGTGGCCATCCTGGACGCGTTGACGGCGGTTGATCTGCCGGTTATCGAGGTGCATCTGAGCAACATCTTCCGTCGCGAACCGTTCAGGCATCATTCGTATGTCTCGATGGCCGCGCGGGGGGTCATTTGTGGCCTGGGTTCCCATGGCTATGTCCTGGCGCTGCAGGCGGCTGACCGTCTGGTCCGCGCCAAGGCGCAGTCCTGAAACCCGGGTTCCCTCTCAAAGGTTGAAAATACCATGTCGAGCTTCGATCTGGATGCCGAGTTCGTGCGTACCATGGCCAAACTCCTGGAGGAGTCGGGCCTGACGGAAATGGAATATTCGGAAGGCGAACGCCGCATCCGGCTCAGCCGCGCCGTGCCGCCGGCCCCGATGGGCTATGCTCCGGCCGCCTATGCGCCGGCTCCGGTCGCGGCCCCGGTGGCCGCCGTGCCGGTTGCCGCCGCCGTTCCCCCGGCCCAGCATCCCGGTGCCGTGAAGTCGCCGATGGTTGGCACCGCCTATCTGTCGTCCGAACCGGGTGCCGCCCCGTTCGTGAAGGAAGGCGACACGGTCAAGGCCGGTCAGACCATCCTGATCATCGAGGCCATGAAGGTCATGAACCCGATCAAGGCCGCCAAGGGTGGCGTCGTGACCGAAATTCTGGTGGCGAATGCCCAGCCGGTCGAATTCGGCCAGCCCCTGCTGATCATTGAGTGAGCGGGCCATGACGGCGAACCCCCAGGACGGCCTGTTCGAGAAGGTCTTGATCGCCAATCGCGGTGAGATCGCGTTGCGCATCCACCGCGCTTGCCGCGAGATGGGCATCAAGACGGTGGCCGTGCATTCCACGGCCGATGCCGACGCCATGCATGTACGCCTCGCGGATGAGAGCGTGTGCATCGGCCCGCCGGCGGCCAAGGACAGCTACCTCAACATCCCGGCGATCCTGTCGGCGGCCACCATCACCGGGGCCGACGCCATCCATCCCGGCATCGGCTTCATGGCGGAGAACGCCCAGTTCGCCGATATGGTGATCGAGCATGGCTTCGCCTGGATCGGCCCGACGCCGGAGCATATCCGCGTCATGGGCGACAAGGTCAGCGCCAAGCGCACCGTGATCGCCCGTGGCCTGCCCTGCGTGCCCGGCTCCGATGGCCCGGTGGATAGTTTTGAGACGGCGGCCAGCGTGGCCGACAAGATCGGCTATCCCGTGCTGATCAAGGCGGCGGCTGGCGGCGGTGGCAAAGGCATGAAGGTCGCTTTCAGCCGGGACGAGTTGAAGGAAGCCTATTCGCTGGCCCGTGGCGAGGCGCGCGCCGCCTTCGGCAATGACGAAGTGTACCTGGAAAAGTACCTGGCCAACCCGCGCCATATCGAGGTGCAGCTGCTGGGCGATCACCATGGGAACGTCGTGCATTTCGGCGAACGCGACTGCTCCATTCAGCGCCGTCACCAGAAGGTGGTGGAAGAGGCCCCGTCGCCGGCATTGAACGCCGAGGAGCGGGAGAAGGTCGGCTCTCTGGCCGCCCGGACCGCCAAGCTGCTGGGCTATCGCGGCGTCGGGACCATGGAGTTCCTGTACGAGAACGGGCAGTTCTATTTCATCGAGATGAATACCCGCCTTCAGATCGAACACACGATCACCGAGATGATCACCGGCGTCGATCTGGTGCGCGAGCAGATCCGCGTGGCCACGGGTGCCCCCCTTGGCTATACGCAGCAGGATGTGCGGTTCCATGGGCATTCCATCGAATGCCGCATCAATGCCGAACATCCGGAAACCTTCATGCCCTCGCCTGGGCAGATCAAACAGTACCATGCGCCGGGCGGCCTGGGCGTGCGCGTCGACAGCGCGCTCTATGACGGTTATCGCGTGCCGCCCTATTACGACAGCATGATCGCCAAGCTGATCGTCCACGGCAACACCCGCAACGAGTGCCTGATGCGGCTGCGCCGCGCGCTGGAGGAGTTCGTCATCTCCGGCGTCGATACCTCCATCCCGCTGCATCAGAAGATCATTGCCGAGCCGGACTTCATCAATGGCGACTATGACATCAAATGGATGGAAGCCTGGATGAAGCGTCAGCAGGGCTGAGCCCCCGTTTCGGATGTCGGAACAAAAGGCCCCGGTGGTTCCGCCACCGGGGCTTTTTCATGCGCCCTTCACGGCCAGCGCGATCCAACCCGGCACGGGCACGCTCCGGTCGATGCGGGTGCTGTGATGGGCCAGATGGGTCAGGGTCAGCCCCGCCGCCGCCACGGCATCCTCTATATGGGCCTGCCCATGGGCGAAGCGCCGGCCTTCATGCAGGTCATACCCGTCGCCGGCCGACCGCTCGCAGGTGAAGGCGAAATGCCCGCCAGGGATCAGGGTACGGGCCACCGCCCCCATCACCGGCCCCAGATCGCCGACATAGACCAGCACGTCGGCGGCCAGCACCAGATCGAAGGCCGCCGGCCGCTCCGCCATGCTTTCCACCAGATCGCCCACCCACAGCGCATCATAGAGGTCCCGCGCCCTGGCCTTCTCCACCATGCGCGGTGACAGGTCGAATCCGGCCAGATACCCCGCCCGGTCGCGCACCGCCAGCCCCGCCAGACCGGTGCCGCAGCCGGCGTCCAGAACCCGGCTGCCCGCCGCCACATCCCTCTCCACCAGCAACTGCCGCAGCGCCTGCGGCGCGTCATAGCGCAGCTTGCCCACCAGTTCCTTATCGAACCGGTCGGCATAGGTGTCGAACAGGGCACGCACGAAGGAAGGCGGCAGGCTGGTCTGCTGCCCCGCCGCCGCCAGCCCGGCCAGCAGCGGCGCCGCGCCGCCCGTGTCCGTCTCATCAAGGTCCAAGGCCGCCTGCCATTCCCGGGCCGCCTTCTCCGGCTCCCCCAGATGCAGCCAGGCCCGGCCCAGCGCCACACGGGCCCCCGGCTGGTCCGGATCGGCCGGGGGCGCCTGCCGCAGGGCCGTATCCAGCAGTTCCACTGCCGCCAGCCCCTCATCGGCATCAACCAGCACGTCCGCCGTCACGATGGCCACGCCAAGGTCGGCCGGCGCCAGGAACCGCGCCTCCCGCGCGTGGTCCAGGGCGGCCTCACGCTCGCCCCCATCCAGCAGCAGCCGGGCCATCCGCGCCTGAGCTGTGGCATCGTCGGGCCGGCGGGCCAGCAGGTCGCGGCACACCGGCAAGGCTTCTGCCGCCCGCCCTGCCGCCATCAGGGCCGTGACCAGGGCCCGTCGCCAGGGAATGCGGTCTGGTTCCGCGGCAACGGCCTGTGACAAATAATCGGCCGCCTCCCCTGAGCGGCCATCCTCCAGCAGCAATTCGCCCAACAGGCCAGCTTCCTCCGCCCCGTCGGTGCCTTGAAGCAGGGCAATGGCGCCGGCCCGGTCCTGGGCCAGCAGCAATTCATAGGCACGGGCAAGGGCGTCGGACATGAGCGAATCCTGGCATTTACAGTCCCGGCACGGGCGTCGTGCTGCCCTATAGCATGTCCGCCCGTCGCCCGCAGGGCCCGGAAAAGGCGGTGATTGCCTAAAAAACCGGGCTTATGTGACAAAGGCGCATCAGCGGGAACGATTCTTGGTTGACCCAATGCGTCAATTCTGTGATTGCTATGCGGCCGGCGCATGAGCCGGTGATTTTGAGGGAGCGGTCACCGCATTTCGTAACGGTGGCCTGATTGCAGCGCCCGCCCACAAGCGGGGAAACCGGCGGGGAGACCCGTCACGGACAACCGGAACCAGAGGGGACGATTGAGATGACGATGCGCCAATCCCGCGTTGCCACCCGCTCCCGCAAGGAATCCGGCCTGCTGCTCGCCTTCGCCTTTCTGATCGGTCTGATGATCCTGGCTGTCCCGGCCCGCGCCGGTTGCCTGGACCATATCGTCGATGCGGAGAAGGAATTCAACATTCCCAAGGGCGTCCTGATGGCCGTGTCGCTGGTTGAAAGCGGCGGCGGCGGTACGCCCAGCCCCTTCATCATGAATGTCCGCGGCCGCGTCGTCATTCCGCGCACGGAGGCTGAAGCGGCCACCTATCTGCGTGACAACAAGGGCAATCTGCGCGGTTCGGTCTATGCCGGCTGCATGCAGCTGTCCCTGGCCCACCACAAGCAGGCCTTCCGCCCGGTCGAAAAGATCGTGAACCCGGAAGCCAATGTTCGCTACGCCGCCAAGTATCTGGTGGATCTGCGTCGCGAGACGGGCAGCTGGGCCGCCGCCGTTAGCCGTTACAACGGTTCGTCCGGCGCCAAGGCCGCCGCCTACCAGTGCAAGGTCAAGAATCAGCTGGTTAGCCTGGGTGCCGCCAACAGCGCTGATTTGATCAGCACGATGGGTAAATGCGATACTCGCAACCTGCCCTCCATCGGCCCGCGCACCCGTGAGGCCTTCAAGAAGCATCAGGATGTGCCGGTCGGCTGATCCCCACGGCTTTTCTCTCACCTGTCTCGGGCAAATCTTTAAAATAGAATCAACGCACTCCCCCATGCCTGCCATGTGAAGGGCGGGCTGGTTTCAGTGCTTGGTTTGGCGCACCCATGGCCTGTCCTCCCATGGCCGCCGAAAACGCCCTTCTCATGTCGCGCCTAGCCGATCTGCCGCCCGTCGCCCGCGCCATCCTGTCGATTCTGTCGGCGGTGGCCCTGTTCAGCGCCATGAATGCCAGCATCAAATGGCTGGGCGGGCGCTATCCGGTCAGCCAGATCATCTTCTGCCGTGCCTTGTTTGCCATGGTCGTCCTCGCCCCGCTGATCTGGCGGGCCGGCGGGATCATGTCCTTGCGGACCCGTCGGCCGCTGGGCCATCTGGCGCGCAGTGCCGTCGGCGTCATCTCCATGCTCTGCGGCTTCACCGCCATCACCCTGCTGCCGTTGGCCAATGCCTCGGCCCTGGCCTTCACCGCCCCGCTCTGGACCACCCTGCTGGGTGTGCTGGTATTGGGGGAGAAGGTGCGCTGGCGCCGGACGCTGGCCCTGATCGTCGGTTTCACGGGCGTGCTGGTCATCGTGCGGCCCGATGCCAGCCTGGTGGAGGGCATCCTGGCCGGCGGGCCGCAGGCGGTGGGCAGCCTGCTGGGCCTCAGTTCCTCCTTCCTGGCCGCCTGCGCCATGATCTCCGTGCGGCGCCTGTCATCCACGGAGCCCAGCACCACCATCGTGTTCTATTTCATGGCCTCGGGCATGGTGGTGTCGGCCATCCTGATGAGCCGGGAATTCGTCATGCCCACGCTGCACGACGCCATGCTGATGGTGTTGCTGGGTGTCATCGGCGGCCTTGCGCAGATCCTGCTGACCACCGCCTATCGCAGCGCGCCCGTGGCCGTGGTGGCGCCGTTCGACTACACTGCCATGCTGTGGGCCACGGGCTATGGTTTCGTGATCTGGGGAGAGGTGCCGCATCCGGCCGTGGCACTTGGCGCCTTGATCGTCATCGGCAGCGGCGTCTACATCACCCTGCGCGAAACCCGTCTGGGCAAAGCCACACCCGCCACGGCACAGAGCACGACGAAGAACATCTAAGATGAATTACCGCCATATCTTCCATGCCGGCAATGCCGCGGATGTCATGAAACATGCCGTGCTGGCATGGCTGCTGGACCGCCTGGGCGCCAAGGATGCGCCGTACTTCGTGCTGGACACCCATGCCGGCATCGGCCGCTATGATCTGGACGATCAGGCCGCGTCGCGCACGGGTGAAGCGATGCGTGGCATCCGCCGCGTGCTGGCCGATGGCGGGGCGGACCGTCTGCCGGAAGGGGCCAGGCCCTATCTGGACCTGCTGGCCCGGCTGAATGAGGGGGCCGACGGGGTGAAGGTCTATCCCGGCTCCCCGCTGATCACCCGGATGATGATGCGGGAACAGGACCGGCTGGTGCTGGCCGAACTGCATGCCGACGACGTGAAGACGCTGCGTGCCCTGTTCCAGGCGGACGGTCAGGTTGCCGTTCATCATATGGATGGCTGGCTGTCGCTGAAGGCCCATCTGCCGCCCAAGGAGCGGCGCGGGCTGGTGATCATCGATCCGCCGTTCGAGGCGCCGGACGAGTATGAACGCATGGTGGCGGCCCTGGCGCTGGCCCATCGCCGCTGGGCCACGGGCCAGTACCTGCTCTGGTACCCGGTCAAGGATCGCGCCGCCGTGTGGCGCTTCCACCAGATGCTGGAGGATACCGGCATTCCCAAGATACTGGCGGCGGAACTATGCTGGTCGGATGACGACCATTCCGACCGGCTGAACGGGTCCGGCCTGATCCTGGTCAATCCACCCTGGCGTAGCGAAGAGACATTGAATGACCTGCTGCCGGCCCTTCAGACGGGTTTGGCGGCAGGAATCGGCCCCGTCGGTTGCCGTTGGCTACGTGACGAGAACGGCCGGCCCGGCTGAGCCATCATTCCCCACCTTCATCTTTTGGTCATTGTTCCCGTCTTGCAGGTGCGAGCGCCATAAGTCACAGTGCGGGAGAGCGTATCGCACCCGATCGTATGATTTCTTTCGGACAGGTGCGGCATTTCGGGGATTGGGGGAGAGATGGGAATGGTGCAGACGCCGCGGCGGCCCTTCATGGCAGAAATTCAGATGGCCAAGAAGGCGCCCTCGCCCCGTGGCGGGGAGGTTGCGGCCGCCATTGCGCCGGCCCTCCCGGCCGCGCCCCCTGCCCCCATCCATGTCGAAATGGACAATAGCGAGGTCATGGCGGCCATCGGCGCGCTGGGCCATAAGCTGGACCGGTTCCTCAGCGTCGATCATACCCAGATCGAAAAGATCCAGATCGAGATCTCCGACATCGCCGGCCGTATCAAGGCTACGAAGGTGGAGATGGCGGCACTGCGCCACCCGCTGTCCAACCAGGACACGTTCATGGAGGCCAGCCAGCAGCTGTCCGCCGTGGTGCGCGCCACGGAGATCGCGACCAATTCCATCATCACCGCCGCCGAAGAGGTGGAGGACATCGTCAACGAGGTGCGCTCGCAGCTGCCCGAAGGCTATCAGAAAAGCCGCCTGAAGGATTTGAACGACGTCACCCTGCGCATCTTCGAGGCCTGCAATTTCCAGGATCTGACCGGCCAGCGCATCACCAAGGTGGTGCAGGCCCTGGCCTTCATCGAGGAACGCATCGATGGCATGATGTCGGTCTGGAATATCAAGGAGTTCGAGGCCCTGCCCCTGCCGCCCGACATTTCCAAGCATGATGACGGTCTGGCCCTGCATGGTCCGCAGGAAGAAAAGCCCAGCAGCATTTCCCAGGCGGACATCGACGCGCTGTTCGATTGAGCGGCGATTGCGGACACTCACCGGCCCCCAACGGTCATTCCCCATGACCGTTGGGGGCCGGCGACTGCCGGCCCGCGCCCCCATGGGCGCGCAAGCCAAGCCGCCGGATGGCGGCGCCCGGCGCATGAGGGAACAAAACTAAGCCACGTTGCGCTTCACCATCTCCTCCAGGCGCGTCGTGCGCATATAGAGGCTGTGGCTGCGCTCCAGCAGGGAGCGCAGGGCGGATGGCAGCAGCATGTTCTCCGGCCCCGACGGGTCGGCGCAGATGGCGCCGCCGGACAGGGCGTAATCATCCCCCACGGCCTGTGCCTGCGTCAGTTCGCCGGCATGCACCGCCTTTTGCGCCAGCATCCAGGCCATGACCTGCGTCAGCCGGCTGGTCACCCGCATGCTTTCATACGAGACCTGCAGGCGCAGGGTGGGCGGTAAACCGCGCTGGTCGCCCACCTCTTGGTAAGCGACGTAATTCCGCGCCTCGACCAGGAGCACCATGGTCTCGTCATAGGCACGGTTGAAGAACGCTGTCGGTTGTGTCGTCACCCGCTGTTCCTTCCCGGCGCTCCCTGGGCGCCTCGATAGGGTCAGTGTGTCCCCTTCAATCCCCGCTGACAATTGCGGCGAAAGTAGGTGGTGGGCATGGCGACCCTTTGATGCGGCATGTGACTTTTTTGAAATGCCCCTCTTGAAGGGTGTTTGGGCCCTGCCTAACTCTTGAAGCGTGGAGGACGACGCCCGATCACGGGGTCGAAAACGCCACGAAACCAAGGGGCTGGCCGATATCGGGAGCCCTGATGACCAACGTATCGCTCCTGGAGGATACCAATGCGTAGCTATGATCTGTCGCCGCTGTTCCGTTCCACCGTCGGCTTCGACCGCATGACGCGCCTGCTGGAAAGCGCGCTGAGTGGTGAGGATGGCAGCCAGAACGCCTACCCCCCCTACAATATCGAGAAGCTGGGCGACGACCAGTACCGCATCACCATGGCGGTTGCCGGTTTTGGCCTGGGTGACCTGGAAATCACCGCCCATCCCAACCTGTTGGTCGTGCAGGGCAAGGCCAAGGACAGCCAGGGCGGCACCTTCCTGCATCGCGGCATCGCTGGCCGCGCCTTCGAACGCCGCTTCCAGCTGGCCGACCATATCCGCGTGAACAATGCAGCGCTGGAAAATGGCCTGCTGCACATCGAACTGGTGCGCGAGGTGCCCGAGGCGATGAAGCCGCGGACGGTGCAGATTCACAATCTGACCCCTGCCGCGCTGCCCACCATTGAAACCAACACGGCGGTGGCTGCCTGAGGCAGACCGCATGACGTCAGGAACGCGTCAGCGTCGTTGACGCAAAGCGGGTGGCTTTCGGGCCATCCGCCCGGTCAGCGGAATACCAATTAAAAAGAGGGCCGCTACGTTGGCGGCCCTCTGTTTTTTACCCGTTTCCCTGAAGCCCCACCCGTTCAACTCTGCCGAACGAGCAAGCGGACCCTATTGGGGTGCGGGTGTATGGTCAACCATGCTTGTCCGTCTGACAACGATGACGGTAAAGAAATCGTCATGATTGTTGCCGAATTAGCGCAGTGGGCTTTGCTATCTGTTCCCTCAAACGCCGGGCGCCCACATCCGTGGGCTTGGGCTTACGCGGCACGTGCCGCGCGGCGGCAGTCGCCGCCGGAGCGGCTTGTACGACGTGCAACCCGCTCTCATCAGCTTCGCGCATAGCCCGCCCCCTTCAGGGCGTCGCCGATCTCTTCCAGGATGAGGGGATCGTCGATGGTGGCGGGCATCTTCCAGGGCTCGCTGTCGGCAATCTTCTGCATGGTGCCGCGCAGGATCTTGCCGGACCTTGTCTTGGGCAGCCGTTCCACGACAATGGCCTGCTTGAAGGCGGCGACGGGCCCGATCTCGTCGCGCACCTTTTTCACCACTTCCTGGATGATATCGGCATGAGGCCGGTCCACGCCGCGCTTCAGCACGACAAAGCCGAAGGGCAACTGGCCCTTCAGATCATCGGCGACGCCGATGACGGCGCATTCGGCCACGTCCGGATGGCCCGACAGCACCTCCTCCATGGCCCCCGTCGACAGGCGATGGCCGGCGACATTGATGATGTCGTCGGTACGGGCCATGACGAAGATATAGCCATCCTCATCGATGAAGCCGGCATCCGAACTGTTGTAATAGCCCGGATAATCAGCCAGGTAGCTCTTGAAGAACCGATCCTTGGCATTCCACAGGGTCGGCAGCGTGCCGGGTGGCAGCGGCAGTCGGGCCACGATGGCGCCGATATCGCCGCGCTTCACCTCGCTGCCATCCGGGGCCAGCACGCGGATGTCCCAGCCGGGCAGCGGGACAGCGGTGCTGCCATATTTCACCGGCAGTTGCTCGATCCCCAGCGGGTTGCCCGCCACGGGCCAGCCGGTTTCCGTCTGCCACCAATGATCGATGACCGGCACCTTCAGATGGGTTTCGGCCCAGTTCAGCGTATCGGGGTCCGACCGTTCACCGGCCAGGAACAGGGCGCGCAGGCTGGACAGGTCGTAACGGTGCAGCAGGTCGCCGTTGGGGTCTTCCCGCTTGATGGCGCGAAATGCGGTGGGGGCGGTGAACTGCACCGCCACCTTGTGTTCGGCGATGACGCGCCAGAAGGCGCCGGCATCGGGCGTGCCCACCGGCTTGCCCTCATATACCAGGGTCGTGCAGCCCTGCAGCAGCGGACCATAGACGATGTAGCTGTGGCCCACGACCCAGCCCACATCGCTGGCGGCCCAGAACACCTCCCCCGGCTTGGCACCGTAGAAATATTCCATGCTCCATTTCAATGCCACGGCATAGCCGCCGATATCCCGCACCACGCCCTTGGGCTGGCCGGTGGTGCCGGAGGTGTAGAGGATATAGAGCGGGTCGGTGGCCTCCATCGGGACGCAATCCGCCGGCACCGCGACCGCCGCCGCTTCCGCCCAATCCACGTCCCGGCCTTCGATCAACTCGGCCGCCACCTGCGGGCGCTGGAAGATCACGCAATGATTGGGCTTATGCGTTGCCTGCGCGATGGCGGTGTCCAGCATGGGCTTGTAGGGCAGAACCTTTGCGCCCTCCACCCCGCAACTGGCCGCCAGGATCAGCTTGGGCGTGGCGTCGTTGATGCGGGTGGCCAGTTCATGCGGGGCGAAGCCGCCGAACACCACGGAATGCACCGCCCCGATGCGCGCGCAGGCCAGCATGGCCACCACCGCCTCCGGGATCATCGGCATATAGATGATGACCCGGTCGCCCTTGCCGGCACCCAGGTCACGCAACACCCCGGCAAAGCGCGCCACCTTGTCCAGCAGTTCGGCATAGGTCAGGCTCTGCTTCACGCACGTGACGGGACTGTCATAGATCAGGGCAGCCTGATCGGCGCGACCCGATGCGACATGCCGGTCCAGCGCGTTATGGCAGATGTTCAGCGTCCCGCCGCGATACCAGCGATAGAAGGGCTTGTCGCCCTCATCCAGGATCGTGGTGGGGAAGCTGTCCCAGTCGATGGCCCTGGCGGCTTGCGTCCAGAACCCCACCGGATCGGCCAGCGATCCCGCATGAATGGAATGATACTGTCCGGCCATTGGTTCCCTCCCGCAATTTTTCTGCTTTTGGTAGTGCGCTGAACGCAGTATTCATACCCGGCAACCCAGCAAACCACCTGTACGAATGGGATAGACGAGCCGCCAGCGCCATGCCATATCCTGCGCCTAGATCAGCAGGAAGGCGCGTGCGCTTTCATCCCCGACCTTGGTCTGCGACATTCGCGACATTCATTGCTTAACCGGAAATATCCTTCCCGATGATTGTTGATAGCCGCCACATCATGTTCTCCCCGGAGGCCATCCGGGAAGCCCTGAAGACCTATCGCGAGCTGTTTCCCGCCAAGCAGCCGCCGGGTCTCCTGGGCCCCATCATCATCCGCAGCGCCGTTCCGCTGGTGCTGGGCGTGAAGGTGCAGGCCATGGGCTCGTCCGTCTATCGCGAGGTGGAGATGGAAGAGAACGAGGTGGCCGCCATGCTGATCGTCTTCTGCCGCAAGCTCAAGATCCCCCTGCCCCGCACGGCCAACAAATCGATCGAGGTCGAGGGCGACAATATCGCATTGATCGTTTCCAAGGCGATGATGATCGGGAATAATCAGGGCGCGTAACCGTCGAACCGATCCGCGCAGACCACCCCACGCCCACAGGGGACAAGCCCATGTCGTTCAATGCCTATCTGACCAATATCGAGGCGAAGACGGGCAAGTCCGCCGATACGCTGCGGACCGAAGCCATTGGCAAGAGGCTGGCGGATGAAGCCGGGCTGAGGCCGGGCGTCAAGGCCGGTCAGGTGGTCGACTGGCTGAAGAACGAGTACGACCTGGGCCATGGGCACGCCATGGCCATCGTGGCCTACTTGAAGGGCAAGCGGGACTAAACCCTATCGATCCGCCTGCCGGTTCACCACCGCCGTCACCGGGGCCAGCACGATGCCACGGTCGCGCAGGCTGGCGGACCAGATCGACAGCCGTTCCAGACTGACCGGGTTGGTCACTTCCGCGAAGCCGACGGCCACGCCATTGGCCTGGGCCAGCCGTTCCAGCTGCGCCAGTTGCGCATCGATGCCGATGCCCGATGGGATGCGGTCGATCTGCAGATCGCTGATCGCGCGGGGCAGCGACAATTCCTTGGCCACGGCGGCGGCCTTGCTGCCCGAGACCTGCCACAGGTCAAGATAGACCAGACCACGCCGCTGCATCTGCAGCAGCACGCCGCGCAGGCTTTCGCGCTGGGTCAGGAAGTCCGTGCCGCTGTCGGTTTTCGATGTGACGCCGACATAACCGGTGAAGGCGGCCAGGCTGGCTTCCAGCCGCCGCGCATTCTCCTCATCCGACAGGTTGGACAAGAGCGTGTTGGGGCCGGGATCGTTGGCGGGATAGCCCAGCGGCTGCATGGGCACGGACAGCAGCACCTCGTGCCCCTTGTTGCGCGCCTCGTCCACTTTGGCCTGCAGATTGTCGCCCGTGGGGGTGAAGGCGAAGCTGATGGCACCGGGCAGCCGATCGATGGCCGTTTGCGTGGCGGCATCGGCCTGGCCCAGCCCCGCCACCACGATGGCGATGCGCGGGCGCTTGTCCTCCTGCGGGAACGGCCGGGCATAATATTGCCAGGGGGCCGTACCGTCCGGCGCCACGCGTGGCACCCGCCCCGCGCGCAGCCGTTCCAGCAACTGGTCATTGCGCGAGGGCATCAAGGTCACGGGCATATCCACCGGATCGAGCGGCACCTCCTCCTCTGGTGCCACCACCGGTGCGTCGGCGAAGCGCAGGCTGCCATCCGGCATCATCACCGGCACACCAGGCCCCAGGCTGCGCGCCGCTTCCAGCCGGCGCATGGTCGCCGGCGCCTCAATGGCCAGCCAGCCCGCCGTGCCCGCCAGCGCCAATAGAAGCAACAGGCCGGCGATGGCCGGCGGCGACGGCTTGCCGCGCTTCTTTGTCGGCTTCATGGCGGGCGACCCGCCAGGATCGCTGAAATCCAGCCCCTCCTCGCTATCGGCAAGCAGGGACAGGTCCATGTCGCCGCCCTTGTCCGCGCCCTTGGCCTTGCGGCCGAAGGACCAGCGCTTGCGGTCCTTCTTGGCTGCCCGCTCATTTGGTCTGGAGACGCGCTTGGCCCCCAGGCGGGAAGCCAGCACGGCGGCGCTTCCGCCGTCCGTAGGGGGGGCGGCTTCCGTCTTTTTCTTCCTGGCGAGCGGGAACAAGGCCACGGTGCGGGTGCTTCGCCTGTGTTAGTTGGTGTGCTTGGGCTGGTTGAACATCGACACGCCGCGCAGCAGGTCCACGGCACGGGCCAACTGGTAATCCACCGGCGGCGCGGCTTCGGCATTGCCATTGGCCGCGACCGGCGTGGGCGCCGGCGCCGCGGAGGTCGGGCCGGGGGTCGGGGCCGGCGGCGTAGCGGGCGCGCCCGGTGCCGTGCCCGTCGGATTGGGGTTCGGCTTGGCACCCTGGTCGGTATTGCGCAGGGCATTGGGCAGGTCCGCCTCGCGCCGGCGCTGGCCGGCGGCGGCCAGTTCCTCGATCTTGGCGGGCTGCACCTCGATATCCGGGGTGATGCCCAACTGCTGGATCGACTTGCCGGCCGGTGTGTAATAGCGCGACGTGGTCAGGCGCATGGCGCTCTGCTGGCCCTGCAGCGGGATGATGGTCTGCACCGATCCCTTGCCGAAGCTCTGCGTGCCCAGGACGATGGCGCGCTTATGGTCCTGCAGGGCGCCGGCCACGATTTCCGATGCCGAGGCCGAACCACCATTGATCAGCACGACGATAGGCAGGCCATCCGCCGCATCGCCGGCCTTGGCGGTGTAACGGTCGCCTTCCTTGCCGCCGCGCCCGCGCGTCGACACGATCTCACGACCCTTGTCCAGAAACGTGTCGGACACCGACACCGCCTGGTCCAGAAGGCCACCCGGATTATTGCGCATATCCAGCACATAGCCGATCAGCTTGGGCCCCAGCTGTTCCTTCAGCTTGGCCATCGCCTTGTCCAGGCCGGGCTGCGTCTGCTCGTTGAAGCTGGAAATGCGGATATAGCCGACATTGTCCTCCGCCCGGAAGCGGACGGACTGCACCTTGATATTGGCGCGGGTCAGGGTCAGCTGGATCGGCTCGGCGACATTGGCGCGGCGGATGGTCACCTTCAGGTCGCTGCCCACGGGGCCGCGCATCTTCTCCACCGCCTCGTTCAGGGTCAGGCCGACGATCTGCTCGTCATTCAGGTGGGTGATATAGTCGCCGGGCTGCACACCGGCGCGGGCGGCAGGCGTCTCGTCCATGGGGGAGATGACCTTGACGAAGCCATTCTCCGTCGTCACCTCGATGCCCAGGCCGCCGAACTCGCCCCTCGTCTGCACCCGCATGTCGGCGAAATTCTTCTTGTTCAGGTAGGAGGAGTGCGGGTCGAGCGAGGTCAGCATGCCGTCGATGGCCGCCTCGATCAGTTGCTCATCCGTCACTTCCTCCACATATTCCGAACGCACCCGCTCGAACACGTCGGCGAACAGGTCCAGCTGCTTATAGGTTTCCGACTTCAGCGGCTCGCGCGCCTGGGCGGTGGCCGTTACACCGAGGGGACCAAGGGGGAGGGTAAAGGCCAGCAGCGCCGCGACCGCGGCAGTGGTGAACAGCTTGTTCATGATCAACCTTGTCCTTTGCCGTCGGAAGCTGCAAGGCCGCGCGCGGGGTTGACAGGCTGACCGCCCCGCCGCAGCTCGTAATACAATGTCGGGTCCCCATCGCCCGACAGAAGTCCCACCGGCTCCCCGCCCAGCACACGCTGTCCCACCTGGGCATCGATACGCCCCAGGCCGGACAGAAGGGAATGATATCCGTTGGCATGTTCAAGGATCAAGAGAAGCCCGTAACCCTTAAACGGCCCCGCGAACATCACCGACCCGTCGGCCGGCGCGATGACCGGCCCCCCTGCCCGGCCGCGATAGGTCAGGCCCCGGCTGGTGGCACCCACCGCGTCCACCGTGCCATAGCGCTGCGTGATCTTACCAGACACAGGCGCGACCATGCCGCCCAGGATGCCGGCCGATTGTGGCTCCGGCGGGGCGCGCTTCAGGCCCGCCACCTTGTCGCGGGCCCGCTGTTCACGCTGAGCCTCCACCTGGGCCAGACGGCGGCGTTCGGCCTCCGCCTTGCGCGCCGCCTCGGCCTTGCGCTCGGCCTCCAGCTTCTCGATCAGGTCTTTCAGGTCGCCGGCCCGGTCCGCCAGGGTTGCAACCCGGGTGGACAGACGGCTGCGTTCGCTGTCCGTATTCTTGGACAATTCCTCGCGCCGGGCCACCAGGGCCGCCAGGTCCTTCTGGCGGAGTGTCAGGCTTTCCGCCGCGCGCGCCGCCTTGTCCTTCTGCTCCGCCAGCTGCCGACGCAGATCGACCAGCCCCTGCAATTCCTTCGACAACGCATCGGCCCGGGTCTTCAGCTCCGGCACGGCGGACCGCAGCAGAAGCGCGCTCTTCACCGTGTCGCTGGGCGATTGCGGGGCGGCGATCATTGTGTCGGGCGGCAGGCGCGACAGACGCTGCAACGCGCCCAGCAGGTCGGCCAGGGCGGCGCGATCGGCCTCGATCTTCTCCAGCCGGGCCTTCTCCTCCTCACCCAGATCGCCCAGGGCGCCCTCCAGGCGGGCCAGTTCATCGGCCTGGGTACGCTGCTGGTCCGCCGCCTCGATGGCGCGGGCACGCAGGTCGGCCAGTTCCTTCTCCAGGCTTTCTGCCTTGGCATCCAGTTCCGCCTTGGTCTTGTCCGCCTGCTTCAGATCCTGTTCTACCTGCTGCAGCTGTTTGGCCGGATCGGGCTTCCTCTCCTGCGCAATGACGGGTGCCGCCAGCAGGGCCGGCAGCAGCAGCAAGGGGACAACAGGAGGACGACACGGTTTCAAGGACGGATTTTTCCCGAATCGGAGCGGTATTCCACATGAAAAACGCCGCCCAACCATTTGATATCAAACAAGGTCAAACGGCCATCCCTCATCATGTTGCCAGTGTAAGGGCAAGCCGGGCCGGCGTCGATGGGCTGCGACATGGGCCGACGGATATAAAACCAAAGCATTGCCCCGTCTTGGGTAAACCCTAGCCTGAGCCCAGCAGCCATTCCCGGAGCGGCGCCCAGACCTTGGCCTTGGCCCCGCCGCTCACCACCATGCCGATATGGCCCAGCGAGGGCTGCCAGACCGTGGCGCCCGGCAAAGCGGTGCCCAGGGCAGCGGCCGATGCCGGCGGCACGATACGGTCACGGGCCGGCACGATGACCAGGGAGGGGCAGCGCAGATCCGCTGGCCGCACGGCCATATCGGCCACGCGCCATTCGCCCCGGCCGGTACTGTTCTCCCCATACCAGCCCGTCAGGCATTCCCGCGCGATGGATGCCGGCAGGCTGACCCCGTCATTCAGCCAATCCTCCAGCGCCACGAAATCGTCGGCTTCATCCGTGGCCATGTCCAGGGTCGCGAAACGGCTGAATTTCTTATAGGCCAGCAGCGGGTCCAGCGTGGCGAACAGGGTCTGCACCCCGTCCACGGGCAATTCGCCCAGGATGCGCATCACCGGATCGAACGGGGTGATCAGGGCGGCCGTGCGCTGCGCGGCCGCCGCATCATCGGCATGGAAATCCCAGGGCGTGGCCAGCGCCACATAGCCCGACACCAGGTCCGGCCGGCGAAGTGCGGCGCCCAGGGCCAGCAGCCCACCCATGCAATAGCCCACCAGCGTTACCGGACCGCCGACGCGGGTGCATGTCGCCTCCAGCGCCCGGACCAGGCGACCGGCCACCACGTCCGACATATCGAAGCCGCGCTCAACCGCCCCCGGATAGCCCCATTCCAGCAGAAAGGGCCGGATACCCCCGCCGCCCGCGGCATCGCCTCCCTGCCCGCCCAGCCAGCGCAGCAGGCTCTTGCGCCAGGACAGGTCCAGGATGTAACCGCGATTGACCAGGGACGGCACGAACAGCACCGGCTTGCCGGTGCCGCCGACCGCCAGCAGGCGCGTCGCCCCTTCCTGCCAGACGGTGGGCGCATCCTCGATATCCCGTTGATAGGGATGGTGGCGGTACCGTTCCAGCCCCGTCAGGAACCGGTCGAGTCGCCGCCGCATTTCCCGATCCGCGGCAATCGTGAAGGGCGCAAAGGTCTCCGTACCCAGCGGGGCGTCGGGTGCGTCGTCAGGCGGGCTTGCGGGCGGGCCGGCGTTTGCGCCCAGGCGCTGGCGCAGGTCCCGGCGCAGGCGTTCCGCCGTCTCCCGCACCGTCGGGTGCCAATGCGGCCAGTTCCCGTTCAAGAGCGGCAATGCGGCCGGCGAGCTCAGCAATATCGCCATCCCCATCCCCAGATGCAGGCCCAGCGGGCGTGGCCCTTGGCGCAGCGGCTTGGGGCCTGGCGGTTGCGGGCGCGTCCTGGCGTTCGTCATGGGTCTGGGGCCCTTTCGCAGCGGCCGCCATGGGCCATAGCGACTTCATCATCTCCGCCCAGGGGTTGACGGCCGCGGCCGATCCCAGGGTCTGTTCCAACATGCCGTTGATCGTCAGCGCCGTCTGGCCGAAGGCGGTCATGGTCCGTGCCATGCTGTCGGCCACCGACGGGTCGGCGCAAACGGCCGCCCACTGGTCCTGCCACAGATCCAGATAGCGCCTGGCCAGATCCTCCATCGCGGGCGGTTCGTCGCGTTCGCTCACCATCTCCATCCTGCTCAATTGGGCGGGGCCACATCCGCGCCCGCCTTCCATCAGCATAGATCATACCGGTGTGCGCGCAGAACAATAGTTACGCTTTCAACGTTCGGCATTGCGGAAGGCTTGCGCTGCGACCGCGTAATGACGTACTCCTTGATATAACGGTTTGCAGCATTCGTCCGGGGGAAGCGACGCCAAATGGCTGAAAAAGAAGATACCAAGCCGGCACCGGTCACCATCAAGAAGTACGCCAACCGCCGCCTGTACAACACGGCGACCAGCAGCTATGTGACCCTCGACCATCTTTGCCAGATGGTGAAGGATGGCACGGATTTCGTCGTCTACGACGCCAAGACGGGCGATGACATCACCCGCTCCGTCCTGACGCAGATCATCGTGGAAGAGGAATCGAAGGGACAGAACCTGCTGCCCATCCCGTTCCTACGCCAGTTGATCAGCTTCTATGGCGACAACATGCAATGGCTGGTGCCGCGCTACCTGGAACACTCGATGAAGTCGTTCACAGGCAACCAGGACAAGATGAAGGATTATTTCCAGAACTCGTTCGGGAGCATCTTCCCCTTCGGCGGGTTCGAGGAGATGAGCAAGCAGAACATCGCCCTGTTCGAACGCGCCATGCGCATGTTCAGCCCCTTCAATCCGGACAATATCGGTGGCACCGACGTGGCGCCGACCACCGCCGCCGCGCCGGATGCCAAGCCCAAGGCGGAGGACAAGTTCTCCGAATTGCAGAAGCGTCTGGACGAGCTGCAGACCCAGATGGAAAGCCTGACCAAGCGCAAGGATTAAGGTTCGCCCTTGAGGAGCGCGCTCAAGCGCGCTCCTGCACTTCAGAGTGTATTTCCAGTGACCGGAAATACACTCTCGTTTTTTATTACTCAATCACCGAGGCCGCATCAGCCGCTTGGGTTTAACGATGCACGTGTGTCGCGGCGATGGCTGCTGTCTGAGTAGCTTCCGGTCAACCGAAAACTGCTCTAGTTTTCAGCGCAATTTCAATGCTCTATGTCGGCTTTGACCCTAGCGGGCATATTCTGCTGTCTTCAGGAGATCGAAGACCTGATCTTGGCAGTTGACTTGCCACCCCAGATAATTTGATCCTGATTTCACCACTCTTCGTGAGGCGTCGGCGAAATTAACAAATGGCGCTTTGCTGAAATCGCTTCCTCCCCCTTGGGTCAACAGCCAGCTACGCCGAAACAGTCCGCTATCGAAGGATATACATGAAAATACAATGCTGGGTTTTCCTCCCAGCTCAATATTTTTTAAGCCCGCCCGCTCGCCCGCTGAAACAAGACCTATATCATAACTGCTTTCAAACAATATATTTCTATCTTTTAAGGCAACAATTTTCATTTCTGTGTTCTCAAGATTATTTAAGCTTTTGTTGGTAAAATGAATATTTAGTTTGTATTTATTTTCGTCTACTCGATGACTATTAATTTCACTAAGAAATTTCTTGCATTCTACAGAAAGGAAATCAAAAATATTTTTTGCCGTGCGATTTCCCATGTCGCGCGATACGGAAAAGCTGGAGAGCGCCTCCGCAGCACATCGGCCTTTTTTCTCAGAGTCTGCCAAAGGGCTACGCACTGTGGGATTATGCAAGATTATACTAATATCTGCCAGCGAAACATCAAAATATTCACTATCAATGAACTGATAAATCAAAGCTATTATTGCCAATATAATTGCCCAATCTACCATCTTTCGTATGTTATTTTGTTTTGTATCTTTTGTTTTCTTTAGATGTTTTCCAAACATGGCCGCCATCCATATAAAATTTGGATAGTGTAAATCCAAGGAATGGTAAAATAAATGAGATTCATGAATATGACCAGTGCTTTGATAATAGGGCCAATATATCCTTGAAGGAACACACATTCTCATATGGAAACAGGGGAAGCGGCGCAGAACGACACTTCCCCCGCCATTGTTCATGTTGTCGAAGTGATGGCCATCCCCTTCTCCCTCCCCGCGAACCGCCGGATCATGACGTAGAAGACCGGCGTGAACAGCAGGCCGAAGAAGGTCACGCCCAGCATGCCGAAAAACACGGCCGTGCCCAGGCTTTGGCGCATCTCCGCCCCCGCCCCCGACGCGATCATCAGCGGCACTACGCCCAGGATGAAGGCGAAGGACGTCATCAGGATCGGGCGCAGGCGCAGGCGGCAGGCCTCGATCACCGCGTCATAGCGGTTGCGGCCCTCCGCCTCCAGCTGGCGGGCGAACTCCACGATCAGGATGGCATTCTTCGATGCCAATCCCACCAGCACGACGAAGCCGATCTGGGCCAGGATATTATTGTCCATGCCCCGCATCATCAACCCGCCCACGGCCGACAGCAGGCACATGGGCACGATCAGCAGGATGGCGAAAGGCAGCGACCAGCTTTCATACTGCGCCGCCAGCACCAGAAAGACGAAGAACACGCAGAGCGGGAAGATATAGAGGGCGGAATTGCCGGTATTCTTCTCCTGGTATGACAGGTCGGTCCATTCCGCCTTGAAGCCGGGCGGCAGGGCGGTGGCCGCCGCCTTTTCCATCTCCGCGATGGCCGTGCCGGAACTGACGCCCGGCAGGTTGTTGCCCTGCAGCTCCGCCGCTGGGAACAGGTTGTAGCGCAGCACCCGGTCCGGTCCGGTGACGAACTTGAAATCCACGAAGGACCCGAGCTGCACCATCTGCCCCTTGTCGTTGCGCGTTTCCAGCCTGCCGATGCTTTCCGGATCCAGCCGGTATTGCCCGTCGGCCTGCGCCGTCACCTGGAAGGTGCGGCCGAACAGGTTGGTATCGTTGACATAGGCGGAGCCCAGATAGACGGCCAGCGTCTGGAACACGCTGTTCATCGGCACGCCCAGCATCTGCGCCTTGACGCGGTCCACATCCAGATAGACCTGGGGTGCCCGCGCGCTGAATGGTGTGAAGACATTGATCAGGCCGGGGATCTGGTTGCCGGCCAGGGCCAGGGCCCAGGTTGCCTGTTCCAAAGCCCCCGCCCCGGCATTGCCGACATCCTGGACGCGCAGGGTGAAGCCGCCCGATGTGCCCAGGCCGCGGATGGGCGGCGGCGGCACCACGAAGATCAGCGCCTCGGGAATGGCCATGGCCACGCGCTTTTGCAGATTCTGCAAAATGGCGGTGGCGGTCAGGCCATGGGGCAACCGTTCCTCGAACGGGTCCAGCGGCGTGAAGATGGCGCCGGCATTGGGCGCGATGGTGCGGGTGGCGCCGGAGAAGCCGGCAAACTGCACCGAATGCGCGATGCCCGGCGTCTCCCGCGCGATCTGGGCCGCCTTCTGGATCACCTTGGTGGTGTTGGACAGCGACGTGCCCTCCGGCGTCTGGATGGCCATGATCAGGTAACCCTGATCCAGCGCCGGGATGAAGCCGCCGGGGATGCGGGTGAACAGAAAGCCGGTGGCCGCGATCAGCAGCACATAGATACCGATCACGATGGGCGTCAGATGCGTGATCCGCGCCACCAGCCGCGCATAGCCATCGGCCATGCGGTCGAACAGCCGGTTGAAGCCGGCAAAGAACCGGTCGAACAGATTGGTGACCAGGGCCAGCCGGGCCTTGGCCGCATGATGTTCCGGGGTATGCGGACGCAGCAGCCGGGCGCACAGCGCCGGTGACAGGGTCAGGGAATTGAAGGCGGAGATGATGGTGGCCGCCGCGATGGTCACCGCGAACTGCCGGTAAAAGGCGCCCTGGATACCTTCGATGAAGGCGGTGGGGATGAAGACCGATGCCAGGACCAGGGCAATGGAAACCAGCGCTCCGCCCACCTCGTCCATGGTGATGCGCGCACTTTCGATGGGCGAATGGCCCAGCGCCAGATTGCGCTCGACATTCTCCACCACGACGATGGCGTCATCGACCACGATGCCAACGGCCAGCACCAGGCCGAACAGGGTCAGGTTGTTGATTGAATAGCCCAGCGCCGACATCACCGCGAAGGTACCGATCAGCGACACCGGAATGGCCAGCACCGGGATGATGGCCGCCCGCCAGCGCTGCAGGAACAGCATCACCACCAGCACGACCAGCACCATGGCCTCGCCGATGGTCTTGATCAGTTCATGGATGCTTTCGGCGATGAAACCGGTCGTGTCATAGACGATGCGATATTCCAGACCGGGCGGAAAATCCGCCGACAGGGTCTTGATGGTCTCCCGCACCCGCGCCGCCGTTTCCAGGGCGTTGGAACCGGGAAGCTGGGAAATGGCCAGCACCACGGCCGGCTTGCCGTCCAGGAAGGAATTGGTGACATAGTCGCGCGCACCCAGTTCGACCCGCGCCACATCCTTCAGCCGCACAATGCGTCCCTCATCGCCATGCTTGACGATGATATTCTCGAACTCCTGCGGCTCCGTCAGGCGGCCCTGCAGCGTGATGTTAAGCTGATAGTCGCGGGGATTGTCGAGCGGCGGCTGGCCCAGACCACCACCGGCCACCTGCACATTCTGCTGCTGGATGGCGGCCACCACCTCACCCGCCGTCATCTGCAGCGATGCGATCTTCTGCGGGTCCAGCCAGACGCGCATGGAATAGTCGCGGGCACCGAACAGGTTGATATTGCCGATACCCTCCAGCCGGTTCAGCACGTCGCGCACGCGCAGTAGGGCATAGTTGGAGATATAGAGCTGGTCATAGGTGTTGTCGGGGGACAGCAGGTGGACGACCATCATCAGGTCGGGGCTGTCCTTGCGCGTCACCACGCCATTGCGCCGCACCTCTTCCGGCAGCCGGGGCTCCGCCACCGCCACGCGGTTCTGGACCAGCACCTGCGCCTTATCCAGGTCGGTGCCCAGCTTGAAGGTGATGGTCAGGTTCATCTGGCCATCGCTGGTGGAGTTGGACGACATGTAAAGCATGCCCTCCACCCCGTTCACCTCCTGCTCGATCGGGGCGGCGACGGTATTCGCCACCGTCTGGGCGTTGGCGCCGGGATAGCGGGCATTCACCGTCACGGTGGGCGGCACCACCTCCGGATATTGCGACACCGGCAGGGTGAAATAGGCGATGGAGCCGACGGCGACGAGCAGGACCGACAGGACGATGGCGAAAACCGGCCGGTCGATGAAGAAACGGCCGATCTTCATGGCGTGCCCCCCGCGACGGCCTGGATCGGCTGTTCGACGGGGGTGACGGGGGCGCCCGGCTTGACGCGCTGCAGGCCGGCCACGATCACCTTGTCACCGATGGCCAGCCCGTCGCGGATGACGCGCAGCCCATCGACCAGCGGACCGGTGGTGACACCGCGATATGTCGCCTTGCTGTCCTTATCCACAACATAGACGAAGCGGCGGTTCTGGTCGGTGCCGATGGCGGCATCGGGCAGCAGCAACCCGTCATAATTGGGCCGGCCGACCAGACGCAGGCGGGCGAACATGCCGGGCGTGAACACCATGTCGGGATTGTCGAACACGGCGCGGGCCCGGATGGTGCCCGTGCCGTCATCGATCTGGTTATCGACGAAATCGATATGGCCCTGATGGGCAAAGCCCTGCTCATCCGGCAGCGACAGCACGACCGGATTGGCATTGTCGCGGCTGCTGGGCCGCTCACCCGATCGCGATTGGCGCTGGTAGCGCAGGTAGGAGGCCTGGTCGGCATCGAAATAGAAATGGATCGGGTCGAGCGAGACGATGGTGGTCAAAAGCGTCGACTGCGCCGACCCGCCGCTGACCAGATTGCCCACCGACACGCGATGGTTGGACACCCGGCCCGTCACCGGCGCCTTCACGGAGGTGAATTCCAGATCCAGCTCGGCGGAGCGCGCCTGCGCCTGGGCCGCCAGCAATTGGGCCTGGGCGGCCTGCAGCTGCTGGGACCTTGTATCCAGCACCGATTGCGACACGGCCTGGGTCTGGCGCAAATCGCGGGCCCGGTCCAGCTCGCGCTGGGCCAGTTGCACCGACGCCAGCGCCTGACCGACGCCGGCCTTGGCCGCATCGGCAATCGCCTGATAGGGGCGCGGATCGATGACGAACAGCGGGTCGCCCTTGAACACCACCTGCCCGTCCTGGAAATTCACGGCGGTCAGATAGCCGCTGACCCGCGCGCGGATTTCCACCTCCTCCACGGCGGCGAAACGGCCGGTATATTCATCCCATTCCTGGACGTTCTTTTTCACCGCCTGCGAGACGACGACCTGGGGCGGCGGCGGTGTGCCCGCCCCCTGTCCGCCCTTACCGCACCCGGCCAGGGCCAGAAGCCCCGTCAGCCCGGCGGCCACCAGAACCAGCCGGCCGGCATGGCGCGCATCCATGGAAACCTCCAACAAACAACCCTCTTCAACCTTCAGCATGACAAGGGTTGGATCGGATGCATTCCATAATCTTGCTGCGTCATTGTTGCGGCAGCGAAGAATGGCGCAAGGGTGATATGAGTCTTCGTGCGCCCTCACGCGCCGGGCGCCGCCATCCGGCGGCTTGTCTAACGCCGCACGTGCGGCGGGCCGGCCGTCGCCGGCCTGAGTTTTAAGCTTGTGCTGCCGGGCGCGTCACATGCCCCATCTTGCGGCCCGGCCGGGCGTCGCCCTTGCCATAAAGATGCAGGCGCGCACCCGGCTCCGCCAGGATCGACTGCCAGGCATCGACATCGTCGCCGATCAGGTTGGTCATGGTGCAGGGGCTGATGACGCCCACCGGCCCCAGGGCCAGGCCGCAGATGGCGCGGACCAACTGCTCGAACTGGCTGGTCTCGGCAAAATCGATGGTCCAGTGCCCGGAATTGTGCGGGCGCGGTGCCATCTCGTTGACCAGAAGGCGCCCTTCGCGGGTCACGAACATCTCCACCGCCAGCAGACCCACCACATGCAATTCGCTGGCGATGGCCTCGGCGATGCGCACGGCCTCCGCCGTCAGGTCCGGACTGATGGCGGCCGGCACGGTAGTGGTGTCCAGGATGCCCGACTTGTGCCGGTTCTCCACCGGCGGGTAGGAGATGATGGTGCCGTCGGCGCGGCGCGCCGTGATCACGGAAATCTCGCGCTCGAAATCCACGAAACCTTCCAGGATCGCCTCATCGCTGCCGATGGCATCGAAGGCACCGCTCAGATCATCACCGGGATTCAGGCGCAGCTGGCCCTTGCCGTCATAGCCCATGCGGGTGGATTTCAGGATGGCCGGCAGTCCGATCTCCGCCGCCGCCTGGGTCAGCTGTTCCAGGGTACGCACGGCGCGGAAGGGGGCGGTACCGATGCCCAGCTTGTTGGCGAAGCTCTTTTCCGCCACCCGATCCTGGGCCACCGACAGGACGTTGGATCCCGGATGCACGCCGACATGGCGGGCCAGGAAATCCACCGCATAAGTGGGCACATTCTCCCATTCCAGGGTGATGACAGCCACGTCATCGGCAAACCGCGCCAGGGCGCGCAGGTCATGCCAGCCGGCCTGGGTATGGTGGGCCACCACCTGGCCGCACGAACTGTCCATGCTTTCCGGCGCGAAGACATGCACCTTGTAGCCCAGGCGCGCAGCGGCCAGCGCCGTCATGCGGCCCAGCTGGCCGGCACCCAGGATGCCGATGATGGAACCGGGGGGGATCACGGTCATGGGGGGCTTCCTTCGCGCGGGATAGGTTCCGGGGGGCGGATCAGACGGGCTCGTCCACAGGCACCAGGGCCACGGCATCCGTCGCCCTTGCCCGCCACGCAACCAGGGCCGCATCCAGCCGTTCATCGGACAGGGCTAGGATGCCGGCGGCCAGCAGCCCGGCATTGATGGCCCCGGCCTTGCCGATGGCCAGCGTGCCGACCGGCACACCGCCCGGCATCTGCACGATGGAGAGAAGGCTGTCCTGGCCCTTCAGCGCGTGGCTTTCCACGGGCACGCCCAGCACCGGCAGGCTGGTCATGCTGGCCGCCATGCCCGGCAGGTGGGCGGCACCGCCGGCACCGGCGATGATCACCTTGATCCCCCGGCCCTTGGCGGAGGTGGCGTAATCATAGAGGCGCTGCGGGGTGCGGTGGGCGGAGACGATCCGCGTCTCGAACGCCACGCCCAGATCGGCCAGGATGGTGGCCGCGTGCTTCATGGTGGTCCAGTCGGACTGGCTGCCCATGATGATGCCGACGGGCACAGGTGCCCCCTGGCTGTCGCGGGTGGTATCGAAGCTCACGGCTGCCGGCTCCCCTGTCGTTTTCTGGGCACGAACCCGGAAAGCGCGGGATTATAGGCACCCCACCCCACGGCACAACAGCCGGGCACGCGGGGGCGGCCCGGCGGAAATTCATGCGTACGGCCGAACCACAGGGCGAGCGCTTCCCCTTGACCGGTGAAGCGGCAGCCAATACCCCTTCGGGAACAGCATATAAGGGGGATAAAGCATCATGGCGGGACGGCAGGCGGCGGTCAGGAACATCATCACCCCGGGCGGCACCCCCGCCGTGCCGGACCGGGATTGCGCCCTGTGCCCGCGCCTGGCGGATTTCCGCCGGGAGAACCGCATCAAGTTCCGAGCATATCACAATGCCCCCGTTCCGGCCTTCGGCACGCTGGCGGGCACGCTGCTGATCGTGGGGCTGGCGCCCGGCCTGCATGGGGCCAATCAGACGGGACGGCCCTTCACCGGCGATTATGCCGGCGACCTGCTGTATGACACGCTGGTCCGCTACGGCTTCGCGCGCGGCACCTATGGCCGCCGGCCCGATGATGGCTTGGAACTTCTGGACACGCGCCTGACCAATGCCGCCCGCTGCGTGCCGCCGGAGAACAAACCGACCCCGGCGGAGATCACCACCTGCCGTGATTTCCTCAGCCAGGAGATTGCGGCCATGCCCAACCTGCGCGCCATCGTGGCACTGGGCACCGTGTCGCACGCCAGCACCGTCACGGCACTGGGCCGGCGCCCAGCCCATTTCGCCTTCGGCCATGGCGCGCGCCATGATGTGCGCAACGGGGTCGTGCTTTTCGACAGCTATCACTGCTCCCGCTACAACACCAATACCGGGCGTCTGACGCCGGAGATGTTCCAGACGGTGTTCGCCGCCGTGCGGGAGCATATCGACCGGAACGGTTGAGAGAACGGCTGAACGCAGCCCCGCCCCGATGCCGAATTTTGACCCATCCGCGGCATCGCGCGCGGCTGGATGATCACGCCGACATCAGGCGCCAAGCGCGGCGCCGACGACGAACCATGCATACATGGTGCCGAAGAAACCGGTAATGGCCAGGAAATCACGAACGTAAGCAGCGCGGTTCATGTGAGCCTCCTTCGTTTTCGTGACGCCACATTGTCAGAACAAAAAAAGAACATCAAGGTGTTTGTTCCTTTTTTGTTCGCATCCCTCGTGCCCTGTTCCATACGCCCCACGCATAGCGGCATATGACGGAACCAAAGAAAGGGCCGAACGGTTATCCCGTCCGGCCCAGTTTTCACCTGATGCGGGAGCGTGGGCCCGTCAGGCGGCGCGTGCTTCGATCAGATAGCGGTCGACCTGTTGCGAGAGGTTGCCCGCACCCTTGCTGAGTTCACTGGCGGAACCGCGCACCTGTACGGCGGCGGCGCCGGTTTCACCGGTGGCCTGGTTGACCCCGCTGATATGTTCGGTCACATCGCGGGTGCCCATGGCGGCCTGGGCGATGTTGCTGGCGATCTCCCGCGTGGCGGCCTGCTGCTGTTCCACAGCGGCGGAGATGGCGGCGGCTGTGGTGTGCAGTTCGCGGATCATGTCGGTCATGCCGCGCAGGGCGGAGCCGGCCCGACCCGATGCGTTCTGGATCTCCTCCACCTTCTGGCGGATGCGGTCCGTGGCCTGGGCCGTCTGTGTGGCCAGCCCCTTCACCTCTCCCGCCACCACGGCGAAGCCCTTGCCGGCCTCGCCGGCGCGCGCGGCCTCGATGGTGGCGTTCAGGGCCAGAAGGTTGGTCTGGGCCGCGATGGCATTGATCAGTTGCACCACCTCGCCCACTTCCTGGGCGCTGTCGGTCAACTGACGCATCAGCACGTCGGCCTGTTCGGCCTCGTTGACGGCGCGGTTGGTGCGGCTGTTGGAGGCTTCGGCCTGGCGACCGATCTCCTGGATGGAGGCGGCCAGTTCCTCGGTGGCGCTGGCCACAGCGGCGACATTGGCGCTGGCTTCTTCGGCGGCGGCGGCCACGGCGACGGACTGGCCGGTGGCGCTCTCAGCGGTATGGCTCAGCGCATCGGCGGCACGTGCCATCTCCTCGGCCGCCTGGGTGACAAGATCGACGACGCCCTTCACATTCTGTTCGAAATCATTGGTCAGGTTGACCTGCCGCGTGACCAGCGACCAGGTCAGCATCGGCGCCACATAGCGGCCTTCAGTGTCGTGGATGGCACTGACGCGCAGGTCCATCACTTCGCTACCCAGCTTGATCTTGGTGTGATGCGGCAGGTTGGCGGGATTGGCCAGGATGCGGCGCTGATGCTCGGGATGCTTATGCAGGATGTCGATGGACTGGCCCATCAGTTCCTCCACCTTGCACGGCAGCAGATGTTCCACGGTTTTCAGCACTTCCACGCTGCGCTTGTTCATATAGGTGACGCGGAATTCATCGTTGGGATCACAGGTCATCACGCCCAACGGCGCATCGGCGATCATCTGGGCCTGGGCAAAGGCCTGGGCCGATGTCAGACGCAGCTTGTCGAAGGCGGTGGCGATGCGCCCCAACTCGTCCCGGCGGGTCCACGCAAAGGCCCGGGTCGTGCGACCGTCGGCCAGATTGCTCATCGCCTGGCAGACCTGGTTCATCGGTGCGAGAACGGTACGGGCCAGACCGAAGGCACACAGAATGGCGATCAGGGCCGCTCCGGCAATGACGGACCAGAGCGTGGTGAGCAGGCCCTCCCTGCCATTATCGGCCACCACCGTCCTCTCTGCCAATTGTGCGCGTTCGGCGGCCTCTACAGCGTCCAGCCCCTCGCGCAGCTTCTGCATGATGGGGGCGCTGACATGCCGTGCCACCAGGTCGCGCGCCGCCTGAAGCCCTCCGGGCTGACCCGCCAGCGCAATTTCACGCTCGGCGACTTCCTTCTGCCATTCGTCAGCCGCATTGGCGACCGACCGCAACATCACTTGCTCGTCCCCATCAGTGGAAGTGAGGGTCATGGCATCGGCGATCGCTTGTTTGAACCGAACCCGCGCCGGCTCCATGGTGCTCAGGAAGCTCTTGTCACCCGTCACCAGAAAGGCGCGCATCGCACTTTCCTGCTGCTGGATGGCGATCTGCAGGGTCGATACATCGTCCAGCACCCGATAGCTCTCGGTATTCAGGTCCACCGCCTCATGCGTGTGGTTGACGATCCGGGTAATACCGACACCCGATATGGCAACACCGCCAATGACAATGCCAAAGGCAAGCCCCAGCTTGCCCATGACCGGAAGATTGGAAAGACCTGACATTATGACACGCTCCCTTGAACTGGGCCGGCGATTTTTTCGCCTGCGACAGGGTGCGTCGGGATTGTTAACTGAGTTTTAACGGCGAGGGTTGACAGGATTGGAATAATGGAAACTATCCATATGCACTGCGATCATTTGAAGTTGATTTGGTGACAAGAATAATTATAAAAAAAGCCCCGGCACCTTTCGGCACCGGGGCTTTGATTACAACCTTTCGGTCAGGTTCGTCAGGCAACACCCAACTTGCGGTCATCATCGCGCTTGCGGGCCGGCTGATAGGCGATGGCCGCGTGTTCGGCGCAATAGGGAAGACCGTTCAGCGACTGCTTGCCGCAGAAATGGAAATCCGGGGACTTGGGATCGCCGACCGGCCATTTGCACATACGTTCCGTCAGCGACAGGATCGTGGCGCCCTTGGTCGGCTTCTTCTTGATTGGCGACGGCCGGCCCGACAGGCCCAGACGATGCGCCTTGCCGATCACGGCATTGCGGGTGACATTGCCCAACAACTCGGCGATCTCGCTGGCACTCATGCCTTGACCCCAAAGCTGGCGCAGCTTTTCAACGCGCTCTTCGCTCCAGGTGCTTTCCGTCGCTTCCACGCTCCAGGTCCCCTTGTGGTATGGCAATTACCGAAACCGGATCAGGCAGTTATCCACATGCAGCAGGTTCGCCCCGAACCCTGTGGATTGCTGCCCCATCCCTTGTCCGGCCACTAAATATGGTGGCCTGTTGACTTAGAACCTACCAAATTTGAGTCGGCTTGTGTAGGGGGCGCCGCACGGATTCCTGTGGGTAACTCCGTTACCTATCCGAAGGGGGAAGAGGGTTCTATGCCCCTTCCCCCATCCGCTATGCTCCCGCCTATTACCGCATTACTGCCCGGCGGCCGCGGAGAAGCCGTTGGCGCCATCAAAACTGTAGAGGCTGGCCGTCTGCACCACGTCCAGGCCGGCATCCGCCAGGCGGCCCAGCAGGGCGATGATGGTGGCTGGCGCGACGGTGCTCTTGGCTTCGCCCAGCAGGCGCAGGCGCCAATGGTCGGTGCAGAAGGTCTCCGGTGCCCCGTCCGGCCAGACCTTCTGGCCGCGGTTGGAGATCATGGAAAGCTTCAGGTCGCTGCCGATCAGGCCGGCCACGCGGGCCGCCATGTCGTCACCATTGCCGCCCTTGTGATCCAGGAACACATCCACGCCGATCAGCTTCTTCTCAGCGCGCGCATAATCCTTCAGCGCGATGCCGGCGAAGCTGGACTTCTCGCCCACCTGATAGGAGGCGGGGATCAGCTGCGTCGGGCGTTCACCCAGCCGGTCGATCAGGTTGTGGGCGAAATCGCGCGTGCCGACACGGGCCTTGGAGACGCCGCGCTTGAAGATATCGACGGTATGGATACCGTCCTCGATCATGCGCAGCCAGGCATTATGGATCTTTTCGGCGGCTTCCGCCTGGCCGATATGGACCAGCATCATCACCGAGGCCAGGATCAGGCCGGACGGGTTGGCGATGTTCTTGCCGGCGATGGTGGGGGCGGAACCGTGGATGGCCTCGAACATGGCGCACTGGTCGCCGATGTTCGACGAGCCGGCCAGACCGACGGAGCCGGTGATCTGGGCGGCGATGTCGGAGATGATGTCGCCATAGAGGTTCAGCGTGACGATCACGTCGAACTGTTCCGGCGTGTCGGCCAGCCGGGCGGCACCGATATCGACGATCATGCTTTCATGCTCGATATCGGGATATTCGGCGGCGATTTCGTCAAAGACGCGATGGAACAGGCCATCGCTGATCTTCATGATATTGTCCTTCACGAAAGCCGTCACCTTGCGGCGATGGTTCGCGCGGGCATATTCAAAGGCATAGCGGATGATCTTTTCCGACCCCGGCCGGGTGATCAGCTTCACCGCCTGCGTCACTTCCTGCGTCTGCCGGTACTCGATGCCGGCATACAGGTCTTCCTCATTCTCGCGCACGATGACCACGTCCATGGTCGGGTGCTTGGTCGAGACATAAGGGTGATAGGACACGCAGGGGCGGATATTGGCATAGAGGCCCAGGGCACCGCGGATGGTGACGTTCAACGACTTGTACCCGCCGCCCTGCGGCGTGGTGATCGGGGCCTTCAGGAACACCTTGGTGCGGCGCAGGCTTTCCCAGGCGCTGGGCTCCATGCCGTTCATGATGCCGCGTTTATAGACGCTCTCGCCGATCTGGATTTCTTCGAACGCCAGGTTGGCGCCGGCCGCCTGCAGCACTTCCAGCGTGGCGTCCATGATCTCGGGGCCGATGCCATCGCCGCGGGCGATGGTAATGGGTGTGGGTTCGGTCATGTGCAGGGTCCTTTTCGTCAATACCCGTCCCCTTCAGCGGGGTTTGCCGGGCTTGCGGCTGTGGAAAATACGCTCAGGCCCGCCCGCGCGCAATCGCACCGAAGGTCGGGGCGGCCCTGCCGGGATGGCGCAAGTCGCGGACGATAAAGCACTTTTGTGTCGGCTTGGAGGTATCGGCCCTAATTATCTGATCCCACCAAGACAACACCGCCTCACCCGTCCCCTGTGGGTGTTACCGCATCAGTTCCCGCATCCCGGCATCCAGCCCGGCCAGGCTCAGCGGGTACATCCGGTCGTCCATGACCTTGCGCAGCAACCCGATGGATTGCGTGTAGGACCAGAACCGTTCCTCCGCCGGGTTCAGCCAGATGGCATGGCGGTACTTGTCCAGCAGGCGCCGCATCCAGACGATGCCCGCCTCCTCGTTGAAATGCTCGACGCTGCCACCAGGTTGGGTGATCTCATAGGGGCTCATCGAGGCGTCGCCCACGAAGACCAGCTTATAGTCGGGGCCGTAGGTATTGATGACGTCGAAGGTGGGGATGCGCTCCACATGCCGGCGCTTATTGTCCTTCCACACGCCCTCATAGACGCAATTATGGAAATAATAATATTCCAGATGCTTGAATTCACCGCGCGCGGCGCTGAACAGTTCCTCGCACAGGCGGATATGGTCGTCCATCGACCCGCCAATATCCAGGAACAGCAGCACCTTCACGGTATTGTGCCGTTCCGGCACCATCTTGATGTCCAGCCAGCCGGCATTGCGCGCCGTGGAACTGATCGTGTCAGGCAGGTCCAACGTCTCCGCCGCCCCTTGGCGTGCGAATTTGCGCAGGCGGCGCAGGGCTACCTTGATGTTGCGGGTGCCCAGCTCGACGCTGTCATCCAGATTCTTGAACTCGCGCTTGTCCCAAACCTTCACCGCGCGGCGGTGGCGGCTGCCCTCCTGCCCGATGCGCACACCTTCGGGATTGTAGCCATAGGCACCGAACGGACTGGTGCCGGCCGTGCCGATCCATTTATTGCCACCCTGATGACGGTCCTTTTGCTCAGCCAAGCGTTGCGCCAGCGTCTCCATCAGCTTGTCCCAGCCACCCAGCGCCTCGATCTGCGCCTTCTCCTCCTCGGTCAGGAACTTCTCGGCCAGTTTGCGCAGCCATTCCTCGGGGATCTGGGCCGTCAATTCCTCCGGACCAACGGCCCCGCTACCTTCCAGCCCCTTGAAGACGGTGGCAAAGACGCGGTCGAACTTGTCCAGGTTGCGCTCATCCTTCACCAGGATGGCACGGGACAGATAATAGAAATCCTCCACCGCGTAGCCGGCGATGCCGGCCTGCATCGCCTCCATCAGCGCCAGATATTCCTTAAGGCTGACGGGTACGCCCGCCTTGCGCAAATCATAGAAGAAGCCGGTGAACATGGGGGCAACGTTCCGGAAGGGTCATGCGTCGGGCCGTCAGGATAGCACAGCCCTCACGCCGCGCACGACGCATCGTCGCTGTCGGCATGCAGCGGCCGATACCACAGTGCGACGGCACCGTCGCGCCCACGCAGCGGCATCTCCTCCACCCGGCGATATCCCTTCAGCGCCGCCTCCCCATCGGTGACCAGGGCGGCACCCGCCACCTCGTCGGAGATGACGATACCGGCCTCCAACTCGCGGGTCAGGTGCATCAGGCGGCTGGCCACATTCACCGTATCGCCGATGACGGTGAATTCCAGCCGCTGGTCCGACCCGATATCGCCGGCCACCACCGCCCCGTAATGCACGCCGATGCCCAGGCCCACTGAGGGCATGCCGCGCGCTGCACGTTCCCGGTTCCAATCATCGACGGCGTCCTGCATGTCATGGGCGCAGCCCAAGGCCGCCGCCGGGTCGCGGCCCGAGGGTGCCAGCAGGCCAAACGTGGCCATGACGCAATCGCCGATATATTTGTCGACCGTGCCGCCATGGGTGAACACCGCCTTCTCCATGCGGATGCGGAACTGGCGCAGCAGGTCGATGATCTCCGCCGCCGGCGCATTCTCGCACAGGCGGGTGAAACCCGTCAGGTCGGCGAACAGCACGGCCACGACGCGGCTGTTGGGCCGCGACAGGGGGCTGTCGCGGGCCGCCAGCCGTTCCACCATCTCCGGGGAGAAATAGCGGGCCAGGTTCGCCCGCTCGCACTCCGTTGCCGCCTGGTTGACCAGCAAGGTCTTCGACCGGCGCACCGCGGCAGCCAGGGTCAGGGCCACCAGGATCAGGAACAGCACCTGGGTCAGCCAGTTGGTCAGGTCGATATAGCGCGGGTTTTGCATCACCCGCACGAAATCCCCGGCATCGGTCCCCGACCACAGCCAGTTCATCGGCATGGTGAAGGTGCCGGGCTGGCGCAGGGCGTGGATAACAGCGGCCGACCAGGACAAGGCGGCCGTCATCCCGCTCCACACCACCAGTGCCGGACGCTGGACCATGACGGAACTGGCGATCAACAGGAAATAGACATCGAACCAGACGCTGCGCGTATTCATCGCCGGCGACAACGCCTCGCCCCCGATCGTGACAGGCGTGATCATCACCACGGCGATGGCGACATGGTCGAATGCCACCGACGCGAACAGCATCCAGGGCCGGAAAAGGCGGGTGCGGTGCACGGCCCAGAGGGCCAGACCGTTGCAGGCCACGATGGCGATCCCCAGGTAACCGGCCGCATTCTCCCCGTTCTGGTCGAGCAGCGCCACCCAGGCGAAAATCGCCCCGAGCGCGATCAGCCGCGCCCAGGTCGCCACTTCGATGCCGCGCGACTGTTCGCGCTGGAACACGGCCTGCAGCCGCGCTTCGGTCCCCAGGTTGCGATCCGACTGGTTGCTCATACCACCCTTCCCTGCCGCCCCCCGGCGACATCTTCCCCCCGACCAACCTGTCGCGGGGATACGCCATCCTATCAGGATTATGCGTCAACCCACACAAGCCGATCCCGCAAGCCGGCGCACAATGACGCGTGAAAAAGGAAAGCTGATGGCGCGGCTCAGGGCAAGGACCACAGAACTTGCAAAAGTTTTTGCATATAGCAATGCTATTTTATAATAACTGCAAAATGCAACGAACACTTCCGACCAGAGGGAACCACCACCCCAAGGATTCCGTCACTTTCGACCCCCCACCCGATTGGCATACCCCCTGCAACCCTTGGTTCCCATGAAGGCGACAACGCCTCACCACAAAGAACCGACGGAGCCTGCCATGACCACGTTCTTCGCCAAGACCGCCGCCGCCGCCCTGATCGCCGCCGCCATCGCCGCCCCCGCCATGGCGCAGAACGCGTCGGGCACGGTGCAGTTGAAGGGCAATGTGGCGCTGACCTGCACCATCGCCGTCCAGGACCTGGGCCAGTCCCTGTCCTTGAAGAATGGCGAGAGCAACAAGACCGTCGGCTCCGTCACCGAGAACTGCAATTCCGGCTCGGGCTACAAGATCACGCTGGCCTCCTCCAACGCCGGCAAGCTGAAGTCTGGCAACTTCACCATCGATTATCAGGTGAACTATGACAGCTTCACCGGCGCGCTGACCAGCCAGGCCGTCGTCGACCGCGCCAACGCCCAATTCAACAAGAAGTCTGACCTGAAGGTCACGGTCGGCGCGTCCGACCAGTATATCGCCGGCGACTATGCCGACACCGTCACCGTGACCATCGCCGCCAAGTAATCCCCCAAGGAACCGCCGCCCCCTCCCCAGGTCGGCGGTTCCTGCCTTATCAAACCCCGTTCCAAAACGGACCGGGTCCTTCCATAGCCAGAACCGGAGAGGTGCAGAATGCGCCACATGCTGGTCCGGGCCATCGCGGCCCTGTTGCTGTCCACCACCGCCCTGATGCCTGCCGCCAGCCTGGCGCAGAGCAGTTCGGGCGGTGTTTCGCTGCGTGGAACCATGCCCATGTCCTGCGCCATCGCCGTGCAGGACATGAACGCCACCTGGAACCTGACCTCAGGCGAAAGCGCCAAGACAGTGGGCGCGGTGACGGAGACCTGCAATGCCGGCAACGGCTATTCGATCAGTCTGGCCTCGGCCAATGGCGGCAAGCTGAAAAGCGGCGCCAACGAGATCGCCTATACGGTCGATTATGACAGCAGTGCAGGCAACCTGAACAGCCAGATGGTGGTGCAGCGGGCCAGCGCCCAGTTCGGCAAGAAATCCGACCTGAAGGTCACGGTACCCATCTCCGGCCAGCATGTGGCCGGCGACTATGCCGACACCATCACCGTGACCATCGCCGCGCGCTGAAGATTTATACGGGCAACAAGGCTGCCGCCACCCGCCGCCCCTCGGCCAGCAGCACATTATAGGTGCGGCAGGCGGCAGGACTGTCCATCACGTCCACGACGATCCCCTGCTCCCGCAGCGCCTTGCGCAGCACCGGTGGCAGCAGTTGCATGCGCGCACCCGACCCCAGCAGCAGCACCTCCGGCTTCGGATCGGCAGCCAGCACCGGCGCGAAATGGTCGTCCGTCAGGCCGGGAAAGCCCGGCACATCCCAGGCCAGCGTGCGGTCGGGGAACACGATGACCGCCCCTTCATGCAGCACGTTCGACACCCGGAAACGGCCGGGGGCGTAGGTGTCGATGACCTGCCGGTCGGCGGGAATGATGGGGGTGATATCGACCATGACGAGACTTTCGGGAATAGGGGCACCCGATATGTAGGGCGCTGCCGGCGTCAGGCCAAGCCAATTGCACTGCGATGCTGGCGGGCAAAGGCGCCGGGCGGGCAGCCGACGCGCCGCCGGAACGCCGTACTGAAGGCGCTGGCCGATTCATAGCCGATCTCCTCGGCCAGCCGGTCCAGCGACTTGGCACCCCGGCTCAGGGCGTCGCGGGCCAGGGACATCCGCCAGCGCGCCAGATACTCCATGGGCCCGCAGCCCAGACCTTCCGAAAACCGTGCCGCGAAGGCCGACCGCGACATGCCGGCCCGCCGCGCCAGATCGGCCACCGTCCATGCCCCGCGGACATCCCCATGCATCAGGCGCAGCACGCCGGCCAGGGCCGGGTCCCGCATCCCGGCCAGCAGCCCTGCCGACAGCCCGGCATGGTCATTGCCGGGCCAGCGCAAGCATTCGACCAGCATCACCTCCAGCAGCCGTTCCAGCACGATGGCCCGGCCCGGCCGGTCTGCCGCGCATTCATCCATGACCAGACGGATCAGGCCGGTCAGGCGCCCCGTGTCCCCGTCGGCAGTGCGGATATGGATCATCTCCGGCAGCATCGGCAGCAGCAACGGTGCATTGACCTGTTCGATCAGGAAGGTGCCGCCCAGCATCTCCACATCCGGATCGCCTTCCGGATCGCCATGGCGCACCGCGCTGTCCACCGGCTCCCGTTGCTCACAAACAATGCCGGGGGCACTGAACAGCGAAAAGGCCGGTGTGGCCGGCAGCAGCACGAAATCTCCCGGCTCCATCAGCACCGGTTCGCCCCCCTCAACCGCCAGCCAGCATTGCCCCTTCAGCACCAGGGCAAAGCCCGGCTGACGATAGGCCGAATATCGCACGCCCCACCGGCCGCGCCCCGTGATGGGCTTGGCGATGGCGGTATGCGGGCGCAGCAGGGCGACGATATCACTGAGAGGATCCACTTTGGACGATCCATAATTAAATCTGGATTATGGATTATAGATCATCCTGACGATCTGTCTATCTTCCAAGCCACCAACCTTGGGAGAAAACAAGATGACCCGCACGATCCTCATCACCGGCACCTCATCAGGCTATGGCAAGGCCATGGCCGACCTGTTCCTTGATCGCGGCTGGAACGTCATCGCCACCATGCGGCGTCCGGACCCGTCACTCTTCACCACCCATACCGACCGGCTGAAGCTGCTGGCGCTGGACATCACGGACGAGGGCAGCATCAATGATGCCATCGCGGCCGGGGTGGACGCGTTCGGCGCCATCGATGTCTGGGTCAACAATGCCGGCATCGGCCTGGCCTCGATTGTCGAGGCGACACCCGACAGCGTGGTGCGCGAGATTTTCGAGACCAATACCTTCGGCACCATCAACGCCTGCCGCGCCATCATCCCGCAGATGCGCCGCCAGGGACACGGCACCATCATCAACGTGACCTCCAGCACCACCATCGGCGTCATGCCCCTGGTCGCCATCTATGCCGCCAGCAAATGCGCCGTGGAGGGCTTCACCGAATCCCTGTCGCACGAGTTGGAAGGCTTCAACATCACGGCGCGGCTGGTGGAACCGGGCTATGCACCGACCACGAATTTCACCGCCAACGGCATGGCGCGGATGCAGGGGCTGATCACCGCCGACTATGCCGGCTTCGCCCAGGCCTGCTTCGCCAGGATGGGCAATTACCCGACCGGTTTCTGCACGGAGGCCGAGGTGGCGCAAGCAACCTTCGCTGCCGCGACCGATGACGGCGTGCAGCTGCGCTATCCGGCCGGTGCGGATACGAAGCTGCTGGCCCAACTGCGCTGGAGCAGTTCGGAGGAGCATTATCAGATTAGGATGCGGGAGATGTTCAGCCCGGCGACTGCGCCCTGAACGGAAGGTTCCGAAGAGATGG
>NZ_JBXAFZ010000004.1:263342-427958 GCF_058793615.1 Niveispirillum sp. GW835-FHT14G11
GCTCCCAGGGAGGGATTCGAACCCCCGACCGGGCGGTTAACAGCCGCCTGCTCTACCACTGAGCTACCTGGGATCAGGCCATCGTCAACGTCGGAACAACAATCATACGCGTGCCAATCGCGACCCTGAACGAACAGGGCCGGACGCTTTGGGCATCCGGCCCTGCCGATTGGCTCCCAGGGAGGGATTCGAACCCCCGACCGGGCGGTTAACAGCCGCCTGCTCTACCACTGAGCTACCTGGGATCAGTGCTCACGACACAGCACCCGTTTGGGGCGCCGCATCGTGCGGTGGGCGGGCTTATAGCCAACCCTGTCCTTGTTTGTAAACCCCTGTTTCGCATTTTCGGACAATTTATTCAACAGACTGGAAAATCCCTGCGATTCCAGTAGCCTGCACCCATGTCTGACAAGGGGGACACGCATGCGCGACCATGACCCGGACACCAATCCCTGGCGCACCCTGACCCGCCGCGCGGTCTATGGCAATCCCTGGATCGACGTGGCCCATCACGAGGTGTTGAAGCCCAATGGCGATCCGGGCATCTATGGGCTGGTGCATTTCCGCAACCATGCTGTTGGCGTCGTGCCTGTGGATGGCGATGGCGACACCTGGCTGGTGGGACAGTACCGCTATCCCCTGAACCGCTACAGCTGGGAAATCCCGGAGGGCGGCGTGCCGGCGGGCGAGGATCCGGCCGCCGGTGCGGCCCGCGAATTGCGGGAGGAAACCGGCCTGACCGCGCGCCACATGCTCCCCATCATCGCGCGCGTCGCCCTGTCCAACAGCGTGTCGGACGAGGAAGGCACGCTCTACGTCGCCTGGGACCTGACCCAGGGACAGGCGGAACCCGACGATACCGAACAGCTGCGCCTGCGCCGGCTTCCCCTGCGCGACGCCCTGGCCATGGCTTTGTCGGGGGAGATCACCGACAGCCTGTCCCTGCTGGCCCTGCTGCGCCTGCCCCTGCTGCGCGACGCCCCCGACACGCCGCCGGACCTGCGGGCGGCGCTGGCGAAGGGGTTTGGGTAAGGCAGCATTGCCATTGCCGAAGATAGCCCATTGGGCTATCATCCATTTCATGCCCCTGCATACCGTCATCGAAACGGCACCCTATCTTCGCGATGCCGCACGATGCATGTCAGAGGCGGAACGCAAAGCCGTTATCGACTTGATTGCCGCACGGCCTCTAGCTGGCGACCTGATCCCCGATGGCGGCGGAATCCGAAAGCTGCGCGTGCCGCTGGAAGGACGGGGTAAGCGCGGTGGGGCGCGGGTGATCTACTATTATCACTCCTTGCGTTACCCATTGTTCCTGCTTGCCTGTTTCGCGAAGAACGAGCGGGCGGACCTCACCATGGCCGAACGCCGGGCCTTGGCGGTTGCGGTGAAGAAGCTGGCGGAAACCTATGGAGCCTGAAATATGTCCAAGCCCGCCTTCAACCGCATCATGGAAGGGGTCGAATCCGCTATTGCCATCGCGCAGGGCGGCGCTGATCCGCAGAGCTATCAGGTCCATGTGCCCACGCGTATTGATGTCACCCGCATCCGCCGCAATCTAGACCTCACCCAAGCCGAATTCGCGGCCCGTTTCGGCATCAGCCTGCACACGCTGCGCAAATGGGAACAGGAAGGGCGGGAGCCGGAAGGTCCGGCACGGGCCTATCTGACCGTGATCGAACGCGATCCGGCAGCAGTGGAAAGGGCGTTGCGTCAGCCGCCAAAAGTCTGAAGCAAAAAGGCCCGCTCCACATCGTGGAACGGGCCTTTTTGAATTCTGGAGGCACGGCCGGGAATCGAACCCGGATTCACGGATTTGCAGTCCGTTGCATCACCATTCTGCCACCGCGCCATCGGTGTCCCAATCAGGGCCCCGGTTGCGTTGCCGTCCGGGGTGGGGCCGGTATATAGACGGGTGACGGCTCCCCGGTCAAGGGGCAGGCACAAGAAATCCGCCGTATCCTTGCGTGGTGCAGCCGCAACATTGTGTTCCCTGTCGGGGACGGATATATAGCAGCGTGGTTCCGTCCTTGCGCGGGACCGCCGAACCCTTCCTCATCCCCAGCGTGACAGACCCGTCCATGATGGCCACCCCCGAATATAGCGCCGCCCGTCTGAACATGGTCGATTGCCAGATCCGGCCAAACAAGGTGACGGACCAGCGCGTTGTCGATGCCTTCCTGGCGATTGCCCGCGACCAGTTCGTGCCGGTCGGCCTGCGTGGCGTGGCCTATGTCGACAAAAGCATCCCGATCGGCAATGGCCGCTTCCTGCTGGAACCGATGGTCCTGGCCCGCCTCCTGAACGAGGCGAAGGTGGAAGCGTCCGATATCGTCCTGGATGTGGGCACCGGCACCGGCTATTCCGCCGCCATCATCGGTCGTCTGGCCGCCACCGTCGTGGCGGTGGAATCGGATGCCGATCTGGCCGCACAGGCCAACCAGGCCATGCAGACCCATGGCATCGACAATGCCGCCATCATGCAGGGGCCGCTGGCTGCCGGCTGGGCCAAGCAGGGTCCCTACAATGTAGTCGTCGTGCAGGGTGCCGTGGCCACGGTCCCGCCGGCACTGCTGGACCAGTTGGCCGAAGGCGGTCGTCTGGTGGCTGTGGTCCTGCCGGAAAGCGGTCAGGGTGTTGCCCGCCTCTATCAGAAAACCGGTGGCCAGGTGTCCAGCCGCATCCTGTTCGATGCCTCGGCCGCGCTGCTGCCGGGCCTGGAAGCCAAGCCGGATTTCCAGTTCTGATCAGTATACCCGGAGCCTCCTGTGCGCCCCATCACAGACAATGAACTGACGGTGGAGGATTTGGCGGACAGGCTCCGGGCGGATGACGGGGTGGTCGTGCTGGATGTACGCGAACCCTGGGAAGTGGAACTTTGCGATATTGCGCCAAGCATCCACATTCCGCTTGGGCAATTGCCGTCGGCCGTGGCGGCATTGCCAAAGGATCGTGATATCGCGGTCCTTTGCCACCACGGCATGAGAAGTGCGTATGCCACGCAATGGCTGCGCAGCCAGGGTTTCGACCGGGCCATCAATCTTGCGGGCGGAATCGACGCTTGGGCCCGGCGTATCGATCCGACCATGAAGGTGTATTGACCATGGACGCCAACCGTCTGACGCAGTCCCCGACCAGCCTGATCCTGCGCCGCGTGGCGCGCGCCGCCCTGCCGGCCATGGCGCTCGCCTTCGGGTTGGGCCTGTCCCCCGCCCAGGCCCAGTCGCTGGAGGATGCGCTGGCCCAGGCCTATCAGTCCAACCCCACCCTGGATGCCGCCCGCGCCCAGCTGCGCGCCACTGACGAACTGGTGCCGCAGGCCCGTTCCGGCTTCCTGCCCACGATCTCCGCCACTGGCGATGTCAGCCGCAATCTGCAGAAGAACGGCCCGTCGGAAACCTATTGGACCGAGAAGTCGGTGGGGGCTGAAGTTGTGCAGCCGATCTTTCGCGGCGGCCGTACCGTCGCGGCGATGAGCCGGGCCGAGGCTCTGGTGCAGTCGCAGCGTGCCGCCCTGCTCTCCACCGAGCAGAGCCTGCTGCTGGCCGCTGCCCAGGCCTATTGCGACGTGGTCCGCGACGAGGCGGTGCTGCAACTCACCGTTAATAACGAGACGGTGCTGAAGCGTCAGCTGGAAGCGTCGAACGACCGGTTCCGCGTGGGTGAGATCACCCGCACCGATGTCAGCCAGTCGGAGTCGCGCCTGGCCCTGTCGACCTCCAACCGCATCGCGGCCGAGGGCGCCCTGAATGCCAGTCGCGCCACCTTCGCCCGCCTGATCGGCGCCGTGCCGCAGGGGCTGAAGCAGCCGGCCCCGCTGACCGGCCTGCCCGCCTCGCTGGACGCCACCCTGGCGCTGGCCGACCAGAACAATCCGCAGATTGTGTCGGCCCGGTTCGCGGAGCGTGCGGCCGACGCCGCCGTCGATCAGACGGCCGGTGAACTGCTGCCCACCGTGTCGCTGGTCGGTTCCTACAGCCGCACCTGGGACCGTCCCGGCTCGCTGGGCGACCTGGACAGTGGCGCCATCATGGCCCGCGTCTCGATCCCCATCTATGAAGCCGGCAACACCACCGCCCGCGTCCGCGAGGCCAAGCAGACCGCCTCGCAGCGTCGCATCCAGATCGACGAGGCGGCGCGCAATGTCCGCGAGACGGGCATCCGCGCCTGGGAAGCGCTGAGCACGTCGCGTGCTTCCATCAAGTCGCGCAACGAGCAGGTGCGCGCCGCCAATATCGCCCTGGAAGGCGTGCGCCAGGAAGCCACGGTGGGTTCGCGCACCGTGCTGGACACCCTGGACGCCGAGCAGGAACTGCTGAACGCCCAGGTCGAATTGGTTCGCGCCCAGCGCGACGAGGTCGTCGCCAGCTTCCAGGTGAAGGCCGCCACCGGCCAGCTCACCGTCAGCAGCCTGGGCCTGCCCGTCCAGGTCTATGATGTGGAGCAGCATTACAACAGCGCTTCCAGCAAGATCTGGGGTCTGTCGGCGGATTGATTCGCCGGCATTTCAAGCAAATGCATGCCCGCAAGGGGAGGCCGAAAGGCCTCCCCTTCGCTTTTAGGCGGTCCGGGGGGCCAATTCTTCAATCCTGTTAACAAGTTCGTGGAAATTTCACGCGTTCTGCCCTAGGCTTGCGGTCGAATTCGTAGAAGGTCAGGTTACGCGCGAAATGGCCGACAAAGGGTCCTCACAAGAACCATCGATGGAAGAGATCCTCGCTTCCATTCGCAGGATCATTTCCGAAGATGGCGAGACGGCGGAGGAGGCTGCGCCGCCGCCGCCTCCCCCCCCGCCACCGCCGCCGCCCCCTCCGCCCCCCCCACCGCCGCCGCCCCCTCCGCCACCGCCTCCGCCGCCGCCCCCCATGATGATGATGAGGGAGCCGGAGCCCGAGCCGGAGCCTGATTACGGGCCGATGGAGGAGGAGCCGCTCGAACTGACCCAGATGGTTCAGGAAGAGCCGGAGCAATATTATTCCCCGCCTCCCCCGCCGCGGCGCGCGCCGCCGATGGATGATGGCGGCCTGATCTCCGACTTTGCCGCCGATGCCGCGGGCCGGGCCTTTGCCAGCGGTCTCGCCGGTTTCCGCCGGGGCGGCCCCAGCCTGACGGGCGACGGCCCGGTCGGCCGTGGCGACGTCACGCTGGAACAGATCGTTTATGAGATCGTGCGGCCGATGATCCGTGAATGGCTGGATGACAATCTGCCCACCATGGTGGAGCGGATGGTCAAGCGCGAGATCGAGCGGGTGGTAAGGCGCGGCCTCGACTGACGCGCCTGCCTGCATTGTCATGAACAAAAGGGGCGGCGCCTTGCTGGTGCCGCCCCTTTTCATTTATCTAACCCGATCACCTTTTACCCGGAAGGCCCGGCCATCATGTTGGAAAAGACGTTCTCCCCCGCGCAAGTGGAAGCCAGCCATTATCAGCGTTGGGAGGCGACGGGTGCGTTCGCCGCACATGTCGATTCGAACCAGACGCCCTATACCATCATGATGCCGCCGCCCAACGTGACGGGCAGCCTGCATATGGGCCACGCCCTCACCTTCACCCTGCAGGACATCCTGATCCGGTATCAGCGCATGCGCGGCAAGGATGCGCTGTGGCAGCCGGGCACCGACCATGCCGGCATCGCCACCCAGATGGTGGTGGAGCGTAATCTGGCCAAGGAAGGCATCAGCCGGCAGGATCTGGGCCGCGAGAAGTTCCTGGAAAAGGTCTGGCAGTGGAAGGCGGAGTCCGGCGGCACCATCACCACGCAGTTGCGCCGCCTGGGCGCGTCGACCGACTGGGCGCGGGAGCGTTTCACCATGGATGAGGGCCTGAACAAGGCCGTGCACAAGGTGTTCGTGGAGCTGCACCGCCAGGGCCTGATCTATCGCGACAAGCGTCTGGTCAACTGGGACCCCAAGCTGCACACCGCCATCTCCGACCTGGAGGTGGAACAGAAGGAGGTGAACGGGAACCTGTGGCACTTCCGCTATCCGATCGACGGGCAGGAAGGCCGCTATATCGTCGTCGCCACCACCCGGCCGGAAACCATGCTGGCCGACACCGCCGTCGCCGTTCATCCCGAGGATGAGCGCTACAAGGACCTGATCGGCAAGTTCGTGCGCCTGCCCCTGGTCGGCCGCCTGATCCCCATCGTCGCCGACGAGTATGCCGATCCGGAGACGGGTTCCGGTGCCGTGAAGATCACGCCGGCCCATGACTTCAACGATTTCGAGGTCGGCAAGCGCCACAAGCTGCCGCTGATCAACCTGCTGGACCGCGACGCCCGCATCGTCCAGGAATTCGAAGGCTACAAGCCCGGCCCCGATGGTCGCCTGGAAGCCTTTACCGAGACCATGCCCGAGGCCTATCGCGGCCTGGACCGGTACGAGGCGCGCAAGAAGGTCGTGGCCGAGCTTGAGGCGCTGGACCTGCTGGAACAGATCGTCCCGCACAAGATGACCCAGCCGCATGGCGACCGGTCCGGCGTGGTGATCGAACCCTGGCTGACCGACCAATGGTATTGCGACGCCGCCACCCTGGCCAAGCCGGCCATCGAGGCGGTGGAGACCGGCAAGACCGTGTTTGTCCCGAAGAACTGGGAAAACACCTATTTCGAATGGATGCGCAACATCCAGCCCTGGTGCATCTCGCGTCAGCTCTGGTGGGGCCACCAGATCCCCGCCTGGTATGATGCCGACGGCAATGTCTTCGTGGCGGAGACGGCGGAAGAGGCCCAGGCCCAGGCCGGTGCCGGCGTGGCGCTGACCCGCGACAGCGATGTGCTGGACACCTGGTTCTCGTCGGCCCTGTGGCCGTTCAGCACGCTGGGCTGGCCGGAACAGGTGCCGGAGCTGGATCGCTATTATCCCGGCGACGTGCTGGTCACCGGCTTCGACATCATCTTCTTCTGGGTTGCCCGCATGATGATGATGGGCATCCATTTCATGGGCGATGTCCCCTTCAAGACGGTCTATATCCACGCCCTGGTCCGTGACGAGAAGGGCCAGAAAATGTCGAAGTCGAAGGGCAATGTCATCGACCCGCTGGAAGTGATCGACCAGTATGGCTGTGACGCCCTGCGCTTCACCCTGACTGCCATGGCGGCGCAGGGCCGCGACATCAAGCTGGCCGTCAACCGCGTCGAAGGCTACCGCAACTTCGCCACCAAGCTGTGGAACGCCGCCCGCTATGCGGAGATGAACCAGGTCGCCACCATCCCCGGCTTCGACCCGGCCGGCGTGAAGCTGACCGTCAATAAATGGATCGTGGGCGCGGTGCAGCAGGCCGCATCCCGCGTCACCGACGCCCTGGACGCCTACAAGTTCAACGAGGCGGCGAACAGCATCTATCAGTTCGCCTGGAACAGCTTCTGCGACTGGTATCTGGAATTCACCAAGCCCATCCTGAATGGCGAGGATGAAGCCGCCAAGGCCGAAACCCGCGCCACCACGGCCTGGGTGCTGGACCGTATCCTGCACCTGCTGCACCCGGTCATGCCCTTCATTACCGAAGAGCTGAACGAGAAACTGGGCGGCAGCGGCCAGACCCTGATCTCCGCCCCCTGGCCCGTGGCCCAGGCGGCCCTGATCGATGCCGCGGCGGGTGACGAGATGGAATGGGTGGTGCGCCTGATCTCCGCCATCCGCACCGTGCGCTCGGAAATGAACGTGCCCCCCTCGGCTCAGCTGCCCCTGCTGTTGAAGGGCGCCACGGACATCACCCGCCAGCGCCTGGCCACCCACCGCGACCTGATCCTGCGCCTGGCCCGCCTGTCCGGCGTGGACGCCACCAGTGACGAGGCGCCCAAGGGTTCCGCCCAGGCCGTCCTGGACGAAGCCACCCTGATCCTGCCGCTGGCCGACTTCATCGATGTCGAGAAGGAAAAGGCGCGTCTGGCCAAGGAGATCGGCAAGCTGGAAGGCGAGATCACCAAGATCGACGCCAAACTGTCGAACAAGAACTTCGTCGACAAGGCGCCGGAAGAGGTGATCGAGGAACAGCGCGACCGCCGGGCCGACGCGGACACCACCCGCGCCAAACTGGCCGAGGCGTTGACGCGGCTGGGGTAATATCCACCGCTTTGAAGTAGGATGGGGGCACAGCGTTCAGACGCTGTGCCCCTCTTTCGTTTCAGGAACGATAAAGTCGAACGGAGACCCACCTTGGTGAGAACGGACGACGAAGCCCCCGACTGGACATTGGAAGAACATCTCGCTGCCGGACCCAGGGCCCTTGAAATCATCGCAGCAGACACGGTCCATACCAATCTGGAACCAGTGTGCCACCATTTCTCCGAACTCTGCCCGGTCGACCCGGAGGCAGTGAGTGTCGAAGACACCTATCAGCACCTGATCCCACAATTCTCGGCGCTTGGCGTGGATTTCCTCGCGGATCGACTGGAGGCCTGGGAAAGGTTGCGACCGGACAATGATTGGCTTCAAGTCCGTATTCCGGCCCTGTTTCAGGCTGCTGCTGCTTGTGGGTTACGTTATGAAGGCTGGACCTGGGAACCGCGGAACCGTCAGCCCGTTGGGACATGCCGGTTCCGGGTGATCAACAATAGGACGCCCGTGCCGTAAGAAGTGGCACCGTCACGGGTCAGGCAAGCCGCTGTCACTTCACGGGAACGAACGGCAATGCCCCGTTCGGCACCATGGTTGTCGGCAACTTGCCGTCCCATTTCTCCGCGGCCGTCAATGCCACCAGCGAGGGATTGTCCCGCAGCGCGCGCCCCCGCGCGTCGATCGCGGCCGCTTCGGCCTCGCCCTTCACCCGGGTCGCATAGGCTTCGGCGTCCGCCGCGGCCCGGGTCGCGGCTGCCTGCGCCTCCGCATGATTCACCTTCTGCTGCGCTTCCTGCTCCACGCGCATCAGATTGTTGCGGGCGGTTTCCACATCGGCCTTGGCCTTGGCCGCCGCTTCAACAGCGTCCTCATAAGTATCTGAGAAGTCGATATTTTCAAGCTGTACACTGTCCACGACCAGACCAGTGCTGACCATGGCCTGGGTGATGGATGCCTGGATTTCGTCGTTCAGCCTTGCACGCTGCTGGATGGCATCCAGGGCCGTATATTGTCCGAATACCACCTTGGTCTGCTCATTCACACGCGGATCGAGAATGCGGGTAACGGCACCCTCCAACCCCCCGTAATTCTCATAGATGGCCGCCACGGATGCCGTGTCCACCCGAATATTCACCGACAGACGAAGGGTCGCCGTCTGTTGATCCTTGGAATAGGCCATGAGGGTATCATAGGTTCTTTTATTCGTACGGATATCGATATCGACCGCCGTCTGCACCAGAGGCAATTTGAAACTGAGCCCGGGTTCCGAAATGGCGGTAATCTTTCCATTTGTGAGGATGATCGTCCGCTCGCCCTGATCGACCGTGTACCAGCTGCCGGCGAAGATGGTTACTGCGACTATTCCGATGCCGACGGCAAAAAACACTGCCAAGGGCTGTCCTGGGATTCATCAAACGCTCCGTTTATCGTCGGATCAAGAGCGCAAAGTGCATGTTTCCGCGGAGCCATCATGGCTTCGCCTGAAGCATTCCGCAGGCTTCCCTGAAGCGGGCGAGCCCCTCCTGAAACCCCTTCAGCGGGAAAGATGCCTTCATATCATTGACCTTGAACTGGATAGACTTGCCCCTCATCTGGCTGATGAAGCCGTCGGCGGAATCAAGACTGATGTGGAAGCCCGCGGGGATGAGCATTCCATGCCAGTTCGAAGCAATCGTCTTGCCATCGACCGTTACCTTGATGGAGGTGATGCCGCCTGCCAGTTCCTTGATACTAAGCGACTGTGACCGCCCATGGGGGCCAATCACGGACATGTCCGGCGCCTGACCGGCCTTGCAACTGACCACCGCCCCATTCAGGGCATCCCGCTTCGCCGTAGCTAAGGCGACAACAACCTCTGCATTTGGAAATTCCAGCGTTCTTACAACCCATTCATCAAATGGTTCCTCGCTCTTTACGGCGGCGCTAGCCTTCATGGCGCCCAGAACGGTCGTCGCGAGGAGCGTCATTCCGACCAACAAATTCCATTGGAATTTTGCCATAGTGTGCACCTTTTTTGGGGAATCCCCGCAAATGCCTATCGGGTGTGCAACCATATCAACCATCATGGAAGATACGAAGGGTCAGAGTTGTCCACCGCAATTGTCAGGGACAGTGTGCCCATCACAACACCATGCAATCGCATGTTGTGACGATAAACGACGCTGGCACTGAACAGATCGTGTTCATCGCCCCCTGTGACGCCCGTCACAGGCCGATACAGTTGCCCCCTATGTCGGCGATGCCAAACATGCTATAGGGCGCGATCCTCAGCATCCAACACAACAGGCAGCAATGGCTTGGATATCAAACGACCCCGAACGGGGTTTTTTCGGGCATCCGCGTGGTCTGGCACCGCTGTTCTTCGCCGAGATGTGGGAGCGTTTCTCCTTCTACGGCATGCGGGCCCTCCTGACCCTCTATCTGGTCAAGCATTTCCTCTATAGCGACGGTGCGGCCGGCTTCATCTATGCCAGCTACGCGTCGCTGAACTATGCGATGCCGGTGATCGGCGGCCTGATCGCCGACCGCTATCTGGGCAGCCGCAAGGCGGTGATGCTGGGGGCCATCCTTCTGGTCTGCGGCCATATCGGCATGGCCTTTGAAGGCGCGCCGTCCCAGGTGATCGACGGTGTCGTGGTACGCCAGTCGCCCTATGACCAGATCATGTTCCTGTCGCTGGCCTTCATCATCACCGGCGTCGGTTTCCTGAAGTCGAACATCTCGACCATGGTCGGCAAGCTGTATAACAGCAAGGATGATCCCCGCCGTGACCCCGGCTACACCATCTTCTACATGGGCGTGAATCTGGGTTCGTTCTTCTCCACCATCGCCTGCGGTTATCTGGGCGAGACCTATGGCTGGAAATACGGCTTCGGTCTGGCCGGCATCGGCATGGTGTTCGGCCTGATCGTGTTCGCGCGCGGCACCCAATGGTATCGCAATTCCGAAGCACCCGACCCGGTGAAGCTGGCCAAGCCGATGGCTTTCGGCCTGTCGCTGGAATGGCTGATCTATATCGCCGCCATCGTCGGTGTGATCGTCAACTGGCAGCTGGTGCAGAACCACCATGTCGTCGGCACCCTGCTGCTGGCCGTGGTCACCCTGGTCGTCATCGGCCTGGTCTGGTTCTCCCTGACCCAGTGCACGAAGATCGAGCGTGAACGCCTGATCGCCATGATCATCATGATCTCGCTGTCAGTGGTGTTCTGGACCCTGTTCGAACAGGCCGGCACCTCGCTGACCCTGTTCGCCGACCGCAATTCCGACCGCCTGCTGTTCGGCATGGTCGTTCCGGCGTCGGTGGTGCAGGTGTTCAACCCGATGTTCATCGTGCTGCTGGGCCCGCTGTTCAGCTGGGGCTGGGTGGCGCTGGCCCGGAAGGGGCTGGAACCCTCCACGCCGATGAAGTTCGGTCTGGCCATCATCCAGGTGGCCCTGGGCTTCGGCGCCCTGGTCATCGGGGCCTCGGTGGCGGGTGCGGATGCCCAGACCGGCATCATCTGGCTGGTCCTGGCCTATCTGCTGCACACGACCGGCGAGCTGTGCCTGTCGCCCGTCGGCCTGTCGATGATCAGCCGCCTGTCGGTGGCCCGCATCACCGCCATGATGATGGGCGTGTGGTTCCTGTCCTCGTCGGGCGCGCACTACCTGGCAGGCTTCATCGCCTCCATGGCCAGCGCTTCGGCCGAAGGCGGCGCCGTCCTGTCGCCGCAGGAAAGCCTCCAGGTCTATGCAGGGGTCTTCAAGGACCTGCTGATCTGGGCCGGCGGCATCGGCGTCCTGGTCTGCGTGACCTCGCCGCTGGTCAAGAAGCTGATGCACATGGGTGCGGCCGACATGCACGCCGAAATCCCGCCGGAAGACGTGCGCAAGTCCGCCTGACATTCGGCATCCGCTGAATGAGAAAGGGCCGTCCGGATCGCTCCGGGCGGCCCCTTTGTTTGTGAAGGCCGGCGACTGCCGGCCCGCCGCCCATGCGGCGTGAGCCAAGCCGCCGGATGGCGGCGCCCGGCGCTTGAGGGAACACAATAAAGAGATTATCCCAGCTTCTTGCCCGCCGCCCCGGCTAGGTCCTGGATCAGCTGCCAGGCCACCCGGCCCGAGCGGTTGCCGCGCGTCACAGACCATTCCACGGCCGCCGCATGCAGCTGTTCCACGCTCAGATCCAGCCCATGGGCGGCGGCATAGCCTTCGACCATGGCGAAATAGCTGTCCTGATCGCAGGCATGGAAACCCAGCCACAGGCCGAACCGGTCGGACAGGCTGACCTTCTCCTCCACCGCTTCCGCCGGATTGATGGCGGTGGACCGCTCATTCTCGATCATGTCGCGCGGCATCAGGTGCCGGCGGTTGGAGGTGGCGTAGAGCACGACATTGTCGGGCCGCCCCTCGATCCCGCCCTCCAGCAGCGCCTTCAGCGATTTGTAGTCGCCGTCATCGGTGCTGAACGATAGATCGTCGCAGAACAGCACGCAGCGCCGGTCGCTGCCGCGCAGCACCTCCAGCAGCCTTCCCAGCGTCGGGATATCGTCGCGGTGGATTTCCACCAGCGCCAGGGCACCGGCCGCATCGCGGTTCACACGGGCATGCACGGCCTTGACGATGGAGCTTTTGCCCATGCCGCGCGCACCCCAGAGCAGGGCATTGTTGGCCGGCAGGCCACGGGCGAAGCGGGCGGTATTCTCCAGCAGCTGCGCCTTCTGCCGGTCGATACCTTTCAGCAGGTCGTAATCGACATGGGCGACCCGGGCCACCGGCGTCAGCGACAGGGTATCGGCATGCCAGACAAAGGCATCGGCGGCCGACAGATCGCCCGTGGGCCGGGCCGGCGGCGCCAGTCGGTCCAGGGCATCGGCGATGCGCGACAGAAGGGGGAGAATATCCTGTTCGGCCATGGTCAAGGTCGCTCGAAATATCGGTGGCGCCCCTTGCGCGGGAATGCCAGCGGGGCCAGATGAGGAGCCGCACGCTATCATGGGGCCGGCATGCGCCCGAAGCCCGCTTGCCGCATGGCAGCGTGGCCGGTTTCGGTTGCAACGGCCTTGGCGGCTTGTATAGTCCCCGCATCCGGCGCCGCCGGGATGTAAAAGAATTGAGGAGCAGTTGATGTTCATTTCCACGGCCTATGCCCAGGCCGCTGCCGGTGCGCCGGGCGGTGGTGGCATGGAATCCCTGATGTCGCTGGCCCCGCTGGTGCTGATCTTCGTCGTCTTCTATTTCCTGCTGATCCGTCCGCAGCAAAAGAAGCTGAAGGAGCACAAGTCGATGCTGGACGCACTGCGCCGGGGTGACAAGGTCGTGACGGGCGGCGGCATCGTCGGCTCCGTCGTCAAGGTCGCCGATGACGAAGTGACGGTGGAGATCGCCACCGGTGTGCAGGTCCGCGTCCTGCGCCCCACCATCACCACCATCCTGTCCAAGACCGAGCCGGCCAAGACGGACGAGAAGTAAACCTTCCCTCAGGGTGGGCGATATAAAAAGCCCCGATCCCGGACAGCCTGGGATCGGGGCTTTTCTTTTGTGGTCTTTCATTGGGGACTGATGCCCCGGCCAGGAAGCGGACTGCCGCATCCGCAACCGGATGCGGCAGTCCATTCCCGATCAGAACGATTTGGTCACGTTGACAAACACGCGACGGCCGGTGAAGTCATAGCCACTATAGATCGGCGAATTGCCGATAAGGGAGTAGCTGGCCTTGGCGCCGGTCAGGCCGGAGGAAACCTTCGGCGGCTCCTTGTCCATCAGGTTACGGACACCGACAGTAACACCCCAGTCCTCAGCCTTGTACTGGGCCGACAGGTGATGCAGCTCGTAGGACGGCACGTTGGCAATCCTGGGATCAGTGGCCTTGTTGATGCCCAGGATGTCGTAGCTGTCCATCTTGGCCACCCACTCGTAACCGTAGCGGAAGCTCCAGCCCTCGATGCTATAGATCAGCTCGCCGTTGAACGTGTATTCCGGCGCGCGCAGGGTGCCGTTGTATTCATCCCACGGATCTTCCGGAAAAGTCTTCTGCTTCTGCTGGAAGAACTGGGTCAGCGTGCCGTTGATGGTCGCGTCGCCGCCGCCGATATCCATCGTATACCGGACATTGTAGTCGATGCCTTCGGTGATGCTCGACGAGATGTTCGTGTAGCCGTTGATGACGGTCAGGGCGTTCGAGCCGGCCGTGCGCGCCGAAACCAGACGGCACAGCGGGCTGCCACTCCGGAATTCCTGGCTGTCATAGCAACGGCTCAGAATGTCGATGGTCGGGATCTGGTCAATGGCGTTGTCGATCTTGATGTCGAAGTAATCCACGGCAATCGACAGACTACCATACTGATCGTCGAACTCCGGCTTCAGCACACCGCCGACGGTGAAGTTCTTGGATGTCTCTGCTTTCACGCCAGCCGCCCGGCCGCCAACAGACCGGGTAGTGATGCTGGAGGTGGCATTGAAGTCCTGCGGCAACCCTTCGGTGGCGCAATTGGCCTTGATATTGGCGCTGACGTTCGGTGCCCCGTAATTGTTGCAAGGGTCGTTCGCCTGGCTGAGGAAGCCGGAGGTTTCGCCCTGGAACTGCTCGAAAAGCGCTGGTGCACGGAACGACGTTCCGTAGGTTGACCGGATAGCCAGCCAGCCGGTCGGCCGGTAGTGGCCACCGACCTTGTAGGTCCAGTCGGAACCATAGCTGTCATATTCGGTGTAGCGACCGGAACCGTTGATCGTCAGTTCCTCGGCCAGCGGCATGTCCGCCAGCAGCGGAACCTCCAACTCGCCGAACACCTCCACGACGCTGTCTTTGCCGATGGTGGGCTGGGCGCTTGTCAGGCCCAGCAGGTTGGAGTTGACGGAATGGATCGACGGCGTGTCGTTGATCTCTGACCGGCGATATTCGAGGCCCAACGCCGCTTGGACTTTGCCGGCCGGCAACTCGAACACCGGACCGTCGATGTTGAGGGCGGCCTGTTTCTCTTCATAGGTGGTATTGCCAACGATCGGACGGAAGACATAATCCACCCAGTCCTGGGGCAACCGCCCGGCGATGGTCTGGCTGTTCAGCACAGGCGCCGGAATACAGCCTTCGGCCGGGTTCGTCACGGAGATGGCGCAGACTACGCCCGCTCCATTGGCCCCGGGACGCACCAATGCCGAGCTGATGCCGGCGGGGGCGGCAACCACATTGACCGAGTTGCTCATCTTGTCGACGAGGAAGGATTGCTGCGCGTAGCTGCCCTTGGACTTGGAATAGGTGCCGTTCAGATCATAGCGCCATTCCGGCAGGAACGGGATGTCGCCACGCAGGCCGGCGGTGGACTTGTAGAAATCAATCTCCTGCTCGCTCTTGTCATTGCCGAAGCCGATGAAAGCGCGCAGACCGGGGCCGGTATGAAGAAGCGAGCCGAAAGCCGTGCCGCGGCCTTGCAGGCCGGTCGGCACCAGAGCGGACATGTGCGGATAGTCGAGCGAAAGCTGGCGGAAGCCGGTCTGGGACGATTCACGCCGGTTATACAGGAACTCGGCATAGAATTCGGCCGCCCCCTCCTCGTCCAGTTCATAGGAACCTTGAGCGAAGGCGTTGTAGGTCTTCACGGGCGAGAGTATCTCGCGGTTCAAGGTGCGCGGATCGAACGTGTCGCGGACATTAATGTTGTTGGTACCGCCGCCAACGCCTTCATAACCGGCAAGCCCCGTGGTGATGGCGGAATTCGGCCGCCAGCGATTGAAGGATGAACTGGTGCCGGGGCTGGCGGAACCAGCGGCACCGATGCCGGCGATGCTGGCCGTACCCAACGTGTTGATGGTGACACCGTTGGAGCCCGTGCTCGTGATCGGATAGCATTTCGCCTTGCCGGTGAGCGGGTCGATGAAGTCGGTCGTGACCCCCGTGACCCGGTTGAACCGGTAATCCAGGTTGCATTGGGTCCAGTCGCGATCAGCAAGCGCTAGGGACTTTTTCTCGAAATATTCCAGCGAACCTGCAACCCGCCAACGATCGCCCTTGGTACCACCGACAATGGAAGCCCGCGCTTCCTCACCGCCCTCGTCGAACGGACGGGTGAACTTGCCCTCAACCGTCACGCCATCCAGGTCCGTCTCGGTGACGACATTGACGACACCGGCAATTGCGTCGGAGCCATAGATGGACGAGGCACCGTCACGAAGGATCTCCACACGCTCAACAATGGCGCTGGGCAGGACGTTCAGGTCGGCCGCCTCCAGCGCGCCGCGGGTGCCCGAGGGCGTGACACGACGGCCATTGATCAGCACCAGCGTGCGACCGGCCCCCAGGCCACGCAGGGACACCGTGTTGGTGCCCGAACCACCGTTCACCACGAAGCCGCCGAACGCATTGTTCAGCTGGGACGAGCCGCTGGTCACACCGCTGCCCTGCAGCAGTTCTCCAGTTGTGGTCAGGCCGGCCAGGACGCTTTCCTCGCGGTTGATCACCTGGATCGGCGATGCGGAATTGAAAATATCGCGGCGGATACGCGATCCGACCACGACGATTTCCTTGATCTCCTCCGCCGAGGAACCGGGATTGGATTGCGCCGAGGCCGGCATGGCGGTCAGGATCATCGCCGCCGCACCCGTCAATAAGGCGGCACGCAAGGTGCCAGACTTGGAAACCCGATAGTTCGTCATCTCTCAGCATTCCTTTTTGATTATCGACAAGCCTACAGGCCCATGCGGGTCAAGTCGCAGGGTCCGACACCCCAGCCTGTCGTTATGACAGTTAAGTGTCGTGCCCGACTGTCGGACAAGCCTGCTTGCGATGACGATACGTCTTTCGCCAAAAGTGTTGCATTATTGCACTTGATGGGGGTATTTATGCCGCAAATATTTCAAAAGGCTTATGTGTTCCGTAATTTTTGAACGGCCAAAAATACCACAGGCCCTGACTGTTTCAACTATGCAACGGAATATCAAACTGGTTGCAGTATCTCTGAACGATATATCGATGGCAATCCCATCGGATTCTCCCGACGCGGGCGCATACACCCGGCTTCAGAGCAAAATCAGCGTCGCCAAGCCCAGGAAGGCCAGGAAGCCGACCACGTCGGTGACCATGGTCAGGAACACCCCCGACGCCACGGCCGGATCGATCTTCATTCGGTCCAGCACGAAGGGGATCAGGGCGCCGCACAGACCGGCACAGATCAGGTTGATGACCATGGCCCCGGCGATGATCAGGCCCATCAGCGAATGACCGAACCAGAAAAAGGTGATGCCGCCCACGATACTGGCCAGCGCCAACCCGTTGAGCAGACCGACAAGCACCTCCTTGCCGATGACGCGGGCGGCATTGGATGTCGTCAGTTCCTTGGTGGCCAGGGCGCGCACCGCCACCGTCAGGGCCTGGGTGCCGGCATTGCCGCCCATGCTGGCTACGATGGGCATCAGCGCTGCCAGCGCCACGACATGGGCGATGGTGTCGGTGAACTGGTTGATGACGGTGGCGGAGATCAGGGCCGTGACCACGTTGAAGGCCAGCCAGCGGAAGCGGGAGCGGGCGGTCGACAGCACGGCGCGGTAAAGATCGTCCTCGCCCACCCCACCCATGGCCAGAAGGTCGGCCTCGGCCTCCTCCTCAATCACGTCGACCACGTCATCGACGGTGATGACGCCGACCAGCCGCCCCCCCTTGTCCACCACGGGGGCGGAGACCAGGCCATAATTACGGAACAGGCGGGCCACCTCCTCCTGGTCCATGGTGATGGGGATGCGGTGGATATCCTTGTGCAGGATGTCGGCCAGTTTCACACCACGTTTGGCGCGCAGCACGCGGGAGAGCGGCACGCTGCCCACGACCCGGTGCATGGGATCAACGACGAAGATGTCGTAGAATTGCTCCGGCAGGTCGCTGTCGTCGGTGGTGGCGGCGGCGCGCAGATAATCCAGCAGCCCGCCCACGGTCCAGAATTCCGGCACCGACACGAACTGCCGGCCCATCAGGCGGCCCGCCGAATATTCTGGGTAGGTCAGGCCTTCCTCAACCAGCGCCCGCGCCTCGGGCGGCAGGTTGGAGAGGATGGCAAGCTGGGCATCGTCATCCAGGTCCTGGATGACATCGACGGCATCATCGGTATCCAGTTCCGCCACGGCGGCGGCCAGGGCCTTGGGCTCCAGCCGCTCCACCACCTCGTCGCGCAGATCGACGGAAAGATAGGCCAGGATCTCGGCATCGAATTGCGGGCGCAGCAGCGCGATCAGCAATTCGCGCCTGTCTTCGTCCGCCTGTTCCAGCAGGTCGGCAATGTCCGATGGATGCAGATCGGCCAGCGCCGTAGCGGCGCTTTGCGCGTCACCGGCGTCCAGGAAATCCGAGATTGAATGCATCTGCGCCCTTTCAGGCTCCTGCATCGTCAAGACCAGACCTCAATCGCGTACGCACCAGGCCTACCGCTCGTCTGGGAAATGCGCCTGCGCCAAGGCACGCAATTCTCCATCCGACAGCAGCGCGTTGGAAGCGGCCATCCACAGGTCATAGAATGGGTATCCGCGTGAGATGCCGGCCACCGCCTTGAAGCCGGCAGTCTGAAGCGCCGCCGCCAGACTGTCGCGGGTGAAGCCGGTGCGATGCTCCATGAAGCGGTTTCCCGCCGCCATCGCCGGCCGATAGCCATAAAGCACATCGATGGCGGCGATCGGGCCGGCGGGGGAGACGGCGAACGGCTCCATCAACCGGCCTTTCGCCACCAGCGAAGCCAGCCCCTGCAGATCGGGACAGATAATGATCATGAACCCGTCGGGTTTCAAAACCCGACGGCATTCGGCCAGGGCGGTCGGCACATCGTGGGGATACTGGTGCTCGATACTATGGCTGGAGAAGACGGCATCCATGCTTGCGGATGCGACAAGGTCCATCTTCACCATGGATCCGACGATGTCCGCCCCGACACCTGGATCGATGTCATAGCGCGTCTCATGCCAGCCCTCGCCGGCAAAAGTCTTCGTCGTGTTCTGTCGCCGTTTCTCGCCACAACCGACATGAAGGAAGCGCTTCAACTCCATCATCCCACCCTGTCCCAAACATACATGTTGATCGGACCGCGGGCTGCACGGCCCAGCGGTTTGGCATCAGCGCTCCTGCACGCTGGCTGGATTGTGCATCTGTGCATCAATGACCGCCAGAGCCGACATGTTGACGATGCCGCGCACGGTGACCGACGGGGTCAGGATATGCGCCGGCTTGGCCGTGCCCAGCAGCACCGGCCCCACCGTCAGGCCATCACCCAGAACCTTCAGCAGGTTGAAGGAGACATTGGCACTGTCGCGATCGGGCATGACCAGCAGGTTGGCGGAACCGTTCAGGCGGCTGTTGGGGAAGATGCGGCTGCGGATTTCCGGGCTGATGGCCGCGTCCGCATGCATCTCGCCTTCCACCTCCAGGTCGCCGCAGCGGGCACGGATGGCCTGCAGCGCCTCGCGCATCTTGATCGCCGCGGCATCATTATGGCTGCCGAAGCTGGAATGGGACAGCAGCGCCACCTTGGGCGCCAGGCCGAAGCGCCGCACCTCCTCAGCCGCCAGATCCGTGATTTCGGCCAGGTCCGACGCCGTCGGGTTGGCATTCACATAGGTGTCGGTCAGGAAGAAGGTGCCGCGATTCAGGATCAGCACGGAAAGCGCTGCCATGACGCGTGCGCCCTTTTTCCGGCCGATCACATCGTTCACATGCTTCAGGTGCCAGTCGTAAAGGCCGACCGTACCGCAGATCAGGGCATCGGCCTCCCCCTTGTCCACCATCAGCGCCCCGATAACGGTGCTGTTGGTGCGCACCACCTGACGGGCACGGTCGGGCGAAACACCACCGCGCTCCATGATGCGGTGATAGGTCTGCCAATAATCGTTATAGGCCTTGTCGTTTTGCGGGTCGATCAGGCGGACATTCTCGTCCAGGCGCAGGCGCAGGCCCAGTTTCTCGATACGCCGCGCCACCACCTCGCGCCGGCCGATCAGGATGGGCTGGGCCAGGCCATCCTCCAGCACCTGCTGGGCGGCGCGCAGCACCCGCTCCTCCTCGCCCTCGGCATAGGCGATGCGGCGGGGATCGGCCTTGGCCTTGGCGAAGACGGGCTTCATCAGCAGGCCGGAGCGGAAGACGAACTGGCCCAGCTGTTCCAGATACGCATCGAAATCCAGGATGGGGCGGGTGGCCACGCCGCTATCCATGGCGGCCTTGGCCACGGCGGGGGCGATCTCCAGGATCAGGCGCGGGTCGAAGGGCCGCGGGATCAGATAATCGGGACCGAAGCTGGGCGGCGCCTCGCCATAGGCCATGGCGACCACGTCATGCACCTCCGCCTGGGCGAGATTGGCGATGGCCTTGACGGCGGCGATCTTCATCGCCTCGTTGATGGTCGTGGCGCCGACATCCAGCGCGCCGCGAAAGATGAAGGGGAAGCACAGGACATTGTTGACCTGGTTGGGGAAATCCGACCGGCCGGTGCCCACGATGGCTTCCGGGCGCACGGCCTTCACCTCGTCCGGCATGATTTCAGGTGTCGGGTTGGCCAGGGCCATGACGATGGGCTTCTCCCCCATCTTCTTCACCATGTCCTGGGTCAGGACGCGCGGTGCCGACAGTCCCAGAAAGATATCAGCACCACCGATAATGTCGTCCAGGGTCCGGGCATTGGTCGCCTTGGCGTAGCGCGACTTGCGCGGGTCCATCAGCTCGGTGCGGCCCTGATAGACCACACCCTTGATGTCGCTGACCCAGACATTCTCCACCGGCAGGCCCATATCGACCAGCAGGTCCAGGCAGGCCAATGCGGCCGCACCGGCACCGGAACAGACCAGCTTGACCGACGCGAAGTCGCGGCCCGTCAGTTTCAGCGCGTTGGTGATGGCGGCGGCCACGATGATGGCCGTGCCGTGCTGGTCGTCATGGAAGACCGGGATCTTCATGCGTTCGCGCAGCTTCTGTTCGACATAGAAGCATTCCGGCGCCTTGATATCCTCCAGATTGATGCCGCCAAAGGTCGGCTCCAGCGCCGCGATGACATCGACCAGCTTCTCGGGATCCTTCTCGCTGATCTCGATGTCGAACACATCGATGCCGGCGAACTTCTTGAACAACACGCCCTTGCCTTCCATCACCGGCTTGGACGCCAGCGGGCCGATATCGCCCAGGCCCAGCACGGCGGTGCCGTTGGTGATCACGGCCACGAGATTGCCGCGGCTGGTATATTTGGCGGCGTTGGCCTCATCCTCGACAATGGCCTCGCACGCGTGCGCGACGCCCGGCGAATAGGCCAGCGCCAGATCGCGCTGCGTCGCCAGTGGCTTGGTGGGCGTTACGGCGATCTTGCCGGGAACGGGAAGGCGATGATAGTCGAGCGCCGCGTCGCGGAAGGCATCGGTCATTTCAGGGTGAACTCCCAACGAACCTGAACGGATTTTTATTGGTCCCTAGTTAGGCCCGGAGCATCGCCGCTGTCCAGCCATAGGACAATGCCCAGGGCGGGAAGCAGCCCCGTGCCGCCGGACACGCCGGCGACAGGGCCGGACAAGGCCCAACCCTATCGCCAAAATGGTTCAAGCCACTGCGATAAATGAAGTTTCCAGAACCAATCATCCATCCATGCCGGGCCGTCACCTTGACATATCCACAATTTTCAGACCAATTCCGCCGCAAGAATGGCATGCTGTCCCGTGTGGATCAGGATATGTCCGGAACGTTCCGGAACGCCGCCATGCGGCTCAAGGCAGGTTTCATCATGACGGCCTCCGAATACAGAATAGACTATTCCCCCGAAGAGACCCGAAACCATATCGATATCATGCGGATCAGGATGGGGGTGCGGAATATCGAATTCCAGCCCCGGCCATCCCGCGCGCTCTATGCACAGCTCAGCGCCAATCCCGATCAATGCACGGTCCGCACCCGTTGCGACTATTCCATAACGCCAACCGTCCTGGTCAACCACCATTGGGAAGTTGAGCATCTGCTGTTCACACGCAAGGCGATGGAACAGCATCTGGCCGTCACCGTTGTCGATGTGGGGGCCAATATCGGCCTGTTCTCCCGTCAGGTTCTGGGTTGGCTGAACAATATCCGCCACCTTTACGCCTATGAGCCGGAGCCGGAGAATTTCGACTGTCTTCTACACAATCTCGGCTGCTTTACGCATTTCACGGCGGAGATGGCGGGGCTGGCGGATCGCGACGGTTCGACCGTTCTGCACATGGACATGCGCAATTGCGGCAATAACAGCCTGGTCTCCGATGAGTTGGCCGGCGCCTGGCAGAAATCGTCGATCGAGGTCAAAATCCGGGACATCGCAACGGAAAGCCGCCGCTGGCTGGAACATGGCTATCCTATCTTCTACAAGTCCGATACGCAGGGCTATGACGAGTTGCTGGCCTCCTTGATGCCCGATGATGTCCGCGCCCGCCTTATCGGCGGCATCATCGAGATCGAGCAGATCGAGAAGCCGCCCTTTTCCATCGACCGGTTCGGAAGCTTCCTCGACCTTTTCGCACATAAGTTCATTCTCCAGCCGGACGCCCAACAGATCCCGATCACGACGCCGCAGATACTGGACCTGTTGAACAGCAAGGCCGAAGTCGGCGCCAATATCGGCTTCCGGCTTTGATCGGACATGCGATCCCCGCAGCTGCGCCATCCTGATGGAATCCCATAAGCATATGTTTTCGATCATAAATTATGACGATGGGCTTCTTTTTGAGAGCCGATGGCCATCCGGAAATCACTGGATCGACCCCCATGCCGGTGATAGGCTCGCCCCGTTCGCTTTACCGCTGAACTATTCGATTGAATTCCGTCCCGGCGGGACCGCAAGGTTCCGCTTTGACGGCACTGCTATTTGGACGGGTGTCATGATGGAGCACCGGAATTGCCGTCCACGATCCCGGTGACAGGAAGGTCGAAGATGGGCATCCCCACAAATATCGTGCTGCGCCTGTTCGACATCTACAAGCGACAGGATTTTCAGATCACTTCCGAGCTGGAGAGCAGGCTCATCCATTCAGACAGTTATACCTTCACCCGGATATACCAGGACAACAGGAGCCAGACGCATCATTTGGGTATCGCCATGCGCGAGGTTCACTTTCTGCAATCGCTCTGCTCCCTGCGTGATGTTCGCAACATTTTCATTATCGGCAACAGCTTTGCGTTCAGCACCATCGCCCTGGCGCTCATCAACCCGCAGGCCAAGGTGGTGGCGATCGAGATCGGGGATGAGGATTTCACGGCCGAATGGATCGACCGGACCAACCAGATCGCCCAGGATGAGGGGCTGAACATCAAGGTGATCAAGGGTTCATCCCCTGACAACAACGCGGACATCATCAACCAGGAATTCGATGGCCGTATCGACCTCGCTTTTGTCGACGGTCTGCATACAATAGAAGCTGTCGAAGCCGATTTCGAAAGTCTGCTTCCGTTCGGGCACGACGAAACCATGTTCGTCTTCCACGATATCGTGAGCTTCGCCCTGACCGAGGGTCTGTCCCGCGTCGTCAGCCGCCATCCGATGGATGGCCGGGTCTTCTTCGCCACCCCTTCCGGCATGGCGGTCATGATGAAGAGCCCGCCGCCCCATTACGACACGTTCAGCGAGGCTTATGGCTGCAGCGGCCTGGTGCAAATGATCGTCAGTGCCTACCTTGCCGTGAAGCTGGAGGAAGAGGCGAAGAAGAAGGACGCGCTGCCGGCCTGATCCGGCGCATGTCAGCCAGGATTGGCCGCGGCCCAGCGGCCTTCCTGTGTGCGCCCGCCATAGCCATAGGCATGGCCATCCACGGCATGGACCAGGACATAGCTCTCGGCATGGGTTGGCCCCAGCAAGGTTGCCATCCCCTCGAAGACGGCATGCACGAAACGCGTTGTCTCGGCCTTCACATTGGTGCCCGCCGTGATCTTGACATCGATCCAGAAGGCGGACAGCCCATCATCCACGGGACGCCGTCCGGCGATCCACCAGTGGCCGCCGGACGCCGGCTCCACCAGAACCGCCGTCACGCCCGGATCCTTGCCAAGATGTTCGGCCGTCCAGCCGGAAATGGCGGCAGCGATGCGCTCTTCCAGTACGGGTAACGGGTTGGGCGTGACATAGCGAACAATGATCATGGGCATTTGAAGCCTCCATCCAAAGGGCGATGGTTTCAATCTGGCATCAAGGATGCCACCCATGTAATCATATGGTTCATATGAATATCATAGTGAATTTTAATGATGCTGGACCTGGAATCCATCCGCCTCTTCGTCCTGACTGCCGATATGGGCAATCTGACACGCGCTGCGGAGGCGGCGGGTACGGTACAGCCCGTGGTCAGCCAGCGGCTGCGCGCGCTGGAGGAACGGCTGGGCTGCCGGTTGCTGGACCGCAATGCCCGTCGCGCCGTGCCGACGGCGGAGGGGGCAGCCTTTCTGGAGCGGGCACGCCGGCTGCTGTCGGCCCATGACGCGGCTTTGGGCTTTCGTGACGAAGGCGATGACATGGACCTTCGGCTGGGCATCAGCGACCATGCCCTGGGTCAGGGTGCAGGGCCGCTGTTTCAGCGCCTGCAGGCCACCCTGCCCGCGCGCTGCCGGCTGGAGGTGCGGGTGGGCCTGTCGCAAAGCCTGCGCGGCGCCTTCGATGCTGGCGCCCTGGACGCCGTGATCATCCGCCGGGAGGCGGGTGGACAGGAGGGGGAGAGCCTGGGGATCGACCCGCTGGGCTGGCGCGGTCTGGCATCGGCATATGTGCCGGGGCAGCCCCTGCGTCTGGCCACGCTGGGCGCGCCATGCGGCGTAAGGGCCCAGGCCATCCGGGCATTGGAACAGGCCGGCATCCCCTGGCGGGAAAGCCTGGTGGCCGGCAGCTGCGCCATGCTGGCCGAGGGCGTGCGGGCGGGCCTGGGCATCGCACCGATGGGCAAGCTTGCCGGCGGTGACCTGCCCGAACTCGGCCATGGGCTTCAGCTGCCCGCATTGAAGCCGTCGGAGATTGTGCTGCTGGGCCGGCAACAGGATGCGGCCATGGCGGCGGCACTGCGCGTGCTGGCGGCGGGTGTACGGGCGGCCCTTTGACGCACGAAGCCCCGGAACATTGCTGTTCCGGGGCTTATCGCAAAATCATGGTGCGGCCGAAAAGACTCGAACTTTCACGGGTTGCCCCACAGCGACCTCAACGCTGCGCGTCTACCAATTCCGCCACGGCCGCAAGCACATGTTCGGAAACCAGACGGGGTCGCCGTCTGGTGGAGCGCTGGATAGCAAATCGCGAACGGCCGTTCAAGCTTCAAATCCGGGACCCCGACCACGCTACCGATTTGACGGGCCGGTCACGCATGATAGCTTCTGCACCACGTTCCACGCCCGATGGGAGACCGGTGACAATGAACCTGAAGAAAACCCTGACCGCGGCGCTGACGGCCGCGACCATGCTGACCGCGATGCCGGCTCTGGCCGATACGGTGGTTGGGCTGGTGGCGCCGCTGACTGGCCCTAATGCGGTTTTCGGCGAGCAGATGCGGCGCGGGGCCGAAATGGCCGTGGCCGACATCAATGCCAAGGGCGGCCTGCTGGGCGAAAAGCTGGTACTGGTCAATCTCGACGATGCCTCGAACCCCAGCCAGGGCGTGGCCATCGCCAATAAACTGGCAACCCAGGGCGGCGTGGCCGCCTTCGGCAACTTCAATTCCGCCGTTTCGATTCCCTCTTCAAAGGTGTTCGCGGATGAGGGGATTGTGATGATCAGCCCCGCCTCCACCAACCCGCAGCTGACCGAACAGGGTCTCACCACCGTCTTCCGCACCTGTGGGCGGGACGACCAGCAGGGCGACGTGGCCGCCGCCTGGCTGATCAAGAACCATAAGGACGGCAAAATCGCCGTCATCCATGATCAGACCACCTATGGCCGTGGTCTGGCGGAAGCCACCCGCAGCGCCCTGAACAAGAGCGGCAAGAAGGAGGCCATGTTCGACGCGGTGAATGTCGGCGACCGCGACATGTCGGCCCTGGTCACCAAGATGAAGGATGCCGGCATCGGCATCGTCTATTTCGGCGGCTTGCACACGGAAGCCGGGCTTCTGGTCCGCCAGATGGCGGATGCCGGACTGAAGGCCGTGTTCATGTCGGGCGACGGCGTCGTGAACCAGGAATTCTGGAACATCGCCGGTACGTCCGCCGAAGGGGCGCTGGTCACGTTCGGTAATGAATACCGTGACAAGCCGGAGGCGGTGGACGTGGTGAAGCGTTTCCGCGCAGGCGGATTCGAACCTGAAGCCTATACGCTCTACACCTATGCCGCCGTTCAGGTCTGGGCCGGGGCTGCGGTGAAGGCCAAGTCGGCAGACGCCGACAAGGTGGCGGCAAGCATCCGTGACGGCGTGTACAGCACCGTGATCGGCCCGCTGTCCTTCGATGCCAAAGGCGACCGCAAGGTCACCGACTATGTCGTCTACCGCTGGTCCAACGGCAAGTACACGCCGATTCCCGGCCAGTAAGCCCGATCGGGGACCGCCCCCGGACCACACCCGGTCCGGGGGCATTTCCTTTCCGAAACTACGACTTTCAGCCATATAGATTCTTTAGGCATATGAAATTGGACGAGTGGCCGGGTTGCCGGACCTTTTCCCTTGGCGTAATCAACATAGGATCGGCACCGCCTGCACCGCTCAGCGTGCACATCCAGCGTTCTTTCCCAGGTTGAAGGAAAAATAGTGACCGAAATCCCCGCCCCAGCCGCAGCCTTGCGGGTGATGATCGTCGAAGATGACGCGCTGGTCGCGTTGGGCGTCAGGCTGACGGTCAGCGAACTGGGCCATGACGTTGTGGGCATCGCCGCCTCGGAGCATGAGGCGCTGGCCCTGGCGCAGGTGGAAAGGCCGCAACTGGCCCTGATGGATATCCGGCTGCGGGGCACCAGCGACGGGGTGCAGGTGGCCCAACGGCTTTGGCAGGAACTGCGCGTACGCTGCATCTTCCTGTCCGCCTATGCCGACGAACACACAATGGAACGGGTCGCCCAAACCCGGCCGCTGGGCTTTGTCCAGAAGCCCTATTCGGCGATGCAGCTGAAGGCCGCGCTGGAGCAGGCGGGGCGGCGGCTGAACGAAGCGGAAAGCCGGTAGGCTGGTTTCCAGATGACGGGACCGGATCTGACCCTTTTGGAAAACGAAAAGCTGGAGCGTGTTTCCGGTCAGCGGAAACACGCTCTAAGCCCCTGAAATTCCCCATCCAAGGCACGGGTTTGCCGCAATTGAGTGTGATATTGCCTATCAAGGCAGCGGTGTTTTGAGCGGGTTGCCGGGAAAATACGCATTTCCTGGGGAAAACTGCATCGACGCTGTTGTCAACGAACACTCAAGGCTTCAAGGTTGGAGCGTTGAAGCGTATCTGGTTACGGGGGGATGGGCCCCCGTCACCGGCCACAATAATGCGAAGGAGCGAACAATGCGCGTGCTTCCCCTGGTTTTCGCCGGCCTGATGGTTGTTGGCCTGGCCGCCTGCGGCAAAAAGGAAGAGGCTGCCGCCCCGGCGCCAGCCCCGGCGGCTGAGACCCCTGCTCCGGCTCCTGCTGAGCCGGCACCGGCCCCGGCGGAAGCCCCGCCCGCTCCGGCTGAAGGCACCACGCCCCCGGCTGACGGCATGACCCCGCCGACCACCCCGCCGGCCGAAGGCACCACGCCGCCGGAAGGCAACAAGTAAGATCATCCACGGGTGATTGCAGGGGGCCGGGCACCGTCGGGGTGCCCGGCCCTTTTCATTTGGACCCCGTTTACCTTTCCAGCTGATCCACCGGGTTGAGAACCTGTTCGCCCTTGCGGACCGCGAAGTGCAGTTGGGACGAGCGGACATTGCCGGTCTGACCGACCGTGCCGATCCCCTGCCCGCGCGTCACGCGCTGGCCCTGTTCCACCGCAATCACATCCAGATGGGCATAAACGGTGACCCAGCCGCCATCATGGCGGATCAGCACCAGATTTCCGAAGGATTTCAGCTGATTACCGGCATAGGCCACGATGCCGTTCTCCGCCGCGGCCACGGCCGTGCCCTTGGGCGCGCCGATATTGATGCCATCATTGCGCAGGCCACCCGGCTTGTCGCCGAAGGTCGACAGGATGGGGCCGCGGACAGGCCAGAGGAAACGGTTGCCGGCTCGGGCCGGCGGCACATCATCCTTGGGCGGGGCCGGCGGTGGAGCGACAGCGGCGACCTGGGCCGGCGGCGTTTCCACGATGGGCGCCGGCTGCAAGGCGGGGGCCGGGCGGCGGTCGGGTGTGACCGCCGGCGGGGCGGATGATGGCGGCGGCAGGGTTTCCGTCTCCACCGACTTGCGGCCAGCGGCCGAAGCACCAGAAGGCACGGTGATGGAGGGGCCCGTGGCGACGGTGCCCCCGACGGTGGCGGCCGGTGCGGTGGCGGGCGGTGCGGTGGCGGGAGCCGGCGGCGGCAGGGTCGCCACCTCGATCGCCGGGCGCTGGCTGCGCTCCATCGGGCTGGAACTGGCGGCGGGCGGCAGGTCGGGCTTGCGGCCCGGTGCGGGCATGGCGGGCTTGGCCGCGGGCACCGGCATGGCGGCCGGTGGGGCGGCGGCGATGGCGGTACCGGCAACCGGGCTCTGCCCCGGCAGGCGCAGGGTCTGGCCGGTCTTCAAACTGTATGGCTGCTGCAGGCCGTTGAGGCGGACCAGTTCCGCCATGTCCACCTGGTACTGGCGCGACAGGCCATAAAGCGTGTCGCCGGGCCGGACGGTGTAGACCTTGGGCGTGGGCAGCGTCAGACGCTGGCCGGGCTGCAGGATATAGGGGGCAACCAGGCCGTTGGCCTCGATCAGGTCGCGGACGGGGACGTTATACTGCTGGGCCAGCTTATAGAGCGTATCCCCGCGTGAGACGAAGATGCTGTTGGGCGCCGCCGCCGGTGCGCGGGCGGCCGGGCTGGGCAGGTCGCCTTCGGTGGAGCAGCCGGCCAGGGCCAGTCCTGCCAGCAAAGCCAGCATCAGGCGCGCAGGGCGAGCGGGCGCCCTCATGCCGGCACGCTGTCCGGGGCGACGTCCGGCAACAGGGGAACGAACCTGACGGGCCACAATATCTCTCGCTTCAATCCATCCATGTCCCGCCGGATGCGTACCACATTCAGCGCCCGGTGATCGGGTCCCAGCGGGATCACCATGATACCACCAACCGCCAGTTGGTCCATCAGCTCCGGCGGTGGGTTTCCGATGCAACCTGCGGTGACAAGTATCCGCTCGAAGGGTGCCGCCTCCGGCCAGCCTTTGATCCCATCCCCCACCCGCGCCGTCATATTATGCAGGCGGAGCGCCGAAAAGCGTTGCTCAGCCTCCAGCGCCAGCGGGCGATGTCGCTCGATCGTATAGACCCTGCGGGCGATCTTGGCCAGAATGGCGGCCTGATAGCCGCTGCCCGTCCCGATCTCCAGCACCTTGTGGCGGTCACTCAGTTCCAGGGCCTGGGTCATCAACCCCACCACCTGCGGCTGGCTGATCGTCTGGCCATGGCCGATGGGCAGGGCCGTATCCTCATAGGCCTGGTCGCGGAACGGGCGCGGCACGAACAGCTCCCGCGGGATCAGCTCGATCGCGCGCAGCACATTGACATCCGTCACCCCCTGGCGGCGCAGCAGCATCAGCAACCTGATCTTGCGCGCCGCCCCACTGGTCATGCCAAGACCCCTTTCAGGTTCTCCAGACAGCCATAATGGGTCAGGTCCAGATAGATGGGCGTGACCGCGACGCCGCCATGATTGACGACATGCACGTCGGTATCGGCGGGCACATCCTCGTCCCCGCGCGCCGCCCCGATCCAGAAATAGCGCCGGCCTCTAGGGTCGATCCGCTCGTCCAGCTCATCCCCGATCTTGCGGTTGCCGTGGCGGACCACATGCACGCCGGTGACGTCGCCCACGGCCACGTCGGGGTAATTCACATTCATCAGCACCAGTTTCGGCCAGTCGGCGGCCATCACCTTGCGCACCACCTGCGCGCCCATCGCCTCCGGCACCACCCAGTTGGGCGGGCCGCCCTGGGGCAGGCGCTGGCTCATGGCGATGGCCCGCACGCCCAGCAAGGTTGCTTCCATGGCGCAGGCGATGGTGCCGGAATAGGTGACATCCTCGCCCAGATTGCTGCCATGGTTGATGCCGGACAGCACCAGGGTCGGCCGCTTGTCCGCCATCAGATGGTTGATGGCCAGCAGCACGCAGTCGGTGGGCGTGCCGTCGACCGCAAAGCGCTTGGGCCCCAGTTCCCGCACGCGCAAGGGCCGGTGCATGGTCAGGCTGTGGCTGGCGCCGGACTGTTCCAGCTCCGGCGCCACCACCCAGACATCGTCGGTCAGCTGCCGCGCGATCGTCTCCAACACAGCCAGACCTGCAGCATTGATGCCATCGTCGTTGCTGACCAGGATGCGGGCGTCGGTAAAGTCGAACTCAGCCATTTGCGGCAATCCGGTCCACGCCGCCCATATAGGGGATCAGCGCCTCGGGGATCAGGATGCTTCCGTCGGGCTGCTGGTAATTTTCCAGCACGGCGATCAGGCAACGGCCCACGGCCACGCCCGACCCGTTCAGCGTATGGACGAACTGCGTGGCCTTGTCGCCCTTGGCGCGGAAGCGGGCCTTCATGCGCCGTGCCTGGAAATCCCCGCAGTTGGAACAGCTGGAGATTTCGCGATACGCCCCCTGCCCCGGCAGCCAGACCTCGATATCATAGGTCTTCTGGGCGGTGAAACCCATGTCGCCGGTGCACAGCGTGACGGTGCGGAACGGCAGACCCAGGCGCTTCAGCACCGTTTCGGCGGCATCCGTCATCCGCTCATGCTCGGCGGCCGACTGGTCCGGGGCGGTGATGGACACCATCTCCACCTTGTAGAACTGGTGCTGGCGGATCATGCCGCGCGTGTCGCGACCGGCCGACCCGGCCTCGGACCGGAAGCAGGGGGTGCGGGCGGTCAGGCGCAGCGGCAGTTCCTCGGCATCCAGGATGGCGTCATTGACCAGATTGGTCAGCGGCACTTCCGCCGTGGGGATCAGCCAGAAGCCGTTGGTGGTCTGGAACAGGTCTTCGGTGAATTTCGGCAGCTGGCCCGTGCCAAAGGCGGCGTCATCCTTGACCAGCAGCGGCGGCGACACTTCCTCGAACCCGAATTCGGTCGTGTGGATGTCCAGCATGAAATCGCCCAGCGCACGTTCCAGGCGGGCCAGCTTGCCGCGCAGCACGGTGAAGCGCGCCCCCGACAGCTTGGCCGCCAGGTCGAAGCTCATCAGGCCCAGGGCCTCACCCAGCTCGAAATGCTGCTTGGCATTGTCGATGATAGCCGGCGTGCCGACGCGGCGGATCTCGACATTGTCATGTTCATCCTTGCCATCGGGCGCGTCGGCGGCGGGCAGGTTGGGATATGACGCCAGGATACGGTCCAGCTCCATCCCCAGTTCCTTCTCCCGTTCCTCGATCTGCGGCATGCGCTCCTTGATGGATGCCACCTCGTCCAGCAGGGGCTGGGCGTCCCGGCCTTCCTTCTTATAGGTGCCGATCAGCTTCGATGCCTCGTTCCGGCGGGCCTGCAGCTCCTGCGACTGGGTCTGGCAGGCGCGCCGCTCCTGGTCCAGTTCCAGGATGCGGGCGGACAGCGGTTCCACACCGCGCCGGGCCAGGCCGGCATCAAAGGCAGCGGGATTGTCGCGGATGGAACGGATGTCGTGCATGGAAACCAGATGCATAAGGGTCAATCGGTGCCCCGTTTATAGGGGCGGAGGGGGGATGCCGTCCAGCGCCCACAGGTCGCGGGGGCTTAACCGGTGTGAAACATCCTATGCCCCCTCCGCCTCGGCTCGTCGCTTGGTCCTTGCCATATTATCGGACTCCGAATATAAATCCGCCTGCAACCACAGGCTGGAAACGCCATGATCGAAGACATGTTCGACCGGTTGAGCGAGCCTGCGTCCAACCGGCTGGCCGACGGGTTCGTGCGGGTGGCGGCGGCGTTGAAGGCCAATGACTGGAAGGATGCCACGCCGCACGGGCTGACGGCAACGCAGGCCCGCATCCTGGGCCTGCTGCGCGACAATCCCGATGGCTTGCGGCCCGTCACCATCGCTGCGCGCATCGGGGTGAAGGCACCCACGGCCAGCGAGGCCACCACCACCCTGATCCAGAAGGGGCTGGTCCTGCGTGTGGCGGCGCCGGATGACGGGCGCGGCAGTCTGGTCCTGGCCACGCCGGCGGGGCTGGCGCTGGCCGACCGGTTCGGCGGCGGGCCGCTGTTCCTGATCGACGCGCTGGGCGACATGCCGGCAACGGACCAGCTGTCGCTGCTGCGCCTGATGCTGCGGCTGGTGCGCACGCTGCAACGCGCTGGGCATGTGCCCGTCAGCCGAATGTGCCTGGATTGCAAGTACTTCCAGCCGAACGTGAATCCAGGCACTGACCTGCCGCACCATTGCCATTTCGTGGGAGCCCCCCTGGGCGACCGGCATCTGCGCCTGGATTGCCCCGAACAATCACCGGCCCCCATCCCTGTCGCCGACGAGGTCTGGGCCGGGTTCCTGAATGCCAGCGGAGAAGCACGATGATTTTGGACCACCTGCTGGTGGGTACACCCCGGCCCCTGGGCGACAAACAGGTGCCCAGTTCCATCGCCAGCCGGCAGCCCGCCTTGGGCCCTGTGCGGGCCGAGACTCTGGGGCTGACCGGCGACGCGGTGGGCGACACCAAGGTGCATGGCGGGCCGGACAAGGCCATCCATCTCTATCCCCACGACCATTACGCCGCCTGGGCGGCGGAACATCCGGAAATGATCCCGGTGCTGGCCCTGCCCGGCGCATTCGGGGAGAATTTTTCCGTCTCCGGCATTACGGAGGCCGATGTCTGCCTGGGCGACGTGGTGGCGGTGGGCGGCGCCGTACTGCAGGTCGCGCAGGCCCGCCAGCCCTGCTGGAAGCTGGGCGTGCGGTTCGGCCTGCCCGTCCTGCCGCGCCTGTTGCAGAAGACCGGGCGCACCGGCTGGTATTACCGCGTGCTGGCGGAAGGCGACGTGCAGGCCGGCGACGCGCTGCGCCTGATCGAGCGGCCGAACCCGGCCTGGACGCTGGCCCGCACCCTGCGCACCCTCTATGTCGACATGCTGGACCGCGACGCGCTGGGCGAACTGGCCGACCTGCCGGGCGCCAGCGCCGGGCTGAAGCGGCTGGCCGCCAACCGGCTGGCCAATGCGGCGGTGGAGGATTGGGAGAGGCGGCTGGCGGGGGTGCCCTAAACCATCGTGCCCGCTGCCGGCACCACCGGACGCGGACGGCCGCCCTCCCCCAAGGCCACATAGGTGAACACGCCTTCCGTCACCTTATAGGCCGTGCCGTCATAGCGCCGCACCCAGACATCCACACGGACCCGGATGGACGTGGTGCCGATACGCTCCACCTCCGTATAGCAGTTGACCTCGTCACCGACGGCCACCGGGCGGTGGAACTTCATCGCCTCCACGCCCACGGTCGCCACCGGCCCGCGCGCCACACGGACGGCGGGGGCCGCCCCGGCTAGGTCCATCTGTGACATCACCCAGCCGCCGAACACCTGGCCATTGCCGTTCAGGTCGGCGGGCATGGCGAAGGTGCGCATCGACGGCGCGTCGCGGTCGAAATCGGGCATCCGGTCCTGGCTCATCACCTGTCGCTCCGTTTTCATCAAAATGTAGGGGTCTATGTCGTCGGGAGATACCGCATCTCCTTGAACAACGGACCGGCTCCTTCCTATAATGGGGCATGAGCGACCTCTTCCAGAACACCGCCGCCAAGCAGGACAGCTATTCCGCCCAGGACATCGAGGTTCTGGAGGGGCTGGAGCCTGTCCGCCGCCGCCCCGGCATGTATATCGGCGGCGTGGATGACCGCGCCCTGCACCATCTGGTGGCGGAGATCCTCGACAATGCCATGGACGAGGCGGTGGCCGGCCATGCCAGCCGTATCGACCTGGACCTGTCGGCTGACGGCACCGTGACGGTGCGCGACAATGGCCGCGGCATCCCCACCGACGAGCATCCCAAATATCCCGGCAAATCGGCGCTGGAGGTGATTTTCACCACCCTGCATTCCGGCGGCAAATTCTCCGGCAAGGTCTATGCGACCTCGGGCGGCCTGCATGGCGTCGGCTCGGCCGTGGTCAACGCCCTGTCCGACCGGCTGCATGTGGAGGTGGCGCGCGACCGCCAGCTTTATACCCAGACCTTCTCGCGCGGGCTGGCCCTGGGACCGCTGACCCCGGCCGGCCCGGTACAGAACCGGCGCGGCACCACCGTCAGCTTCCATCCCGATGCCGAGATTTTCGGACATGAGGCGCATTTCAAGCCGGAACGGCTGTATCGCCTGTGCCGGTCCAAGGCCTATCTCTATCGCGGCGTGGAAATCCGCTGGTCTTGCGACACCGCCCTGATCACCGCCGACAGCGGCGTGCCGGCGGCGGAGGTGCTGCATTTCCCCAACGGCCTGCTGGATTACCTGAACGGCACGCTGCGATCCCGCGCCACCGTCACCCCCCTGCCCTTTGCCGGTCAGGCGGATTTTCCCGGCGATGCCGGCCGCGTGGAATGGGCCATCGCCTGGCCGGAGGATGATGAGGGCTTCAGCCACACCTACTGCAACACCATCCCCACGCCCCAGGGTGGCACGCATGAGGTGGGGCTGCGCGGCGCCCTGACCCGCGCCATCAAATCCTATGGCGAGATGTCGGGCAACAAGCGGGCGGCCAGCATCACGGCCGAGGATGTGATGGAGGGGGCCACCATCCTGCTCTCCGTCTTCATCCGCGACCCGCATTTCCAGGGCCAGACCAAGGAACGGCTGGTCAGCGCCGATGCCCAGAAGCTGACCGAGAATGCCATCAAGGACCGGTTCGACCATTGGCTGTCGGGATCGCCCGATGCCGCCAAGGCCCTGATCGAACGGTTGATCGAGAAGGCCGACGAACGCGCCCGCAAAAAGGCGCAGAAGGAGATGGCGCGCAAGACGCCGACCCGGCGCCTGCGCCTGCCCGGCAAGCTGGCCGATTGTTCGCGCCAGAGTGCGGATGATACCGAGATCTTCATTGTGGAGGGCGATTCGGCCGGCGGGTCGGCCAAGCAGGCCCGAATGCGCGACACCCAGGCCATCCTGCCGCTGCGCGGCAAGATCCTGAACGTGGCCTCGGCCAGCGTGGACAAGCTGCGCGGCAACCAGGAACTGGCCGATCTGGCCCAGGCGCTGGGCTGCGGCACCGGCAAGGAATTCAGCCTCGACAAGCTGCGGTACGAGCGCGTCATCATCATGACCGACGCCGACGTGGACGGCGCCCACATCGCCTCGCTGCTGATGACCTTCTTCTATCGCGAGATGCCGGCCCTGATCCAGCATGGCCATCTCTATCTGGCACTGCCGCCCTTGTACCGGCTGGCCGGTGGCGGGCACACCCGCTATGCCCGCGACGACGCGCACAAGGACGAGTTGATGAAGACCGTGTTCAAGTCGGTCAAGGGCAAGGTGGAAATCAGCCGCTTCAAGGGCCTGGGCGAAATGCCGTCCGCGCAATTGAAGGAAACCACCATGGACCCCAAGAAGCGCGCGCTGCTGCGCGTCGTGGTCCCGGATCAGCGCGACCCCGACCAGCAGGACGATGTCGAGGAAACCAGGGCGCTGGTGGAAAGCCTGATGGGCCGCAAGCCGGAACTGCGGTTCAAGTTCATCACCGAGAATGCGAAGTTTGCGCAGGATTTGGATGTGTGAGGACGTTAAAGATTAGTCACGCCATGTTTATACACAATGAATGCCACAAATGAAGAAGGTGGCAAGATGGAAAATATTCTGTATAAATACAGGGCATTTTCGACATCTTTAATTAAAAATATCGTTGATGATTGTTTATATTTCTCGTCTCCGAGTAATTTTAACGATCCTTTCGATTGCAAGCCCACAGTTATAATTGACACCAGCCTCGAAGAAGCTAAAAATTTACTACGCAGATATATTTGCGTAAATTCTCTCGGCACCTCATCCTTTACAAATTCTCAGAATGATGCTGACAAGAAAATAGAAGAGATCGAAAAGTTAGCGACCTTTCTGGGAAGGAAGAGCAGTCATAAGGACATGTTATCTATATTATTATGTGAGGCACTAAAAGAGGAAATAGAAAAGCGTTTTAAAATAGGAATTTTATGTTTAAGCGAAACATATAGCTCACCACTGATGTGGAGTCATTACGCCGATCAACATCGTGGAATTTGCCTGGGATATATTCTGGCCAATTCTAACATTGGCCCCCTTAGGAAGGTAATTTATGGCGAAGATAGAACAATCTCTGTTTCAGAATTGATTACATCATGCCTCGATCTCTCAAAATTCTCAGAGCTTTTCTATGAAAAAGCATATTTACGAAAAGCACCGCAATGGGAATACGAACAGGAGTTGCGAATTTTTGGCAACGAAAATAGATGCCAAAGCGGATTCAAATTAAAGGAAGTGATATTTGGAATGCGATGCGAGGATTCTGTCATCAAGAGTATTCTCTTAATTCTTGCGGATAAAATAGAAGAAATTGATTTTTATAGAATTATTGACATTTCTGGTGATTTTAACATCACAAAGACTAAATTGACACCATCGAAGTTTTTGAAATCATATCTCCCGCATCATCATAGATGATCTGCTCTCACTGAACTATAATGGCGAACAATACTCATCGCAGCCGACATATTGGCCGAATGCAGCCAGCCGAGCCTACTCCACGCTCATCCAGCGCGACCCGGAAATGGTGGCGAAGATTCTGGCGGCGTGACCCTCACCTCAGTTGGTACAATGAGAGGCTCATCCGCTGATGCAGGATACGCAGCACTTCCGTTATACCGGGAGCCCTGACCTTTGACACATGTAGGTCGCGGGTGAGCGCCAGCGAACCCCGACAACCGACGGCCGCCCTGTCTGTCGATCCTGCCCCCTCCCCCCCGGTGCTAACCGGGACGATGGCAGGTGGAATGGGAGGGCGGGCCTTGGATCATCCCATCAACTGCGTCGGCACCCCCAGTAGGGGGCCAGCGCTGGCCAGCCGCTGGTCGAGCGTATGGACCGTGGCGCCATGCTCCGACGCCGTCGCGAGGTGGAGCGCGTCGCCGGCACGGAGCCCAAGCCCATGCTGGTCGGCGAATTTGGCGGCGGCCCGGAAGTGCCCGCCCGTCACCGGCAGGATGGTGAAGCTCTCCGCGACGAGCCGGTTGAACATGGCCAGCGCGGCTGCGCGCTGTGCCAAGTCGATCTGCCCGGTCCGCAGCTTGATGGACAGGGCGGAGGACATCTCTGTGACGGTCCAGTCGCTGATGACGAGCAGTGCTGGGTCCTGGTCCGCCAGCCACCCCTGGATACGGGGCGTCGTGGCTTCGTTTGAAAGGGCGGCGACGATCAGCGAGGTGTCGAGGTAGAGCATCAGTAGCGGTCGCCATCCCGCATCGACCGGACCAGATCGGCGGCATCCTGGGCCTGCGGGGGCATGGCCGCCGTCAGGGACCGCAGCATGCCAAGGTCGACCGGCTTGCGCGGCCTGGCCACGGCGGTGAGCTGCGCGACCGGCTTGCCGCGCCGGGTGATGTCGATCGAAGCGCCCGCCTCGACCCGGTCGACGAGTTCGCTCAGGTGGGCCTTGGCATCCGCGAGGTTGACCGTATCCATTCCATGCTCCTGACCATATAGGTAGTCATATAGCGCATGGGCTGATGGAATTCCAGCGGGGGAAGTTTATTATCGACTTATTGCTGGGGTTCTGGTCAGACAGGTAAAATATAGCTGAGAAGGTCTCTGGCAGCAGGTTCGGTCAGCCGCCATGACACCGGTCAATTGCCTTTGGCAGCCGGCTGTCTGGCGCGGGCGATGCCGATCTCAAATATCTCATCCATGGACAGCGTCGTGAAGTTGCCGGCATCCGCAGCCGCCGCCCCCTCCAGGATGGCCGCACGGATGGCTTCCTTCTCCACCCGGACCAGTTCCGCGTCCAGCGCCTCACCCAGGATCGACACAGCACTGCGCCCGGTCATGGTTTGAAGCCTTGCCAGCGTTTCAGCAATGTTGTCGTCAAGGTCGATATGCCCAGCCATGAAAAGAGTATGGGAAACGACACTGCCGCTGTCCAGCGCCCCTCCCCTAAACCCGCGTCCCGAACACCCCGCCCCCCATCACTCCCCCGGCCAGGGGCAGGCAGACCAGATCGAGGTCCCCGATCAGCGCCACCCGCGCGCCCGGCCCCGCCATGCAAGCCTGTTCGCGCAGCCAGTCGCGGGCTGGCGTGCCCGGCGGCAGGGAGGTGGCGCCGCCCAGGCTGTCCGACAGCCAGGGCAGGCCCAGCAGATAGGCCGCCAGGGGACAGAGCAGCCGGAATTGCGGCGGGTCGGGCCACAGGCAATAGAGATGGGGAAGATAGCCGGCCAGCCAGAGTTGCTCCTGCAGGCTGTTCCAGTCCGGCAATCCATCCATCGCCTGCGTCAAACCGTACCAGCGGCCGACAAGGTCGCGGGCCTGCCGGACGCGCAGCATGGTCAAGGATGGATCGGCCACACAGGCGAGGCCGTAATGGGCGGCGGGGGAAAGGCTTGATTCGTTCATATGGGTGCGTCTTTATACCCCTGAGCGGTCATATAACTGCTCGTTCTGATGTATTTTACATCAGATACGCATAATTAACACCTATAAATGGACCAGCCCGGCCCAACGAGGTGGGCTATCAGCATGGCTGGAATTTCTCCTCGTCAGATACGGGCGGCACGTTCGCTCCTGGGCTGGACCCAACAGGAACTCGCGGACAAGGCCGTTGTCTCGGGCAACACCGTGCAGCGCGCCGAGCGCGGTGTGTCCGTGCGCGTCGATGTCTATCTGAAACTCTGGCGGACGCTGGAAACGGCGGGGATAGAGTTTACGCCTGCGACGGCGGATAAGGGCGAAGGGGTACGGCTGGCACGGCCGGACATGCCGGCCGCCTGATCGTCCAAACGCGGGAACTTCCCTGCCGGCACCCGATTATAGAATATTTTCCTATGGCGTGATAGGATCGTGGTCTCCCCCTGCACACCGGAGCCCCGCCATGTCCCCTGCCTCCCTCGCCGGCCTCAGCCTGAAACAGCGTCAGGAAGCCATCCGCCGTGCTGCCGCCGGTGCCGCTGCCGATCCCTCGACGGTGAAGCCCTTCTCCGACCCCCAGCCCTATCAGGGACGGCTGCTGGAAGGATATCATTCCCGAAAGCTGGATGAGATCACCTGGGCGAAGATCGCCTTCCATCTGGCGGCCGGCGTGCCGATCATCAAGATCGCGGAGCATTACAAGCTGTCGCGCTCCACCATCTGGCGGGCCCTGTCGCAATCCCACAATCTGCGCCGCCGCGTGGCGGAGGAACGGGCCCTGATGCGGCGGGAGGCCGACAGCCGGTTCGTGGCCATGCGCGAGCTGGTGGTGGACACGCTCTACCGCGCTGTGGCCGACGGCAATATGCGCGCCACGATCTGGGCCGCCGAACGGCTGGGCATGGGCATGGGCCTGTTGCAGCAGGCCGAAAAACCGCCCAAGCCCGGCTATGCCCGCGTCCCCGCCGGCTGGTTCCCCACCCCGGAGAAGGCGACCGCCATCATGGCCGACCTGGATGCCCCGCCGGGCACCCCGGTGCCGCTGCCCGTGCCCGAAGAAAGCCCCGCCGAAGCACCCCGCCGGCGTCGCCGTCGCGTACCCCTGCACCCGCACGGGTTCGAACCGCCGCCCCCCACCCGGACCAGACAGGCGGACGCCCACGCCGTGGCGGGTGCCATGCCTCTGGATGCCGCTGTGACCAACGCTGTGACAGCCGGCGCCACGACGACGGATGCCATGATGACGGATTCCCCGCCCCCGGACGATCTCCACGCTCCCACCCACCCACAACCGCCTTCCCGGCGAACGCCGGGACCCAGGGGCCAGGCGCCCGACCTCACCACCCAAGACAGCGATGCAACCCCACCCATTGCGGCCTGTGGCCCCTGGGCCCCGGCCTTCGCCGGGGAGGCGATAGAGCAAGGCGAGGCATCAGCGCCCCCAACTCCCCGCCGCAGGGTCAGCACCAGTTGCCCGCCGCTGCCCAGAAACCAAGTCTCAAGCCGCCTCACCGACGGGCTGCGCCATGCTCGCCCGCGTGCGGCCATCCGCCTGCTGGCCTGGTTTCTCCATAATTGCCGGCCAGCGGCCGGTGGCATCGACGGCGCCCCCGGCCTGTCCGCCGCGCACCAGGATGCCCGCTCCCGCTGGCTATCCTGGGGGGATGGGACCATGGACCTGTGCGACAGGAACTGAAAAACGTCGCATGATGTTTCACAGGGTTAACGACGCCCGCGCCGCGACATCCGGTCCGGCCCGTCGATCCCGGCCAGAAACCCCAGCAACGCCGCGTTCACCGCGTCCGGCGCCTCCTGCTGCACCCAATGCCCGGCACCGTCCACCAGGGTCGTGCCGCGGAAATCGGTGCAGGTCGTGCCGTCCATGGCGCGCAGCGCCTTGTCCATGCCCGGCATGCGCAGCACGGCGTCCAGCGTGCCGGCGATGAAGCAGGCGGGCACAGTGATGGCCGCACCATGCCAGGGGGCGGTCAGGGCCCAGTTGCGGTCCAGGTTGCGGTACCAGTTCAACCCGCCGCGATAGCCGGTGCGGGCATAGGTGCTGGCATAGGTTTGCAGATCGTCCTCGCTCAGCCAGTCGGGCAGCACGTCCACGGGCGGGCAGGTTTCCACCAGCCCCTGACCCTCGGGGATCATCAGGGGCCAGCCCTTGCCGCTGGCGGCGGCGGCACCCGACGCGCCGACCAGGAGGCGGCGATGGGTCTCATAGGGGTCGGCACCCAGATCGGCCTCCGCCACGCCCGGCTCCTGGAAATACACCATATAGAACCGGTGCAGCCCCTGGGCGCGGGCCATGCCAACCAGGCTGCCATGGGGGCCGCGCGGCGACCAGGGCACGGCCAGCCCGGCCACGGCGCAAAACCGGTCGGGCCGCATCAGCGCGGCATGCCAGGCGACGGGCGCACCCCAATCATGGCCGATGATGGTGCAGGTCTCGATGGTCAGCGCGTCCAGCAGGCCGACCATATCGCCCACCAGATGCAGGATCGTGTAATCCTCCACCGCATCGGGCGCCTCGGTCCCGCCAAAACCGCGCATGTCGGGCACGATCACCCGGTATCCGGCATCGACCAGCGCCGGCACCTGATGGCGCCAGCTATGCCCCAGTTCCGGCCAGCCATGGCAGAGCAGCAAGGCCGGCCCCTGCCCTTCATCGCGATAGGCGATATGGATGCCGTTGGCCTTCACGATGGGCATGGCGCTTCTCCCCGATATCTTGTTCTTTCAAACAAGTGTTTACAGAAGTGGGTAAGGCGGTGCCAGTGGCTTGGCGAATAGCCGCCCCGCAAGGCTTGCGCGATTGTCGCGGCGCGGTTTGCGGCTATATATCGCCCATGAACTCGCTTGGCATCGATAAGGCCCCGGCCGATACCCGTGTCGTCGTCGCCATGTCCGGCGGCGTCGACAGTTCCGTGGCCGCGGCCATGCTGCGGCGTGAAGGCTATGACGTCGTCGGCATCACGCTGCAGCTCTATGATTACGGCATGACGGTCGGCAAGAAGGGCGCCTGCTGCGCCGGCCAGGACATCTATGATGCCCGCCGCGTCGCCGACCAGATCGACATCCCGCACTATGTTCTGGATTATGAAAGCCGGTTCAAGAACTCGGTGATGGATGATTTCGTCGACACCTATCTGAAGGGGGAGACGCCGATCCCCTGTGTCCGCTGCAATCAGACGGTCAAGTTCAAGGATCTGCTGGACCAGGCGCGCGAACTGGGGGCAGATTGCATGGCCACCGGCCATTATGCGCGCCGCGAGATGGTGGATGGCCGTGCCGCGATGCTGCGCGGGGCTGACCATAGTCGCGACCAGTCCTATTTCCTGTTCGCCACCACGCAGCCTCAGCTGGATTTCCTGCGCTTCCCGCTGGGGGACAAACCGAAGACGGAAACCCGCGCCATCGCCGACGCGCTGGGCCTGGCCGTGGCCGACAAGCCCGACAGCCAGGATATCTGCTTCGTGCCCACCGGCGGCTACGCCAAGGTGGTGGAAAAGCTGCGGCCGGGGGCCGTGCGGCCGGGGGAGATCGTGCATGTCGATGGCACGATCATGGGCCGGCATGACGGCGTGATCCATTATACGGTGGGCCAGCGCAAGGGCCTGGGCATCGGCGGGCGCAAGACCGACGCCGGCGACGATGTCGACCCGCTCTATGTCGTGCGCGTCGATCCGGTGGCCAACCAGGTGGTGGTGGGGCCGCGCGCAGCATTGGCGCGGGACAGGGTGACGGTGCGGGAACTGAACTGGCTGGGCAAGCCGGCAGTGGGCGTGCCCATGCCGGTGTCGGTGAAGCTGCGCTCCGCCCAACACCCGGCGGCGGCAACGCTGGTGCTGCATGGGGATGGCAATGCGGTGGTGGAGCTGGATGCCGCCCAGTACGGGATTTCACCGGGTCAGGCGGCCGTGTTCTATGATGGCGAGCGCATGCTGGGCGGCGGGTGGATCAGCGGGACCGGGGTGCGGTAGGGCGGATTAGGGTCTGTAAGGTTTAAGTGGAATCGCACCTTTATCCGCCTTCCCGGCGAAGGCCGGGACCCAGGAGCCAAGCGCCCCACCTCTCGGCAGCTTTGCTGGACGCTGCGTAGAGGTCTGTTCCTGTGGCCCCTGGGTCCCGGCCTTCGCCGGGAAGGCGGGATTAGAGATCCTATCTAAACCAGACAGACTCTAGGGTCTGTCTGGTTCGATCGCCGTAGGTCGGGTCGAGGGCAAAGCCCGAGCCCCGACATTCAATGCACCGTCGCTTGTCGGGGCTCGCCTGCGGCTCGACCCGACTACGGCTGACAAGGGGGTGCTGCGCTTTCCCCCTCACCACCGCCGCTTCGCTGCCCCGAACGGGGGCCGCTTCACCAGCGGCTTGGGGGGCGGTGGAGGGGGTGGAGGTGGGGGCGGCGGAGGCAGATCCGCCGTTACCTTCTGCCCGGCCGCCATCTGGGCCAGTGCCTGCATCAGGGTGCGGGCACCGGCCATGCGGGTTTCGTCACTTTCCCAGGGACGCAGGAAGACCAGCTTGTGGTCGGTGGGGCGCAACTTGGCAGTGCCGGCCTGTTTTTGAATGAATTCAACGAGCTTGGCCGGGTTCTTGAAGCTGTTATTGCGGAAGCCGACCGTGGCGCCCTTGGGTCCGGCATCCAAGTTGGACACCCCGGCCTCCCGGCACAGGCGCTTGATCTCCATCAGGCGCAGCAGATTGTCCACCTCCGGCGGCAGCTTGCCGAACCGGTCGATCAGCTCCACGCCGAACGCCTCCACCTCGTCCTTGCCGGCCAGGTCCGACAGGCGGCGATAGAGGGTCAGGCGCACGCCCAGGTCGGGTACATAATGGTCGGGGATCAGGACCGGCATACCCAGAGCGATCTGCGGCGACCAGGCATCTTCGGCCACCTGGGCGTCGGACAGGCCGCCGCGCGCAGCCTCCACTGCTTCCTCCAGCATCTGCTGGTAAAGCTCCACGCCGACCTCGCGGATCTGGCCGGATTGTTCCTCACCCAGCAGGTTGCCGGCACCGCGGATATCCATGTCGTGGCTGGCCAGCTGGAACCCCGCGCCCAGGCTGTCCAGCGTTTCCAGCACGTGCAGGCGCTGCTGCGCCGTGGCGGACAGGACCGTCTTGGGCTGATAGGTCAGGTAGGCATATCCCCGCACCTTGGACCGGCCGACGCGGCCGCGGATCTGGTAAAGCTGGGCCAGGCCGAACAGGTCGGCGCGGTGGACGATCATGGTGTTGGCGCGGGGGATGTCCAAACCGGATTCGATGATGTTGGTGGCCAGCAGCACGTCGTACTTGCCGTCATCGAAGGCCGTCATCACGTCCTCCAGCTCCGTCGCCGCCATCTGGCCATGGGCGGTGATCAGCTTCACCTCCGGCACCAGTTCCTCCAGCCGGACGCGGACCTTGTCCAGATCCTCCACGCGCGGACAGACATAGAAGCTCTGCCCGCCCCGGTGATGCTCGCGCAGGATGGCCTCGCGGATCACCACGGGATCAAACGGCAGGACGAAGGTGCGCACGGCCAGCCGGTCCACCGGCGGCGTGGCGATCACCGACAGTTCGCGCACGCCCGACAGGGCCAGTTGCAAGGTGCGGGGGATGGGCGTGGCCGACAGGGTCAGCACATGCACATCGGCGCGCAGCTCCTTCAGCCGCTCCTTCTGCTTCACGCCGAAATGCTGTTCCTCGTCGACGATGACCAGGCCCAGGCGCTTGAAATCCACACCCTTGCCCAGCAGCGCGTGGGTGCCGATGACGATGTCGATGGTGCCGTCGGCCACGCCCTGCTTGGTCTGGCTGGTTTCCTTGGCCGTCACCATGCGCGACAATTGGCCGATCTGGACGGGCAGTCCGGCAAAACGGGTGCTGAAGGTGCGGGCATGCTGGCGGGCCAGCAGGGTGGTGGGGACGACGACCGCGACCTGCTTGCCGGCCATCACGGCCAGGAAGGCGGCGCGCAAGGCCACCTCCGTCTTGCCGAAGCCGACATCGCCGCAGATCAGCCGGTCCATGGGCTTGCCGGAGCCCAGATCCTCGATCACGTCATCGATGGCCCGCAACTGGTCGTCCGTCTCCGCATAGGGGAAGCGGGCGCAGAACTCGTCCCAGGCGCCATCGGGGATGGGCACGGATTCCGCCCGGCGGAGCGCGCGTTCGGCGGCGATGCGCAGCAGGGCGTCGGCCATGTCCTTCAGCCGGCGCTTGACCCGCGCCTTTCGCGACTGCCAGCCGGCACCGCCCAGCTTGTCCAGCGTGGCACCCGCCTCCTCGCTGGCATAGCGCGACAGGACCTCGATATTCTCCACCGGCACATAGAGCTTGTCCCCGCCCTCATAGATCAGGCGCAGGCAATCATGCGGGGCACCGCCGACGGTCAGGGTCTCCAGACCATCATATTTGCCGATGCCATGGTCGATATGGACGACGAAGTCGCCCGGGTTCAGCGACGCCGCCTCGGCAATGAAATTGGCGTTGCGGCGCTTCTTCTTCGATCCCGCGCGGACCAGGCGATCGCCCAGGATATCCTGTTCAGTGATGACGGCCAGACCGGGGGCGGTGAAGCCATGGTCCAGCGGCAGCACGATCAGGGCCGTGGTGCCCTTGGGCAGGTCCTTCAGGTCGGCCCAGGCATCCACCGCCTTCAGTTTGGTCAGGCCATGTTCCTTCAGCACCGACAGCAGCCGGTCGCGGGAACCGGTGGTGTAGCCGGCGATGATGGTGGTGCGGCCATCGCGGTTCAGCGCCTCGATATGCTCACGCAGCACGTCATAGACATTCACACCGGACTGGACGCGGGCATCGGCGAAATCGCGGCCCTTGCGACCGCCGCCATCGGCCATGTCCTTGTTCGAGGTCTCGCCCTCGATGGCGGCAAAGGGCGAGAGCTGAGCCACGGCGCGCACAGCCAGATGGCGGTCGAACGTATCGCCATCCAGGAACAGCAGCGAAGGCGGAATGGGCTTGTAGGCGGGGTTGCCGGACTTCTTCTCCGCCTCCACCATGGCGCGCCGCGCGGAATAGAAATCCTGGACCTGTTCCAGGCGTTCATCGCGGGCCTGTTCGACATTGGCGTCCAGCGTGACAGACGCGTCGGGCAGATAGTCGAACAGCGTTTCCAGCGAGCTGTGGAACAGGGGCAGCCAATGTTCCATGCCGGCATGCTTGCGCGCCGCGCTGACCGCCTCATAGAGCGGGTCGTCATCGGTGACGGCGCCGAAATGCTCGCGATAGCCGGTGCGGAAGCGCTGGATCGACATTTCGTCCAGGAACACTTCCGACATCGGCGTCAGCAGGAAGGTGTCGCGCTTGTCCACCGTCAGCTGCGTCATCGGATCGAAACTGCGTACCCCGTCCAGATCGTCGCCGAACAGGTCCAGGCGCAGCGCCTCCGCACTGCCGGGCGGGAACAGGTCGATGATGCCGCCGCGCACGGCGAATTCACCCGGCTCCCGCACCGTCTGCGCCCGCATATAGCCGTTCTGGGTCAGGAAGCGCTGAAGCTCCGCCACATTGATGCGCGCCCCCACCTTGGCGGCAAAGCTGGCATTGCGGAAGGCCAGACGGGGCGGCAGCTTCTGTACCAGGGCGTTGACGGTGGTGATCACCAGGAACGGCTTGCCGGCGGGGCGCAGCAGGCGGGTCAGGGTGGTGATGCGCTGGGCCACGATCTCCCCGTTGGGCGAGACGCGGTCATAGGGCAGGCAGTCCCAGGCCGGGAAGCCCAGCACCTCGATGGACGGGTCGAAGAACGACACCGCCTCGGCCAGCCGGGCGGCGCGGGCATCGTCGCTGGCCACATGCAGCAGGCCGGCATTGCCGCCGCGCCGGGCCAGTGCCGCCAGCAGGCGCGCATCCTGCCCGTCCGGCGCGCCCGCCAGCAACATGCGGCGGGGATGGCCCAGGTTCAGCGCGAGGTCGGGCGTGGGGATCAGGCTCATGGGACGGGCTTTGCTGCTGCGGCGACGGGGCGGGTATAGCAGGGATCGCGGCGGAGGGGAACAAAACGGGGACGTATTCCTGCCCCCTCACCGATATCGATGCACCCGCAGCATGTCCATCAGCGGCCCTTCCCATTCCGCCGGGGTCGGCTCCTGGCCGGTGATCCAGTTATAGAGGTCGGGGTCGGACAGTTCCAACAGCACCTCGAACCGGTCGACCAGGACCTCGTCCATCGTGGCGATGTGCTTGCGGGCGAAACTGCCCAGCAGCAGATCCATCTCCTTGGTGCCGCGATGGTCGCTGCGGAAGATCAGGCGCTTGCGGCGGGGGTCGAGTTGGGTATCGGGAAGATCGATCATCATCAGGGTTCCGGTTTGAAGCTGGGCTTTGATATAGAACCTGGGGGGGCCGGCTGTCAGCCGTCCCCTGCCCCGCCGCCGACAGATTGGGTCCCTGCCCTTGCGTCCCGCCATCCTGTTTCCGCTGTTTGCACCCGTGACCAGCCTGCCCGGCCTGGGCCCGCGCCTGGGCAAGCTGGCTGAGAAGCTGGCCGGCCCGCATGTCGTCGACCTGCTCTGGCACAAGCCGGTGGGCGTGGTGGACCGTATCCTGGTGCCCAGCATTGCGGAGGTGCCGGACGGGCGGCATGTGCTGCTGACCGTCCGGGTGGACGGGCATGCCCCGCCCATGGCCCATAATAGGCCCTATCGCATCCGCTGCACCGACCATAGCGGATCGATGGATCTGGTCTATTTCCATATCAAGGGCGACTGGCTGGAAAAAAAGCTGCCGGTGGGCACGAAGATCATCGTGGCCGGCAAGGCGGAATATTATAACAACCATCTTCAGATCGCCCACCCCGAACACGCCGCCCCCGCCGATGAGGGGGCGCCGCCGGCCGCGACGGAGCCGACATATCCGCTGACCGGCGGCCTGAACCCCAAACCGCTGCGCACCGCCATCCAGGCGGCGTTGAGCCGGGCCGAGGCGCTGCCGGAATGGCAGGATGCGGCCTGGCTGAAGAAGCGGGACTGGCCGGATTGGCACAGCGCCCTGACACGCCTGCACAATCCGGTGGACGAGGCGGATATCAACCCGCTGGGGCCGGTGCGGCAAAGGCTGGCGTTCGACGAGTTGCTGGCCAACCAGTTGGCCCTGGTCCTGGTCCGCGCGCAGCAGCGCAAGCTGAGCGGGCGGGAGACGGCGGGGGACGGGAGGCTGCGTGCCGCCGTGGCCGGTGCCCTGCCCTATCGCCTGACCCATGCGCAGGAACGCTCGCTGAACGAGATCTATGCCGACATGGCGGACCCGGCCCGCATGCTGCGGCTGTTGCAGGGCGATGTCGGCAGCGGCAAGACCATCGTGGCGCTGATGGCCATGCTGAACGCCGTGGAGACGGGTGCGCAGGCGGCCCTGATGGCGCCCACGGAGATTTTGGCGAGGCAGCATATGGAGACGCTGGCGCCGCTATGCGAGGCGGCCGGTGTGAAACTCGCCGTGCTGACGGGCCGCGACAAGGGCAAGGCGCGGGCCGCCCTGCTGGAAAGCCTGGCGGCGGGGGAGATCGACATCCTGGTCGGCACCCACGCCCTGTTCCAGGACGAGGTGGCCTTCGCCGACCTGGCCATAGCGGTCATCGATGAACAGCACAAGTTCGGCGTGCATCAGCGCCTGCAACTGGCGGCCAAGGGGCGCGGGGTGGACACGCTGGTGATGACCGCCACGCCCATCCCCCGCACCCTGACCCTGACCGTCTATGGCGACATGGATGTCTCCCGCCTGGACGAAAAGCCGCCGGGGCGCCAGCCGGTGAAGACGGTGGTCATGCATGCCGAAAGGCTGGAGGAGGTGGCGGGCGGCCTGCACCGGGCCATCGCGTCGGGCCAGCGCATCTATTGGGTCTGCCCCCTGGTGGAGGAGAGTGAGCAGGTGGATCTGGCCGCCGCCACCCACCGGCACGCGGCCCTGGTGGAGCGGCTGGGTACTCGCGTGGGTCTGATCCATGGCAAGATGAAGGGGCCGGACAAGGACAAGGTCATGGCCGACTTTGCCGAAGGCCGCCTGGACGTGCTGGTCGCCACCACGGTGATTGAGGTCGGCGTGAACGTGCCGGAAGCCACGATCATGGTCATCGAACATGCCGAACGGTTCGGCCTGGCCCAGTTGCACCAGTTGCGCGGCCGGGTGGGGCGCGGCACCGGCGCCAGCACCTGCCTGCTGCTCTATTACCAGCCGCTGGGCGAGGTGGCGCGCCAGCGGCTGGGCGTGATGAAGGATACCGAGGACGGGTTCCTGATCGCCGAAAAGGACCTGGAACTGCGCGGCGCGGGGGAGATGCTGGGCACCAAACAATCGGGCATCCCGGAATTCCGGCTGGCCGATCTGGCGGTACATGGGGACCTGCTGGCCGTGGCGCGCGATGATGCGCGGCTGATCGTGGAGCGCGACCCGGAACTGGTGACGGAACGGGGCAAGGCGCTGCGGACGCTGCTGTATTTGTTTGAACGGGATGGGGCGGTGAAGTATCTGCGGTCGGGGTAATCTGTTTAATAAATACGGCATCAATACAATAAAATTACAATACAATTGCACAAAATTATATTTTAATTATATTTTATACTGCAAATAATTAATATTATAATTAATATAAGGTCAAATTAGAGATAAATTTGGTGAATGGTTTTATATAGAAACTTATCCATTACTTATATCATTTACCTAAATTTACTCAAGCCCACAGATTAACTTATGGCCACGTTGGATTTAAATTAAAACTATATATTCGCCGCCGCATCTGCCAACAATCTGGCGAATTCCCTTAAATTCCATACGAACCCACGAAACATATTGCGATCTATAGATATTTCATCCCCAACATTCCACCTAGGTGGATTTCCTCCAGCATTCTGAACTCTATTAAAGCTTGACTGAGAAAATGTAGACAACCCATGGGCAGCCATGTTTCTTACACAAAATACTTCAATTATAGAAAACTGCTGACAATTTAATCCACCCCAATTGCGGCCGGACAACGCCAAGCATCTCCCCCCCAAACCTCGACACTATTATGTTTAATATATTTCTCGGCAGCTTCATCAGCCGGCAGGACAATATCCATACCGGGAAAATGATTTCTTGATACGTTTTTTTCTGATATAGCATACTCTATCGTATTTCGCGCATGTTCCTCAACAAGGCCTGTATAAGATAACAACAACATAGAGTAAAGTCGGTTGCTGTCAGAAAGCGCCTCCATAAAATCAGGGAAACTACACTTGAAATCCGTAATTTCAGTGGGGTCCTTAATGATTACACCAGTCAGGTCCAAAGCAGGCAAATTGCCCCAACGACCAAGCTCAGATGAAATAGCTATCTCACTTGCCACCCAGAACCGGGTCAAGTCGCCCCATTTGTCCCAAATAGGAAATCTTACCCAAGGCATTTATTCCTCCATTGCGATTTTAGCGTATGACTATATCAAAAAATAAACCCAATAAATATCTCCCAATCCAAAACGGACCGCAAAAAACTTTACGAGAATTAGATTTCTAATATACTAGAGAATATCACCCCCGCGTCACCAAATCCCCCACCTTCCGGGCGAAGCTCTCCATCTGGAAGGGCTTCGTCATCACATGCATGCCCGGCTCCAGGTGCCCGTGGTTCAGCACGGCGTTTTCGGCGTAGCCGGTGATGAACAGCACCTCCAGCCCCGGCCGCAGTTCCCGTGCGGCGTCGGCCAGTTGGCGGCCGTTCATGCCGCCGGGCAGGCCGACATCGGTGACCAGCAGGCTGATGGGATGGGGGCCGTTGAGCAGGCGCAGGGCAGAGGCGGCGTCCTCGGCCTCCAGCACGGCATAGCCGCATTCCTCCAGCTGTTCCACGGCCAGCATGCGCACCAGGGGTTCGTCATCGACGACCAGGATGGTGTCGCGGCCGTCGGCGGGGGCGGTGGCTGTGGCCAGGCCGGGCAGGTCGGGTTCATCCTCCCCCAGCGCGTCGCCCAAGTGGCGGGGCAGGTAGATGCAGATCATCGTGCCCTTGCCCACCTCTGAATAGATGCGGGCGGAGCCGCCGGACTGGCCGGCGAAGCCATAGACCATGGACAGGCCCAGACCCGTGCCCTGGCCGATGGGCTTGGTGGTGAAGAACGGGTCGAAGGCGCGGGCCACCACGTCGGGCGGCATGCCGGTGCCCGTGTCGGAGACGCAGAGCGAGACATACTGGCCCGGCTCCAGTCCGCGCATGCGGGCCCCGCGCTCATCCATCCAGCGGTTGCAGGTCTCGATGGTCAGACGGCCGCCATCGGGCATGGCGTCGCGGGCGTTCAGGCACAGGTTCAGCAGCGCGTTTTCCAGCTGACCGGCATCGGCACAGGTGGTCCACAGGCCGGCCGCCCCCACCGTCTCCACCGCGATCTCCGGCCCCACGGAACGGCCGATCAGGTCCAGCATGCCGTTGGTCAGGCTGTTGAGGTTGAGTGGCTTGGGGTCCAGGGTCTGGCGGCGGGAGAAGGCCAGCAGGCGCTGGGTCAGACCGGCGGCGCGGCGCGACGCGCCCATGGCGCCATTGATGAACCGGTCCAGGTCGCCCACCCGCCCCTGCGCCAGACGGGCCTGCATCATCTCCAGGCTGCCCATGATGCCGGCCAGGATATTGTTGAAATCATGGGCCAGCCCGCCCGTCAGCTGTCCCACCGCCTCCATCTTCTGGCTCTGGCGCAGGGCGTCTTCGGCCGCCATCAGCTCTGCCGTGCGGGCCTGCACCTGGCTTTCCAGGGTGGCGGCCAGGGTGGCCAAATCCTGTTCGGCCCGGCGGCGGTCGGTGATGTCCTGGAACAGCACGGCCACCTGCCGGCGGCTGGCCGGTTCCACCCGCACAGCCGTCAGGTCCAGCCAGCGGCCCGTGGCCACCAGTTCCTGCTGAAACCGGATGGGCCGGCCGGTGCGCAGCACCTCGCCATAGCGGGCCGCCCAGGCATCCGCCTCCTCCCCCACCAACTGGCGCAACTTCCGCCCCACCACGTCGGGGATACCGGCATGGCGGGTGTACGCGGCGTTGGCCTGGACATGGATATAGTCGCTGTCGGGCCCATGGGGACCGTCTAGGAACTCGATGATGCAGAACCCCTCGTCGATGGCGTCAAACAGGTTCTTGTACAGCGCCTCGCTCTCCTGCTTGTCCCTGGCCGCCAGGGTGCGGGCGGTAACGTCGGAACCTTCCACGAAGATGCCCGTCACCTGCCCTTCCGCATTGCGCAGCGGCTGATAGACGAAATCCAGATAGAATTCCTCCACCGGGCCGTCCGGGGTTGCCTGCATGGAGAACCGCATGCCGGTGCCGCGATAGGGCACGCCCGTGCGGTAGACCTGATCCAGAATGGCAACGAAGCCCTGGGCGGCGACGTCGGGCAACGCCTCGGCCATTGGCCGGCCCAGCACGTCACGGCCGCCCACCAGCCGCTGATAGGCAGGGTTGGTCAGTTCGAAACGGTGTTCGGGCCCGCGCAGCAACGCCATGAAGGTTGGCGTCTGCTCGAACATCTGGGTCAGCAAGGGGCCGACATTATTGACAAGGGTCTGCACGTCGTCGTTTCCCCGTGAGCCGGCAAGGGATCAAAGGTTGCGGCTGGCGGCCATCGGCGCCCCTGTTGCCGATGATTTCCATTGCATGTCACAGCCGGTATTTCCAGCAGGAATTCACCAAGGCGGGCAATAAAGCGCCATGGCTTGCTCAGCCTTGCCTAGATGGGCCAGAATGGGCGCCAATTATCTCCAGATGTGTCGAGTTTGTTCCATGTCCCATGCGCCCTCCTGGTATGCCGATACCGCCCATTCGACACCGGCCCGCCCGATGCTGATTGGCGATGTGTCCGCCGATGTCTGCATCGTCGGCGGCGGTTACACCGGGCTGGTCACGGCGATCGAGCTGGCATCCAAAGGGCTGTCGGTGGTGGTGCTGGAGGCGGAAAGCGTCGGCTGGGGTGCGTCGGGGCGCAATGGCGGGCAGATCGTCACCGGCTTCAACAAGGGGATCGGGGAGATCGAAGGCTGGGTGGGCAAGGACGATGCCCGCCATCTGTGGAACCTGTCGGAAGAAGCCAAAGCCATGCTGTCCGACCTGGTCGAGCGCCACGCCATTGATTGTGACCTGACATGGGGATATCTGCTGGCAGCATTGAAGCCCCGGCACATGACCGGGCTGGCAGAGCACAAGGCGGAGCTGGAGGGGCTGGGCTATGCCCGGACGCGGATGGTGGGGCGGGAGGAGATCCGGTCCATGGTGGCCACCGACGCCTACCTGGGCGGCTTGCTCGACGCGGGCAGCGGGCAGCTGCACCCGTTGAACTATGCGCTGGGGCTGGCGCGGGCGGCCGAAGGGCTGGGCGTGCGCATCCATGAGGGTAGTCGCGTGGTGCGCATCGATACGGGCGACAGGCCGCTGGCCGCCACCGCCACGGGCACGGTGTCGGCGAAATTCCTGGTGCTGGCGGGCAATGCCTATCTGGGTGGCGTCTGCCCATCCATCCGCGGCAAGGTGATGCCGGCCGGTACCTATATCATCGGGACCGAAACGATGGACGCGGCGCGGGCGGCGGCCCTGATCCCATCCGGCATCGCCGTGGCGGATGTGAATTTCGTGCTGAATTACTATCGGCGCAGCAAGGATAACCGGCTGCTGTTTGGCGGCGGGGTCAGCTATTCCGGGTTCGACCGGCCCGACCTGAAGCAATCGCTGCGCCGGACCATGCTGAAATATTTCCCGCAGCTGGATGATCTGGCCATCGATTATTGCTGGGGCGGGCATGTGGCCATCACCATGAACCGCATGCCGCATCTGGGTCGGGTATCGCCGACGACATATTTCGCGCAAGGCTATAGCGGGCATGGCGTCGCCCTGACCGCCATCGCCGGCCGCGTGATGGCCGAAGCCATCGCCGGACAGGCCGGCCGCTTCGACATCTTCGCCCGCGTGCCGCACCGGGCCTTTCCGGGACCGCCGGGGCTGCGGATGCCGGCCCTGGTGCTGGGGATGCTGTGGTACCGGCTGCAGGACTGGCTGTGAGGGGGCGGACCGTCACGCCGTCCGTTTACGCCACAGCCAGCGCACGGCCAGAATCACGATAGTGATCAACACCGCCTGGGTCAGCAGGGTGGCCAGCTGGAACAAGGGCTGCTGATCATAGTGGTGGAAATATTGCCACCAGAAGGCATTGACCGGCGTGCGCAAGGGCGCCAGCAAACCGTCCCAGGCATTGAACAGCGGGTCCGGGATTGCATCGCGCAACGCCATGGGCAGGACCAGGAACAGCAGAACGCCGATCAGCACGGCGATGAAACGCAACAGGCTCCACATCGTATCCTCACCACACAAGACTTACCAGAGCGTCCGGCGCTGGCGTTCGGGAAGGGCGGCGTCATAGGCGGGGCCGCCTTCGGCCCCATGGCTGGCCTCGTCCGTCATCTGGCCCGCCGTGGGGATGCCCGGCGGGCGGCCCTTGGCACCCTGGGCCCAGAGGTCAGCGCGGATCAGAGCGCGGGCGCATTGGAAGTAGACCTCGTCGATATCGATCCACAGGACGCAGCGCGGAAGCTGGCCCTGCATGGCCAGGCCGTCGCACAGGTCGGGATCGATGCTGATGGCGGCGCGGCCATTGATGCGCAGGCATTCATTGACGCCGGGGATCAGGAACATGCAGGCCACGCGCGGATCGGCCACGATGTTGCGCAGACTATCGATGCGGTTATTGCCGCGGCGGTCTGGGACCAGCAGGGTACGGTCGTCGCGGATGGTGACGGCCGTGCCGGCATCCCCGCGCGGCGAGACGTCCAGGCCGGCCGGACCGACGCTACCCAGCGCGAAGAAGGGGGATGCGGCGATCCAGGCACGGTAGCTGCCGGTCAGATGGTCCGTCACCTTGGCCAGCGATGGCGCGCCGGGCGGGCCGTACAAAGCTTCCAGGACTGCGATGTCGGTGACCAGACCGGGTGGGGACGGGCGGACAAGGGGCATGGACGACGGCATCGATTGTTCCTTTCCATTCATGCCACGATGGAAGATGCTGCTTTTCCAGGCAAGGGCCATGGGGGCCGCTTGGTTTGTCGTGCGATCGCACTTTATGGGAACGGGGAACCCATGCTGAACGAATTCAAGACTTTCATCAGCCGCGGCAATGTCGTCGATCTGGCTGTCGGTATCATCATCGGCGCCGCGTTCACGGCCATCGTCACCTCGCTGGTCAACGATATCCTGATGCCACCCATCGGCTATCTCATGGGCGGCATCGATTTTTCCGACTATTTCATCAGCCTGTCGGGCGGGGAATACGCGACCTTGAAGGCCGCCAAGGACGCGGGCGCCACGACCCTGAATTATGGCCTGTTCATCAATGCCATCATCAAGTTCTTCATCGTGGCCTGGGCCGTGTTCATCCTGGTCAAGCAGGTGAACCGCTTCAAGAAGAAGGAAGATGCCAAGCCGGTGGAGCCGACAAAGAGCGAATTGCTGTTGACCGAGATCCGCGACCTGTTGAAGGCGAAGGGGTGAGCAGGAGCCGAAGCCCCCTTCACATCTGCGGAAACAGCAACCGCCGCAAATCCGTCCACGTCTCCTCGTCGCCGGCCAGCAGGATGCCGCCGGTGATGTCGCCGGGGCCGTAAGCGCTGCCATCCAGCTTGGCGACCACGCCGCCGGCCTCCGCATAGGCCAGGGCGCCGGCGGCGTGGTCCCAGGGCATTGTGCGGTTGTAAAGGGCGAACTGGCCCTGGCCGGTCAGCAGGTTCAGATATTCGTGCGCGGCGCAGAACAGGCGATAGGTGGAGGCGAAGTGCGGGCGCAACGTCTCCAGCCGCTTCTTCTCATCCGCACCGAAGAACTTAGTGGAGAGCGAGCCGCGCAGCCCCGGCAGCGGACCACCGGGCCGGGCCGTCAGGCGCTCACCCGCCATCCAGGCACCCTGCCCGCGTTCGGCGATGGCCATGCGGTTGCCGATCGGATCATAGATCCAACCGGCCACCGTCTGACCGCCCACGGCCAGGGCCAGCAGCACCGCGAAGATGGGGCGGCCATTGGCGAAATTGGCGGTGCCGTCCACGGGATCGATGATCCAGACGGGATCGGTGCCCGCCGTGATGCGTGACAGGATCGCTGGATCGGCGGCACACGCCTCCTCTCCCACCACCAACGATCCGGGCAGCAGATGGGCGAGGCGGGCCGTCAGGACGCGTTCGGCCGCCTCATCCGCGATGGTGACGAAATCGCCGGGCGATTTCTCGCGGATGTCGCCTTTGGCCAGGGCACGGAAGCGCGGCACGATCTCCGTCGCCGCCACGTCACGGACGATGGCGGCGACCGTTTCCGGATCGGGCAGGCTCATGACGCGAAGGCGTGTTCGCGCACGCGATAGGGAAAGCGGTCCTGGAAACGCGCCAGATCGGCCGGATCCAGACCCACACGCAGATGCGCCTGCCTCTCGTCATCCTCGCGCGCCAGCACCTCCCCCTTGCCATAGAGCCACGCAATGGCGGCACCATCGGTGACGTCGATATCGACCTCCACCACCTCCCGCCCCGCCACCATGCGGCGGTCGATGGCATCGAACAGGGTGTCGAGCCCGTCACCGGTCAGGGCGGAGATGGCGATACCGCCATTGCGCCGCGCCTGGCGCAGCAGGGTCTGCTGATCCTCCTCGCCCAGCCGGTCCAGCTTGTTCAGGACCTCCATCACCCGCTCGTCACTGTCGATCTCGATGCCCAGGCCCTTCAGAACCGACTCCACGTCGGCCTTCTGCGCCTCGGTATCGGGGTGGGAGACGTCGCGAACATGCAGGATGATGTCGGCGGCCATCACCTCTTCCAACGTGGCGCGGAACGCCTCCACCAGGCCGTGCGGCAGGTCGGAGATGAAGCCCACCGTGTCGGACAGAATGATCTTGCGGTTGGACGGCAGCATGATCGACCGCATGGTCGGGTCCAACGTCGCGAACAGCAGATCCTTGGCGAAGACATCCGCCCCGGCCATGCGGTTGAACAAGGTGGACTTGCCGGCATTGGTGTAGCCGACCAGGGCCACCACGGGATAAGGCACCTTCTCGCGTGCCTTGCGGTGCAGGCCACGGGTGCGGCGCACCTCCTCCAGTTCACCCTTCAGCTTGACGATGCGGTCGCTGATCAGCCGGCGATCCATTTCGATCTGGCTTTCGCCGGGACCACCCAGGAAGCCGAAGCCGCCGCGCTGCCGTTCCAGGTGGGTCCAGGACCGGACGAGGCGGGAGCGCTGATAGGTCAGGGCCGCCAGTTCCACCTGCAGCTGGCCTTCGCGCGTGCGGGCGCGCTTGCCGAAGATTTCCAGAATCAGGCCGGTACGGTCGATGACCTTGGCCTTCCAGTCGCGTTCCAGGTTGCGCTGCTGAATGGGGGTCAGCGGCTGGTCGACGATGACCAGACCGATTTCCGCCTCCTTCAGCAGGACAGCCACCTCCTCCACCGCGCCGGTCCCCAAAAGGGTGGCGGGGCGCGGGCGGGCGACGCGGATGGCGCGGGCATAGACGACGTCAAGCTCGATGGCGGCAGCCAGACCCACCGCCTCTTCAAGGCGGCTTTCCGGGTCGCGGGCGTCGTTCCGGTCCTCAGGCAGGACCGGATGCAGGACGAGGGCGCGGGTGGGTGACCCGCGTCCCTCGTTATTACTCAACTCAGTCGTGGTCGGTCTCCTTGGCCGGCGGGTCGAACAGCTGGATCGGATGCGCCGGCATCACGGTCGAAATGGCGTGCTTGTAGACGAGCTGCGAATGCGCGTCGCGGCGCAGCAGCACGGAGAAATTGTCGAACCAGGTGATGATGCCCTGCAGCTTCACACCGTTGACCAGGAACACGGTCACCGGGGTCTTGCTCTTGCGGACATGATTCAGGAACACATCCTGAACATTCTGGGATTTTTCTGACATTGGAGCAGCCTCGCTTATGCTCAGGTTATTGGGGCACCCATCCAACGGGGGCCCAAGTTTGCGTAAGATATCCGACAATCAGCCTTTCAGCCAACAGTGCGGATATCCGTCGATATGGTAGCAGCAATCCTGGCCGCCAAGGATGAAATCGCCGCACACCCCTCTAGACATAGCGCGGGGGGAAAACGGCCTAGGCCATCGCCGACATGCGGCGTGTCACCGACCAGGATGGGGGTCAGGCCGGTGCGATGCGCGATTTCCATATCCACATCCGCATCGCCCACGAACCAGATATCCGGGCCGGGCTCGAACCCCATGGGCCTCAGCGCCAGATGCACGGGTGCGGGGTCGGGCTTGTCCGCCACCGCATCGGTGGCGCCCACAAGCGCGTCGAACAACGGCGCCCAGCCCAGCATCTCTGCCTCGGCACGCAGAAAGCGGCCGGTCTTGTTGGAGACGACCCCCAGCCGGATGCCAGAGCCATGCAGGGTGCGCAGCATCTCCTCCGCACCGGCCAGCACGTCGGTGTGGGTCAGGTGATTGGCTTCGAAATGCCCATAGAAGATGTCGCGGGCCTGGGGCCATTCATCCCCGAAAATCTCCGGAAAGCTGTCGCGTAGGGACTTGCGGATGCGGCCATAGCTTTCCTCCAGCGTCCATTCCGGCTTGCCAAAGGCGCGCAGCGCCGCGTTGACGGAGGCATGGACGCAGCGCCAGTTGCTGATCAGGGTATTATCCCAGTCGAACAGCACGGCGCGGGGCAGACGGTCGAAGGGCGGCTTCAGGATATCGATTGTCACGTGATGCTCACGGGGTCCGGGGTGCCGATATGGTCCATGTAGGCCTGACGCAGGCGGCCGGCCAGCGGGCCGGGCATGCCATCACCGATGGCATGCCCGTCGATACGCGTCACGGCCAAGGCGAAGGTGCTGGCGCTGGAGATGAAGGCCTCGCGCCCTGCCAGAGCCTCGGCCACCGTGAAGGGCCGTTCCTCAAACGCGATTCCCAGGTCTCGGGCACAGTCCAGCAGCGACAGGCGGGTGATGCCGTTCAGAATGTCGTGGCTGGGCTGACGGGTGACCAGGGTACCGTCAGCCGTGACGATCCAGGCGTTGGACGAACAGCCCTCCGTCACATAGCCATCGGGATCGACCATCCAGCCCTCAAAAGCCCCGGCCTCGAACGCCTTCTGCTTGCCCAGGACCTGTGGCAGCAGGGAGACGGATTTGATGTCGCGGCGCAGCCAGCGGATGTCGGGCATGGTGATCACGGCCACGCCCTTTTCCAACAGCGATGCCGGCTGGAACGCGGTACGGCGGCAGGTCAGGACCAGCGAGGGGGCGGGTTCCTTGGGAAAGCGGAAATCGCGCGGTGCCACGCCGCGCGTGATCTGGATATAGAGCAGGGCATTGCCGGCGCAGTTGCGGCGCACGACCTCACGCATAATGAAGCGCAGGGTCGCCGGCTTCACGGGCCAGGGGATCGACAATTCCTGCATCGACCGCGCCAGACGGGCCAGGTGCCCGTCAGTATCCGCCAGCTTACCGCCGACCACTGTCACCACCTCATAGACACCGTCGGCGAACTGGAAACCGCGATCCTCGATATGGATCGAGGCGTCACCATGGGGAAGGTAGCGGCCATTGACATAGGCGATGCGGGGCATGGGATCGTTCCGCCGGTGGAAGCTGGGCCAAAGGTGTCGCGCGGGGCGCCATGCGCGGTCAAGGGGCGGAATTGCACCCATTGCGCTTGTGCTTGAACGGACACGGCCTTTTGCTGGGGACGTGATGTCGCAGGGGCGGGAGTGGGGATATGCGGGGGCTGGCCATCATTCCGGGTATCGGCAATTCCGGGGAGGTGCATTGGCAGACGCGGTGGGAACGGACGCTGCCGGCTGCCCGGCGGTTGGAAGTGCCCGACTGGGACCGGCCAGATCTGGGCGACTGGATCGCGGGGCTGGACCGGCTGGTGGCCGGGTTCGGGGCACCACCGCTCCTGGTGGCGCATAGTTTGGGTTGCCTGCTGGTGGCGCACTGGGCCGGTCGGGCACCCGTCGCCGGCGCCCTGCTGGTCGCCCCGCCCGACCCGGCGGCACCGGCCTTTCCGGTGGAGGCAGCGGGGTTTGGGCCGATACCCCGGCGCCCCCTGCCCTTTCCCGCCATCATGGTGGCCAGCAGCGACGATCCCTATGGCGGCATGGCGCATGCCAAAGGATTGGCGGCGGCCTGGGGCGCGGAACTGGTCGTGGCCGGTGCGCTGGGGCACATCAACGGGGCCAGCGGGTTGGGTGACTGGGAATGGGGGCGGCAGGTGCTGAGGCGCATCAACGAAGCGGCACGCGCTATAATATGACATGATATACGATGTAATCGTCGGCAGCCAAACATCGCGCCTCGCCCAGACACCAGCCGGCGACCGTCAGGTCGTCAGCGACCATTTCTCCTTCGCCAAGGCAGCTTCGAACCGAGTACGAAGGGGATCAGCGAAGGCAGGCTCAATGTATTGGGCAAACCGGATCAAGCCACCAATGTGATGGATCATCCCCGTTGTCGCATCGAAGCCTCGCGTCTCAGCATGACGCGCGATTCCAAACTTTTCGATCCCACGAACATGGTCTGCGATCCGCGAGCGGAGGTCAGGCGGCAACCTAGGCATTGCCCTATCAACGAGCAGACCAAGAACAACCTTTCGTCCACCAGGGGGTACAATGGAGATCTTTCTCTCGTGGAGCCGAAAACGGTGTTGCGCGAGAATATCTCTAACCCGATTTACCAACGCCTCGGCCTTCGCGCGGCGAAACGTATTCGACGGCCCTGAGAAAGTTAGATCATCGGAGTATCGTGTAAAGACAAGGCCCTCAGATCGAGCAAGGTCCGTTAGCGCTAAGTCAAGCCTTTTACAGACGAGATTGGAGAGCATAGGGCTGGTCGGTGCGCCCTGCGGCAGATAACCAGTCAACCGCCGACGATACGTATCGACCCCTCGAGTTTGAGAATTAGGGACTGACCGCTCATTCGTCTTATTGGCGGGAGGATTGAGCCACGGCCGAGTGCAGAGCCTTGCAAGTTCGAATGAGACCAGAGGCTGATAGCCTATCTCTCGAAACACTCGATAGACACTTCGTTCAGGGATACTCTCAAAGAAATCGTGTATATCAAGCTTCAGCAGCCAGCCCGCACCGGCGTGTTGTTCCGCGCATTTAAGGATTGAACTATGCGGCGCATACGCATAGCTACTACTGTGAACCGGCTGACGCTTTAATATCTCACGAACAATCCATCGTTGAATAGCCATCAAGCGATGCTCTGGAACCGCAATTCTACGGCCGCCACCACTACGCTTTGAAATTCGGAATTCGCGGTAATGTTCGCCGCCCTGGCTAGCAATGAGGCTGCGAAGATAAGTGTATTTCTCATCTATCCGATGAGCCAAATGTTTCAAAGTCAAGATAGCCGGAGCGTTATTCCGCTCCGGCGGTAGGGCTTGGGTCAACGCATTGTCGATAACTGCATCAGGCAAACCACGTGAACGCGCTTCTTGCCTGTACTTGTGGGGCGAGACAATAATCATCCACTTTGACTCGAAGATGGGCCGTGGCGGAACGAAGCTGCCCAGTCCTCGTCGGAAGCTGGCTTCGTTTCGCCAAGGCCGATCAATGCGATGGCTATTCCCAGGCGAAGCGCAACGCGCCAGCCCGCCCCGAGAACCCCGAGGCTTGGACCGACCTTACGGCCGGCAGGAAGCTGGGTGATCATCGCCCCGCCCTCAAGTGCTGAGGATAGTACGGATTCTGGCTATTAGGCAACACACGGATTGCTTGCTCAGCACGCCAATGACGTAATTCCACTAAGCCGCGATCGGTCAGCTTGAGCTGAGCACTTGCAATCCCCAGATCTTGAGCTAGTTTTAATAAAGATGCTACCTCAGCTAGGCTGAGATCAAGGGCTTCTGCGATAACGTCTGTCTTACGTACACGGTGACCGAGTAAGTTAATGACTGCGCCGAGGCGGCGTGCGCCTTCGCTGCCGGCCATAGGCTCGCGTGGCGGTGTTGGTGCCATTGTGAACAAACGCAACAGGTCACTCGGTACCGCCTTGCCCTCGAAGAGGCTATTCCACTCACCACCGGCTCTCCAGAACACATAGGGCAGATTGTTCGGAGCAGTTTGCTCGAAGGCGATTAAAGCCCGACTCTGCCGAAAGCCCAGTGCCATACTCTTTCGACTACCGGGTGCATAGGTTTCGCAGAGTGCTTCTACATCAGCAAGTTGCTCAGGCGACCATGCCTGAGTCGCGAACGTCGGGCAAGGACGCACAATGTGAACGTGGTCAGCACCGAAGCGACGCCTCAGAAGTGTCGCTGCGCGGGCAGTCGCGGAATAGAGCGCCACGTGGAACCGAATTTTACCCGACGAAGCCCAACTGCGAATGGTCGAGTGGCGACGGAGTGCGCTGTCGAAATCCAGCAAGCGTTTCCCGGAGCCGGAAAAATCATCGACCAACAAGATTGAACGCACCTTATGCTCACGGAGCATGGCTAGATCAAAACGGTCAACCATCAGGTTCCCAACTGACGGAAGACGTTTGACGCCAGTAATTATATTACCGACCACAGCTTCGCTGCCCGGCAAGGAATGATCAAATAGGGGATATATGCCATCGCGTCCCGCTTCATGTGCGGACTCATCTTCGGGCACTTCGCGCGATGGAAAAGCTGCAATGGGATTAGGCAATTTTTCGACTAGACCCTTCACCAACTCGCCCAGTTCACGACGAAGATCAGTCGAACTAACTAGTTTTAAACTGTTTACAAGCAACGCGGCTGTGTCTCTCTCTGGCTCGGGAAAGTTCGATAGCCACGTCGCGACACGGGGATGGGAAATACGCCCAATTGCACTCATTGGCACAAAGCTCCCGAAACTCTACACAATCCATATTGATATAGTAGTAATTTGATGAATCAACTATCATTTGCCGGTAGGAAAACTGTCATGATGCCGCTATAGTGACCATTTGATGATCGGCGTCACAAGCATCAGAAGAATTCCAGCCGCACGGCGAACATCTTCTCCACTTTCTTCACCTGCCCCACCTCGGCCAGGATGATGACCCGGTCGTTGGGTTTGATCACCGTACTGGGGCGCGGAATGATCACCTTGCCGGCGCGCACGATAGCGCCGACGATGATGCCGGCAGGCAGGCGGATATCCTTCAGCGGCGTGTTGATCAGGGTGGAGGTTTCCAGGGCTTCTGCCTCGATCACCTCGGCGAAATTCTCGCGAAGCGAGTGCACGGCCTTAATGCGGCCGCGGCGCACATGCTGAAGGATGGAGGACACGGTGATGGAGCGCGGGCTGACCACCGCGTCGATGCCCAGCGGCAGGACCAGCGGCTGGTATGTGGTCTTGTTGATCAGGGTGATGGCGCGTTTGCAGCCATTGCGTTTGGCCAGAAGGCTGGCCAGGATATTGCCCTCGTCGCTGTTCGATACCGCCACCACGGTTTCAGAGGCGCCGACATTGGCCTCCTCCAGGATGGCGGGGTCCAGGGCGTCGCCATGCAGGACCATGGTGCGTTTCAGCTTCTGCGCCACATGGGTGGCGCGGCGGCGGTCGACCTCGATAATGCGGGCCGACACGCCGGGCTGGTTCTGCTCGATCTCCTCCGCCAGGCACAGGCCAATATTGCCGCCACCGACGATGATCACACGCCGCGCCTGCCGCTCCTCATGCCCGAAGGCGGCCATGGCGCGGGCAACATGGTTCGTATCGGCAACGAAATAAACCTCGTCACCGGGCAGCATCTGGTCATTGCCGCCGGGGATGAACTGCCGGTCGCCGCGGATGATGGCCACCACCTCGATCGCCAGATCGGGGAACAGGCCCGTCAGCTGGCGCAGCGGCGTGTTGATGATGGGGCAGTTCTGGGAACAGACGACGCCGATCACCTTCACCAGCCCGTCGGCCAGCGGGATCATGTCGAAGGCGCCCGGCACCTCCAGCCGTCGCGAAACGGCCCGCGCCACCTCGATCTCCGGCGAGATGATGACGTCGATGGGCAGGTGCTCTCGGCTGAACAGGTCACGCCAGATGGGCTGCAGGTAGGATTGGTGGCGTACCCGGGCGATCTTGGTCGGCACGCTGAACAGGCTGGCCGCCACCTGGCAGGCCACCATGTTCACCTCATCCGCCAGGGTCACGGCGATCAGCATGTCGGCATCCGCCGCCCCCGCCGCCTCCAGCACATTGGGGTGGGAGGCGAAGCCGACCATGGCCTGGACGTCCAGCGTGTCGCTGATCTTCTGGATCAGTTCGGGCGACTGGTCGATGACGGTGACATGGTTGCCCTCCGACGCCAGATATTTGGCGATGTTCGACCCAACCTGGCCCGCGCCGCAGACGATGACTTTCATGAATCTTACCCTGTCAGGCGGCGGATTGAGGGCGGTAGGTGGGTGCGGGAATGGGGCGGTTACGTTCCGTGGCGACTTCCAGCCAAAGGTCCACGGCGGTCTGCACTTCCCTCACCGCTTCTTCCGGCGTCGAGCCATGGGCCGAGCAAAAGCGCAGGTCAGGGACATCGGCGATCCAACAAGCGTCTTCGTCAGACCAGAACACATTGATGTGATAGTGATTCATCGCCGAATTTCCTTCCCCAGATCATACTCACGCACAACCTGAGCAACTTGCCTGGCCTGATAAGCCTTGGCTTGCCCACTATGGTCCGGCTGCAGGTTTAGTTCCTGACCGATGCCGGGATGGTCCAGCATATGATGAGAACCACCAATGCGCACTAGTTCGAATCCCATGCATTCGAGCATATGGATCAGGTCGCGGAGGGAAATATTGGCCATCTCACCACTCAAGATGCGGCTCAACAGCTTTTCCGGCCTGACCATCCCGCTTCACTCCACCAGCTTCAGCCCGTTCTTGTCCGAGCCATGCACGCCCAGCGATTTCAGCTTGCGGTGCAGGGCCGAGCGTTCCATGCCCACGAAGCTGGCGGTGCGGGAGATGTTACCGCCGAAGCGGGTGACCTGGGCCAGCAGGTACTCGCGCTCGAACACCTCGCGCGCCTCGCGGAGCGGCAGGCCCATGATCTCTCCGCCCTTCTCCCATTTCAGGACCGTCGGCGTGATGGCGCCGATCTCCGGCGGCAGCATGTCGGCGCGGATGGCCTCGGTCGGGTCGCCGGCCACCATGATCAGCAACCATTCCACCGTGTTGCGCAGCTGGCGGATATTGCCGGGCCAGTCATAGGCCTGCAACGCCGCCATCGCATCCTCCCCGAAGATGCGTATGGGCAATCCTGCGGTTTCCGCCGTGCGCTGCATGAAATGGCGGGCCAACATGGGAATGTCCTCCCGCCGTTCCCTGAGCGGCGGCATCTTCAGCGGCACCACCGACAGGCGGTAGAACAGATCCTGGCGGAAACGGCCCAGCTCGATCTCCGCCGTCAGGTCGCGGTTGGTGGACGCGATGACACGCACATCCACCTCCACGCGCGAGGTGCCGCCCACCCGCTCGAACGTCTGTTCCTGCAGCACGCGCACGATCTTGCCCTGGGTTTCCAGCGGCATGTCCGCCACTTCGTCCAGGAACAGGGTGCCGCCATGGGCCTGTTCAAAGGTGCCGACCTTGCGGCCACCACCCTCGAACCCATGTTCGGTGCCGAACAGTTCCACCTCCAGCCGGTCCGGCCGCATGGTGGCGCAGTTCAGGGCCACGAACGGGCCGTCATGGCGGCGCGACTTGGCGTGCAGCATGCGGGCCACCACCTCCTTGCCGCTGCCGGGCGGGCCGGAGATCAGGACGCGGCTGCCGGTGGGGGCCACCTTCTCCACCGAATGGCGCAGCTGGTTCACGGGCAGCGACCGGCCGATCAGGTCGAAATCGGCGCCCACCCGCACCCGCAGCTCGCGGTTCTCGCGCCGCAGCCGTGCCGCCTCGATGGCGCGTTCGACCAGCAGCAGCAGGCGGTCGGCCTTGAACGGCTTTTCGATGAAGTCATAGGCGCCGGCCTTGATGGCGGCCACCGCCGTCTCGATATTGCCATGGCCGGAAATCATCACCACCGGCACATCGGGGTGGTCGCGCTTCAGCTCGGCCAGCACCTGCAGCCCGTCCAGCCGGCTGCCCTGCAGCCAGATATCCTGGATGACCAGGCTGGGCCGTCGGGCGGCCACGGCGGCCAGGGCCTGGTCGCTATCCGCCGCCTCCCGCGTCTTCATGCCCTCATCCTCCAGGATGCCGGCAATCAGCATGCGGATATCCGCCTCGTCATCGACGATCAGAATGTCGTGCGCCATGTCTTCTCAACCCCTCCGCGCGTCGGCGGTGTTCATATCCGGAATGACCGCGGCCGTGGGCGCGATGTTGCGCGGCAGGACCAGTGTGACACGGGCGCCACCGCCCGGCCGGTCCTCCAGCAGCAGCGCGCCGCCATGGTCTTCCATGATCTTCTTCACGATGGCGAGGCCAAGGCCCGTGCCCTTGGCCCGCGTGGTCACATAGGGCTCGGTCAGCCGGTCACGTTCCTCCGTGGTCGGCAGTCCCTTGCCATTATCCTCAACCGCCAGCAGCACCCGTTCATCCTCTACCCGGATGCGGGCCGTGATTTCTCCGGGCACTTTTTGCGTGCCTTCGGGCATATCCTCCAACCGGCCTTCGATGGATTCGCCGGCATTTTTCAACAGATTGGTCAGCGCCTGCCCGATCTGCCGGCTGTCGCAGGTCAGCACCAGGGGGGCATCCGGTATGTCGCACTGGAACCGGATGGATGGATAGGCACTGGCCTGGAGCAGCACCGATTGCCGCGTCAAATCCTGCATGGCCGTCGGTTTCATCACCGGCTGCGGCATGCGGGCGAAGGCGGAGAATTCATCCACCATGCGGCCGATATCATCGACATGGCGCACGATCGTATCGGTCATGGCCTTGAACGTGTCGGGATCGCTGGTGATTTCCTTCAGATATTTGCGGCGCAGCCGTTCCGCCGACAGTTGGATGGGCGTCAGCGGGTTCTTGATCTCATGCGCGATGCGCCGGGCCACATCGGCCCAGGCCGCCTTGCGCTGTGCCGACAGCAGTTCCGACACATCGTCGAAGGTGACGACATAGCCCTTGACCTCGCCCGCCACCATTTCGGCGGCCACGCGCACCAGCAGGGTCTTCTGCTGGCCGCCGCGGCGGATCTGCACCTGGCCTTCCATCTGCCGCCCGGCACGCCGGCGGATATTGCCCATCAACTCGTCCAGCTCCGGCACCACCTCCAGCAGGTCGCGCCCGATCAGCGAGGACGGGTCGCCCACCGACAGCAGGTTGGCGGCCGACAGGTTGGGCAGGTTGATCACCCCGTTCTGGTCCAGGCCCAGCACCCCGGCCGACACGCCGGTCAGCACCGCCTCCGTAAACCGCCGCCGCAGGTCCAGCTGACGGTTGGCCTCCACCAGTTCAGAGCGCTGGCTTTCCAACTGGCTGGTCATGCGGTTGAAGGCACGCGACAGGGTGACCAGCTCATCCTCCGGCTCCAGCCCGCTATCGGGCACACGGGCCGTCAGATCGCCGGCGCGGATACGCTCGGCCGCCGCGATCAGGGAGGAGATGGGGGCCACCAGATATGTCGCGAAATTCAGGCCCAGCCAGATGGCGGCCAGCAGCAGCAGCACGGCCACGCCCACGAAGATCACCGCCATGCGGGTCTGCAGCGCAAACCGCTGCTCCTCCATATGGCGATATTCCTGCACCGCACTCTGCGTCACATCCATATGTTCCAGCACCCGGCTTTCCACGGGCCGGCCGATGAACAGGAACCGGTCGAAATCCTGATCCAGCAGGACGATGGCGTTCACGCGGTTGCCGCCCTCGCTGACGATCAGCACCACGTCGCCCTTGCGGGCCCGCTCCAGATCCTCGGCATGGACGGTGGTGAAGTCGAAGGCGAAACCCAGGCCGAACACGGCCGTCACCTGCCCCGTGCCGTCGAAGATCACCGCCTCCGTCACATTGCGCATCAGCGCCTGGGACTGGAAATACTGACGGAAGCGCGGCGGGTCCCAATAGATGTTGAGCGGCAGGCGGGCCAGATCGTTGCGCATCACCTCCGCATCGCGCGACAGGGTCTGCTGATGTTCCTTCAGATAGCCTTCGGCCACCGCCAGGCTTTCATCCACCACCAGCCGCACACGGTCGGAAAACCAGCTCTGCAGGCCGACATAGAAGAACAGGGCAGAGAAGATGGCCATGATGATGGCCGGCGCCACCGCCAGGATGGAGAACACGGCCACCAGCCGCATATGCAGGCGCGACGCCGCCAACCCCTGGCGCCGTTCCACCCACAAAGCAACGATCCGCCGCGCCACCACCGCCCCCAACAGCAGCAGCAGCACGCCATCCAGCGTCAGCAGCAGCATCAGGGTGTTCTGATCAACGGCGACGGGCAGCGTCTCCGTCAGGGCCGCATAGGTGGCAGCCCCGGCGGCGATGGCCGCGATGATCAGCAGCACACCGGCCATGGTGGACAGATGCCGCCCCCGCGACCAGCGCACGATGCGCCGCCAGAGCCCGTCGGTGCGGGGCGTGATGCCGGGTGCCGTTGCCGTCATGCGGGGCCACCGGCGAAGAGGAATGTGTCTGACGATCCGGAACGGGGCAAAGCGGCTGCCTTGGGCTGACGGGGCCTGTGAGGCGATACTGTTACCAGAAAGCTACACAGGACGCCAGCCCGCAACGTGATAAAGCTGCAACAGGGTGTGGTTGGGGAATGCAAAGGCATTTATGGAAGCGCGTCTTTTATCCACTGACGCTCCATGGGAGTAAGCGGTGCCTTGTCGTTCATTGCTGCGAACCTAAGCTTATCCTCCAATGACATCACGGTATCTTCCGTTTTAAAAAACCTTTCAGAAATTTGAATTGGAACCCCTCGCTCCTCAACTATCTTGAGCGGTTCAGGGCGAAACCACCGCGGCATTTCTGCCAATAATAGTGAATAGTCAACCTGATACTCCGGCCGAAATTGCTTGACGAACACCTCCAAAATGGCAAAATATTCTACTAAACTAAACTCCAAACTACGTAAAAATTTGAAAATATTATCAATTATTTGTTCATCACCTAGGTATGTTCCGGAATACCATTTATAGAAACCCTTCATTGTTTTACTTCTGCGCAAACGATTGATAAAATGAGCCATTTGTTTTGGCGACTTACATCCAAACGATTGAACGTTCTTAACGCTACATATAACCCTACAACCCGCCCAGATGTTCTCATAGGAAGGCATAGCACTCCAGAGCAAGGAATCATTTGTACGCAATGCCTCCTTAACAGTGCTTCTCAACGATATCAGGTTGCTGATACCTAGTGTCGAAAAACGTCTTAAGGTTTCGGCCTCCAAACCAACCCGATCCGCTATTTGGAATATTCTTTCATTGACAGATTCTGTCACGTCGTCAGTGTCCATATGAACTACGAACTCGTCCGGCGCGCTATCTGGATCACTGAACAGGGGAGCACTTACCTCGACGTCCTTTTGATCTGGAGGCTCGTGGAACAGGTAGACTTGCCCAACATGATGCTGACCAAGTCGCCCAGCACGACCCTTGATGTTCGAATAAGTAAAGAAATCATATGGACGACTTCTAATTGATTTATCATATATTAAAACTGATTTTGCAGCCGTATTTACTCCTTCAATAAGAGTGGACGTGCATATCAAAAGAGGAATTTTTCTTTGATTGAATAATGTCACAAATCTAGAAGCTAATGCGCGTGGTATTTTGCCATGATGAACTCCTATACCCACAGCTACCGCTTTGCTTAATGCCCATTGCCTGCCATAGTTTTCCGCCATCCACTGGGATAACAGTGAACCATTCGCAAGCCTCACGCCTCCTTCAACCATATCTCGGGCCATCTGATTCGCACGGTCGGGAGCCGAAACAAAAACTAACGCTGGCCAGTTTGACCTTCTAGCAACCTCTTGAAATAATCGCATATCTTTATCTTCTACGTCTTTCAGGTCAATAGTATCAACGGCAACAGTTGAAAATCTTGTCTTCAGAAACTTGAAATCCCATCGACTATCTTGTGCTGATATGACTTTATCGATATTTGGCCCGAGAAAAAAGAACTGGCGAGCAACATTCAGCAATTTATAAACGGCAGCATTAAGGGTCGCCGACCTGTCATCTTGCCTATTTGGATCAAGCTTATAAAACTCATCAACAACTACTAAATCTAAAACCCCTAGGTCCTTACGATTTATAAGTCGCTCTTGAGTACCAAGAAATACTATGCGATCTTTGGCGGATTTTTCCGAATGATGCATCAATATATCAAATCTGTCACCAAATCTCTTGACAAGCCTCCGGCGAAACTCATCAAGTAGAGCTATAGTTGGAAGAACAATGGCGACGCGACGAAATCTATCATTCAATAAAAGAGCATCAATTAAAATACTCTTCCCGAAACTAGTCGGTGCACTTAATATCAAATTTCTTCCATCTACCAAAGCTTTTAATGCAATAATTTGTTCTTTATGCAAAGTGATTCCCAAGTTAGGAATTGTTGCCCTCTCAGCAGCAATCTCTTCACTAGCAGAAGCATATGATCGATTGATATAGTTCAATAGACCAACTGATCTAGCAAGAGCGCTGAATATTTCACGAAAGGAGCTTAACTCTGCGCGTTTTGACATTAAATCTGCAAGCCTAGGAACAACAGAAAGGAGAATAGGATCATCATGCTCGGCGCCCTGAATTCGCAAAGAGGCCTGCTGAATAATTGAGAAAACCTCTCCTTTGAGATGAAATTCATCCCTCAAAGAAAGTTCAGTCCAATTTATATTTTCCAATATCATTGAAAACCCTTTAATCTTCTATCAAATTCCTGCACTAAAGATTTTTTACTCAAGAGCGGAACATATATAAGAAGGAATTTAATATCTGCCTTCAATCCGCTTTTTTCCAACCTAGCTTTAATCATATCAATTTCTCCCATACATCCTTTAGTATACGCTTCAGTGTGCTCCTTGGATTCCTTGACTGCCTTGCTGTCCGAGAAAATACCAATAACAAAAACAGCACTTTTTAGCAAGGTGTCGAGACTTTCCTGAGAACTGAATATCTTCGCAATCTCATCATATCTCGGCGTAGTCTTCGGTATCTGTGGCCCCAATAAAGCTTTCTGGTTGATAAGAAAACCAGCTTCAATATGTGCCATTACAGATTTAATAGCATCACCAATCGCTGCCTGGCTTGACCGGTATAATTTTGACTCCCCCAACCAAATTTGAATAGCACCATCCCGTTTAAAATGGGCATGCACCATATCAAACGCCTTAACTACATCATTTGATGATGATTTATAAAATACACGTGAAGACAATGGTATTGTTGAAAAAAAATCCCTACATATGGCGTGAAGTGCAATCTCCCCCACCTCGCCTCTAGATTCATATTTTGGACTAGTATATACTCTAATAGCAGCTTGATTTAATTTTTCAAGAATGTTTCCGTGATCAACTCTTAATTCTTCTTCTGGGAGAGCATAATCTGGCAGCCACTCCGCTAGATGATAAGCAAAACGGTCATTACGCCACACTCCGAGTTCAAAGCCGGCGCAGTATATCCGCCCCGCGATGTTCTGTTTTACGTCCTCATGAAGCTTGGTAAGAAAGCGTTTGGGTTTGATGTCATAAACACTCAATTTTTTTCCTCCTTGCTCCCCGACAAGGTAGGCATAAGTTGGTCGAGTTGGCCACGAATTCTGTTCAGAAAATAACCTACTGCACACAATCCTAAAGCGTTGCACCCCTCCTATCTCTTCTCCACCATTCCATCTCTCACACTCTCGGCCAGCATATAGGTCGTGACCGCGAAGTTATTATTGATGTTCAGATCAGCGCGCAGTCGGGCGCAAAGGGTCGTCAGTTTGGCGGCGATGTCTGCTTGGGTCAGGCTGGGTTCCCTGGCCAAGCGGCGAATGAGGCTTTCGCGCTGGTCCAGAAGTTCACCGAACGCCTGTTCCCCTGGCTTGTCTTCGGGGCGGTCAGGGTGCAACTGATGGTCACGTCCAGCAGTGAATTCAGCAGGCCACGGATCACAGGGGAGTAGTCGTCCATGGAATTCCTCCAAGGGCGTTGGATTGATGGTGTAGTTTGGTACGAATTGGGCAAAATATGACGGATAGACGGGCTGCCGTCAACGACTTTTAGTAAAAAATTTGGCCAAAAGAAAATGAACATCGATCAATGTCGGGCAGCCCGTGCCCTGCTCAATATCTCCCAGGACGAACTGGCGAAGCGAAGCAACGTGTCCATTGGCACGATCAAGGATTGGGAGCGCGGGAAGCGCACCCCGATGCAACGAACGTTGGACGATCTGAAGCGGACGCTGGAGGAGATGGGGATCGTGTTTGCCCAGGACGAGGCCGGGTATGGCGTATGGCGTCCAGCGCCAAAGCCGTAGGTCAGGTCGAGGCGTGAGCCGAGCCCTGACGGACAAGGCTTTCAATCCAATGCTGTCAGGGCTCGCCTTCGGCTCGACCTGACCTACGGGTGGCTTGGCTGGCGGGGGATGATGGGGGCTGTTACTTCAACCCCCGCACCACCTGTATATCCAAATCCCTGATCTTCTTGCGCAGCGTATTGCGGTTCAGCCCCAGCATATGCGCCGCCTTGATCTGGTTGCCGCGTGTCGCTGTGAGCGACAGCGACAGCAGGGGCCGTTCGACCTCCCGCAAAATCCGGTCATAGAGCCCCGCCGCCGGGATGCCGTCCTTGTGGGCGGCGAAATATTCGCGCAGGTGGCGTTCGACCGCCGCCGACAGGCCTTCGTTCACCGGTTCCTGCACGGGGGCTGCGGCCGGGTTGGCTTCGGCCAGTTCGGTGTCGATGACGTCGAGGCTGATCACCTCCTGCGAGTACAGCGCCGCCAGACGCTGGACCATGTTTTCCAGCTCGCGCACGTTGCCGGGCCAGCGGTAGCGCTTCAGCCGGTCCATGGCAGCATTGTCCACCGTCTTGGCGGGCAATCCCTGCTGGGCGGCCTGGTTCAGGAAATGGCGGACCAGGGCCGGCACATCCTCCGTGCGCTCCCGAAGGGGCGGCAGGCGGATGGGCACGACGTTGAGGCGGTAGAACAGATCCTCGCGGAACAGGCCCTGACGGATCAGGGTGCGCAGGTCGCGGTGGGTGGCGGCGACGATGCGCACGTCGGTCTTGATGGGCGTGCGCCCGCCGACGGTCGTGTATTCGCCCTCCTGCAACACACGCAGCAGGCGGGTCTGCGCCTCCAGCGGCATATCGCCGATTTCGTCCAGGAACAGGGTGCCGCCCTGCGCCTGCTCAAACCGGCCCGTTGAGCGCATGGTGGCACCGGTGAAGGCGCCCTTCTCATGGCCGAACAGCTCGGACTCGATGAGTTCGCGCGGGATGGCCGCCATGTTGATGGCCACGAACGGGCCGCCCCGGCGCTTGCCGTAATCGTGCAGGGCGCGGGCCACCAGTTCCTTGCCCGTCCCGCTCTCGCCCGTGATCATCACGGTCAGGTCGGTGCCCATCAGGCGGGCCAGGACGCGGTAGATTTCCTGCATTGCCGGGGAGCGGCCGATCAGGGGCAGCGCCTCCTCCTCCGCATCCTCGACGGGCGCGGGGGTGGCGGGGGACGAGGTGGCGGGAACCGACAGGGCCTTCTGCACGATGGCCATCAGGTCCTTCAGGTCGAAGGGCTTGGGCAGATAGTCGAACGCCCCCCGCTCCGCCGCCTTCACCGCCGTCAGCAGGGTGTTCTGCGCGCTCATCACGATGATGCGCAGGTCCGGCCGCAGCTTCTTGATGCGCGGTACCAGATCAAGCCCGTTCTCGTCCGGCATCACTACATCGGTGATGACCAGATCGCCCTCCCCCTCCTGCACCCACCGCCACAGGGTGGCGGCATTGCCGGTGGTCTTCACCTCATGTCCCAGGCGGGCCAGGGCCTGGGTCAACACCGTCCGAATGGCCCTGTCATCATCCGCAACAAGAATAGTTGCGCCCATTTTTTAGGCACCCTCTCCGTGGCCATGCTGATCGGTAACCGGCAGGGAAACCTTGAAGATCGTGCGCCGCGGCACGGACTCAAAGTCGATGACCCCACCATGATCACCGATGATCTTGGCCACCAATGCAAGACCCAGGCCGGTTCCGTTCATCTTCGTCGTGACGAACGGATCGAACAGGTTGGCGCGGATATCCTCCGGGATGCCCGGCCCGTTATCGCCCACGCAGACCAGCAGCGGCAGCTGCATGCGGCTGTCCGATCCGGACACCGCCAGGCGCACGCCATGCTGATAGGATGTGGTCAGCAGGATTTCCCCACCCTGTTCCGGACAGGCTTCCGCCGCGTTCTTCACCAGGTTCAAGAACACCTGCACCAACTGGTCGCGGCTGCCCAGCACGGGCGGCAGGGAGGGGTCGTACTTCTCGACAAAGCGGATATGGCGGGCAAAGCCGGTCTGGGCGATGCGGCGCACATGTTCCAGCACCGCATGGATGTTCACCGCCTGCCGTTCCAGCGGCCGGCCATCGGTGAACACTTCCATCCGGTCAACGAGCGCCACGATACGGTCCGCCTCGTCACAGATCAGGCGGGTCAGGATCTGGTCATCCTCGCTGGCATTCTCCTCCAGCAGCTGCGCGGCGCCGCGGATGCCCGATAGCGGGTTCTTCACCTCATGCGCCAGCATGGCGGCCATGGCGACCACGGAGCGGGCGGCCCCGCGATGGTTCAACTGCTTGTCGATGCGGCGCGCGATGGAACGTTCATGGATGGTCAGCACCACAAAATCCGGCGGGTCGCCCAGGGGGGCCGCCTGCATGGTCACCGAATGCGGGCCGATGCGGGCGGTTTCCACCGAGACACCATACTCGCATACCGTGGCATGGGTGGCGCGGGCCTGGTCCAGCAGCGCCAGGACGGGGCTGTCTTCCGGGATCAGCTCCGTCAGTTTCGTGCCCAGCACACGGGTGGCCGAAACGTCGAAGAATTCCTGGGCTTCCAGGTTGATGAAACGGATCAGCCCCTCGCCATCGACCACCATCACGGGGTCGGGCAAGGCGGCCAGGATGGAGGTCGGGTCGATGTCCGCGCCGATGCGGCGGGCCGGGGGCATCCGCGCCATCAGGCGGCGATCCGCTCGGTGGTGCCACGGTCCAGTGCCGCGGAATAGAAGGCGACAATCTGCTGCTTCATCTGTTCCGGGTCCTCACTGGTCATGATCTGATTGCGGTAGTCGGCCGACCCGTTCATGCCCTTGGAATACCAGGCGACATGCTTGCGGGCGATCTTGAGGCCGGCATCCACGCCGTAATGGGCCAGGATGGCGTCGTAATGTTCCAGCACCGTCTGCATCTGCTCGGCCAGCGGCGGGTCGGGCAGCTTCACGCCCGTGCGCAGGTAATGCATGACCTGGGCGATGAACCAGGGGCGGCCATAGGTGCCGCGCCCGATCATGATGCCGTCGGCGCCGGATTCCTCCAGGCAGCGCACGGCATCCTCGAAACTGTTGATGTCGCCATTGGCGATGACGGGGATGTTCACGGCCTCCTTCACCTCACGGATGAATTTCCAATCGGCGGTGCCGTTATACATCTGGCAACGGGTGCGGCCATGCACGGTCAGCATCTTGATGCCGCATTCTTCCGCGATGCGGGCCATGTTGGGGGCGTTCAGGTTGTTGGCGTCCCAGCCCTTGCGCATCTTCATCGTCACCGGAAGGGAAACGGCCTTCACCGTCGCCTCCATGATGCGGCCGGCCAGCAGCTCGTCCTTCATCAGGGCGGAACCGGCGAAGCCATTCACCACCTTTTTCACCGGGCAGCCGAAATTGATGTCGATGATATGGGCGCCGCGATCGGCGTTCAGTTTCGCCGCCTCCCCCATCACCTCGGGCTCACACCCCGCCAGCTGCATGGAAATCGGCGCCTCGTCCAGGTGCCATTCGGTCTTCAGCAGGCTTTCGCGGGTGGCGCGGATCATGGCCTGGCTGGCGATCATTTCGGACACGACCAGCCCCGCCCCCGTGCGCTTCACCAGCCGGCGATAGGGCATGTCGGTGACGCCGGACAGCGGTGCCAGGATCACCGGATCATCGATACGCACAGAACCAATGTGAAGGGGGGCAAGCGGCTTGACCATGGGGACTGGAACCTTGAACCTGGGTCCGGAATTTGCACATTAAGAAGGCAATTTCAACGGATGCATCAAATTTAGGCACTGAGCTTAACACAGGCCGGGAAAAACACAATATTCTCCACCGCATGGCGGTTTTCGCCTGAAGGCAGAGCCGTCGACCTGAACCGAAGGCGGAGCCGTGGGCTTGGGTGGAGCGGGTTCCGCCAGCATGGCTTGCCTGCCGAGCAGACCATTGGCGCGCGCGGCCTTCCGCGCTAGGGTCGGCGCCGGTTGTTCACGACATGAGATTGCGTGCCAATGCCCACCTGTACCGCCCTGATCGTCGCCGCCGGCCGTGGCCTGCGCTTCGGGGGCGACATGCCCAAGCAATATCTGCATCTGGCCGGACAGCCCATCCTGCGCCGCACGGTGGAGGCGTTCCTGCGCCATCCGCAGATCACGTCGGTGCGCGTCGTCATCGATCCCGCCTTCAGTGACCTTTACGAGAAGGCTGTGGAAGGGCTGGACCTGCCGCCACCCATCGCCGGCGGGCCGACGCGCCAGGACAGCGTGCTGAACGGGCTGGAGGCGCTGGGCGGCCATGCGCCGGATCTGGTGCTGATCCATGATGCGGCCCGGCCGCTGGTCGATGGCCAGGCCATCAGCGATGTGATCGACGCACTGGAGAATGCCCCCGCCGCCATCGCCGCCACGCCGCTGGCCGACACGCTGAAGCGCGGCACGGTGAAGGCCGGCACCATCGTCAGTGCCGGTACCGTGGACCGCACAGCGCTGTGGCGGGCGCTGACGCCGCAGGGCTTCCGCTTTGCCGACATTTTGCCGGCCCATCGCCGTGCTGCCGGCCTGAACCTGACCGATGATGCCGCCGTGGCGGAGGAAGCCGACCTTCCCGTCACCCTTGTTCCCTGCGACCAGGATAATCTGAAAGTGACCAACCAGGATGATCTGGCGCGTGCAGAAAAGCTGTTCCTGGCCCGGCTGGGCGATATCCGCCTGGGCACCGGGTACGATGTGCACAAGTTCGGCCCCGGCGACCAGGTCTGGCTGTGCGGTGTGTCCGTGCCGCACGATGCCGGCCTGGAGGGGCATTCCGATGCCGATGTGGCACTGCACGCCCTGACCGACGCCATCCTGGGCGCCATCGGCGCCGGCGATATCGGCCTGCATTTCCCCCCCAGCGACCCGCAATGGAAGGGTGCCAACAGCGCCCAGTTCCTGAAGCATGCCGCCGACTTGGTGGCGGCCCGGGGCGGGATCATCGCGCATGTGGATATCACCATCATCTGCGAACGGCCCAAGGTCGGCCCGCATCGCGAGGCGATGGTGACGCGGGTGGCCGACATCCTGGGCCTGTCGCCCACCCGCGTGTCGGTGAAGGCCACGACGACAGAAGGGCTGGGCTTCACCGGCCGGCGGGAGGGCATTGCCGCCCAGGCCGCCGCCACCGTGCGCCTGCCCCTGGTGCTGGAGTAGGCCGATGTTCCCGCCCGACCTGATCCGGATGGCCGAGAATATCCGCGATGCCTATAGGGCGCGCGGCCTATGGCTGGCCACGGCCGAGAGCTGCACGGGCGGGTTGATCGCGGGATGCCTGACGTCGGTGTCCGGATCATCATCGGTCGTGGATCGGGGCTTCGTCACCTATACCAACGAAGCCAAGACGGAGATGCTGGGCGTGCCGGCCGACCTGATCGCCGACCTGGGTGCCGTCAGCGGGCCGGTGGCCGAGGCGATGGCGCAAGGGGCCGTGACCCATAGCAGGGCCGATATAGCCGTGGCGGTGACGGGCATCGCCGGGCCCACGGGCGGGAGTGCGACCAAGCCGGTGGGGCTGGTCTTCATCGCGCGGTCGCGCAAGGGCGGGGATACTTTCGTGGAACGCCATGTCTTTCCCGGCGACCGCGACGCGGTGCGGCTGGCCACGGTGACGCGCGCACTGGAACTGCTGCAGGATGGCGTGGCATGACCGCCATCACCCCGACCATCGATCTGGCCGACGCCATCCTGCGCGAATGGACGGACCAGCCGGACATCATCGCCGCCTTTCTGGCTGGATCGGTGGCCAAGGGCAATGCCGGGCCGGGATCGGACATCGACGCCGTGTTGATCCACCATCAATTGCCGTGCGCCGTGCGCGAGACGCATGAACGCCAGGGCGTAACGGTGGAACTGTTCCTGCACGACCCGGACACGCTGGCCTATTTCTGGGATGCCGACCGCAAGCTGGGCAAGCCGTCGCTGGCCCGCATGGTGGCCAACGGCCTGCCCATCGCCGGCGACCCAGGCCTGATCGAAGAACTGAAGCGCCAGGCGCAAGCCGTGCTGGATGGCGGGCCGCCGGCCCTGTCGCAGGAGGAGTTGCGCACGCGGCGCTATTCCATCTCCGATCTGGCCGCCGATCTGGCACAGCCGCGCAGCGGGTCGGAACAGTTGGCCATCGGCGCCCGGCTTTATATCGAGCTGGCGGATTTCACCGTGCGTGCGGCCGGGGCCTGGACGGGCACCGGCAAGGGGCTGGCCAAAGCGCTGCTGCGCCTGGACCCGATGCTGGCCAGCGCCTTCGAACATGCGTTCGGGGAGCTGTTCGCCGACAAGGATGCGGGCGAAGTGCTGGCGCTGGTCGATCTGTGCCTGGCGCCCTATGGCGGGCGGTTCATGGCGGGCGACCGAAGGCCGGCGCCGGAGGATTGGCGGCTGGGGGATTGAGCCTCAGTCCCCCGTCGGCTCCAGCCCCGGCAGGCCCGGCAGCGAGGCCGACTTGTCCAGCAGGCCGGCGGCGCGCAGATCATCGACGCCGGGGAGGTCGCGCAGCGTTTCCAGGCCGAAATGATCCAGGAAATGCGGGGTGGTGATCCAGGTCAGGGGGCGGCCCGGCGTTTCGCGGCGCCGGCCGGGGCGGATCCATCCGGCCTCCATGAGGATGTCCAGCGTGCCCTTTGAGGTGGCGACACCGCGGATCGCCTCGATCTCCGCCCTGGTCACGGGCTGATGATAGGCGACGATGGCCAGGGTCTCCACGGCGGCACGCGACAGCTTGGCCGTCACCTCTACCTCTGTGCGCAGTTGGTCGCCCAGGTCCGGCGCGGTGCGGAAGGCCCAGCGGCCGCCGGATGCCACCAGGTTCACACCGCGATGGCGATAGAGATTTTCCAGTTGCAGCAACAGCGGCCGCACGGGCACGGGCCCGATGCGTGATTGCAGCGCCTCCTCCGTCACCGGTTCGGCGGATGCGAACAGAATGGCCTCCAGCAGGCGCACCAGTTGGGCATCGGCGTTGAAAAGGTCACTCATGTCCCCTCCCCCTCCCGGCGGGCGCGCAGCTGGATGGGGGCATAGGACCCATCCTGGCGCAGCTCCAGCTTGCCGACCTTGGCTAATTCCAGTATCGCAACGAAATTGCTGGCCAGCATCGACCGCGCCTTCACCCCCTGCCCACGCCAGCCGGCGGGCAGCAGCGTGGAAAGATAGGACCAGTCGGGAATACGGCCCAGCATCGCCTCCAGCCGGGCCACGGCCTGTTCGATCGAGTATAATTCCGTTACCGGAATGGTAAAGGGCGCCTGCCGCGATTGCCGGCCCGAGATGTCGCCGTAGGCCTTGAGCAGGTCATAGAGCGACAGATCATGGCGATGCTTGGCGAAAATCGGCAGATCCTCCGGCTGTCCCCGCGCGAACCGGTCGCGGCCCAGGCGCGGCTGGGCCAGCAGCCGGGCGGATGCGGCCTGCATCGCCTCCAGCCGTTGCAGGCGCAGGGTCAATGCTGCGGCCAGCAGTTCGGCCGAGGGCTCGTCGGGCTGCGGATCGGGCAGCAGCAGGCGGGATTTCAGATAGGCCAGCCAGGCGGCCATCACCAGATAGTCGGCCGCCAGTTCCAGGCGCAGGCGACGCGCCGCGGCCACGAAGGACAGGAACTGTTCGGCCAGTTGCAGAATGGAGATGCGGGTCAGGTCGACCTTCTGGTCGCGCGCCAGGGTCAATAGCAGGTCGATGGGTCCCTCGAACCCGTCGATATCCAGCAGCAGCGCTTCGCCAGTGGCGCCATCATCGGCGGGGGCGTCGAACCCGTCGGTCACAGCCCGGCCAAGATGGCGATATTGCTGACCACCCATTCGGTGGCGGGGCCCAGCACCATGTAGAGCGGGTTGAAATCAAATCCGGCATGGCCGGCCGCAAACGGGATCAGGAAGACCAGCAGCATCATGATGCCGATGCCATAGGGTTCCAGCCGCGCCACGGCATGGGCCGGACCATTGGGCAGGATGCCGACCAGCACCCGCCCGCCATCCAGCGGCGGCAGCGGGATCAGGTTGAACAGGGCCAGCAACACGTTGAACTGCAAGGAGACGACCAGATTGTTCACCAGCCAGTCGGACATGAATTCCGGGGCCAGTGGTGCTACATGCAGCAGCAGGGCCGAAATGAAGGCCAGCAGGAAATTCATACCCGGCCCGGCGGCGGCCACCCAGATCATGTCGCGCTTGGGATTGCGCAGATTGCGGAAATCCACGGGCACGGGCTTGGCCCAGCCAAACATGAAGCCGGTGAAGACGAACATGGTCATGGGCAGCAGCACCGTGCCCACCGGATCGACATGGCGCAGCGGGTTCAGGCTGAGCCTTCCCAGCATCTGCGCCGTGCGGTCGCCGAATTTCAGCGCAGCCCAGCCGTGCGCCACTTCATGCAAGGTAATGGCGAACAGGGCCGGCAGGGCCATGATCGACAGCTTGAACAGGATTTCCTGGAAATCAGGCATCGCCTCACCCCGCCAGCAGCCGGTCGAATTCGGTCCGCAAGCAATTGATATCGGTAGGATGTGCCGCCGCCACAAGTGTGGATGCGGTCGACCAGCGGCGCATGCCAGCCTCGTCCAAGGCACGCGCATGCGCCGCCACGTCCAGCATCTCCGCCATCTGGCCGTTGCAGTGCAGGGCCACGTCGCAGCCGGCGGCCAGCACCGCTGCCGTGCGCTGCCCCAGCGTGCCCGACAAGGCCTGCATGGACAGATCGTCGGAGAATAGCAGACCATCGAAGCCGATATGCCCGCGGATGATGTCGGCGATCACCGTGGGTGAGATGCTGGCCGGCAGGGTGAGGTCGATGTCGGTATAGACGACATGGGCCACCATGGCGGCGGGCAGGTGTGACAGGTGCTTGAACGGCACGAAGTCCCACGCCGCCAGTTCCGCCCGCTTGGTCTGCACGACGGGCAGTTCCTTGTGGCTGTCGGCGAAGGCCCGGCCATGGCCGGGCACATGCTTGACGATCGGCAGCACCCCGCCCGCCAGCAGGCCGGCGGCCTGGGCCCCGGCCAGACGGGCCACGCGGGCCGGATCCATGGCGAAGGCGCGGTCGCCGATCACGTCATGGGCACCGGGCACGGGCACGTCAGCCACGGGGGCGCAATCCACATCGATGCTCAGATCGGCCAGCATGGCAGCCAGCAGGCGGCCATGCAGCCAAGCGGCCCGACCGGCCACCTCCGGGTCGGCAATGCCGCCGACCGCGCGGGCCGGCGGCAGTTCCGGCCAATGGGGGCCGCGCAAACGGGCCACACGCCCGCCTTCCTGATCGATCAGGATGGGGGCATGGCGGCCGACGCTGGCCCGCAAATCCGCCACCAGGGCGCGGACCTGATCGGGGCTATCCACATTGCGGCGGAACAGGATGAAGCCCAGCGGGTTGGCATCGCGGAAGAAATCCCGTTCCGCCGGCAGCAGGGCCGTGCCCGCGCATCCCAGGACCAGGGCGGCGATGTCAGCGGACAATGCTGCACCCCGCACCCTGTGCGGCCATGGCGGCACAGATCTGCTTGGCCCGCGCCTCGTCCACCGGGCCGCCCTGGATGCGGTAGAAGATGCCCTTGGGCAGCTCCGCGCGCACCGTGCGCATGGGCAGGCCGCCCAACTCCGCCGCGAACTTGCGCTGCAGGCGCTGCCATTCGGCCGCCGCCTTGCCCTCGCTGTCCACGGCGGCCACCTGCACGCGCACGGACGGGCCGCCGGTAGCAGGCTTGGGCGGAGCGACGGCGGGCGGCGGGGCCACCAGAGCCTGGGTCACCGGCTTGGGCGCGGCCGGGGCCGGTTGCTGCTGTTGCGGCAGAAGCTGCTGCGGCTGCTGGGTCGGGGCCGGGTTGGTGCGGGTTGGCTGCTGCTGCGGGGCCACAGGGGGCGCGTAGCTGGGCACCGGCTGGGGGGCTGGCTGCTGATAGGCGGGTTCGGGCGGGGCTTCACGCAAGGTGGAGACCTGGCCTTCGCCTTCCTCCGCCATAGGCATATCCTCGGGCGGTTCCACGGCTTCGGCCCGCGGGCGTTCCATCGGCGTCTCGGGCGGAGGCAGCAGACGCTCCACCTCGCCCGGCGGGGCGTTGCTGTTGGGGTTCAAGCGGTCATAGACCAGTTTGTCCTGGTGCGGCACCTCCAGCCCGCCCGGCTGATCCGGGCGGATCTTGGTGGGGCTGGTATCGGCACGCAGGATGGGCGCCACGCTTTCGGTGCCGGCGCGCATGCCCTGGTTATAGGCATAGAAGATGATGCCACCGAACACCAATACGGCACCGGCAATGATACCGATATTCAGCAGGTTGCGGCGCCGCGCCGGCGGAGCCTGATAATAGCCCTGATGCTGCTGCTCGTAATCCTGGTAATAGGCGTCCTGGGCCTGTTGTGCCGCCGGGCCCTGCTGATAGCCATATTGCGGATCATAGCCGTCCTGGGCCGGCGCCTGGGTGCGATAGCCGGCGGCGGCTGGATCCGCATGGGGTTCCGGGTCCGGCACGGGCGACTGGGGCGGCGGCGGCGGGGCGGCATGGCGCTGCGGCTGCACATAATCATCCATCGGGTGCGGTTCGGCCGGCGGATGCGGGGGCTGCTGCGCATACGGGTTATGCGGCGCCTGCGGCGGCTGATAGCCGGCACGCGGGCTGAAACTCGGATCGGCGCGGAAATCGCCGCGCGGGGGCTGGCGACCCGCCGGGGGCGGCGGGGTCTGCTGGCCGTTATCGTCCTCGTCGTCGTGATAGGTCATGGGACCGGCACCTCAACGCATTTCCTTGACGGGCTCCACGCCCAGAATGTCCAGGCCGCAGGCGATGACCTGGGCCACGGCAGTGACCAACGCCAGGCGCGCGCGGGTCAGTTCAACATCCCCCTCGATCAGGAAGCGCATGGACGCGTCGTCCTTGCCCTTGTTCCACAGACCATGGAAGGAGGACGCCAGATCATAGAGATAGAAGGCAACGCGGTGCGGCTCATGAGCTTCGGCCGCAGCTTCCACCATGCGGGGGAAGGACAGCATCTGCTTGACGATAGCCACCTCCTCCGCTGCCGACAGGCGCTGCAGGTCGGCAGCGGCCAGCGATGCTGCCGACAGGTCGGCACCGGCATCCGCCGCATGGCGCAGGACGGAATGGCAGCGTGCATGCGCGTACTGCACATAGAAAACCGGGTTTTCCTTGGACTGCTCCGTAACCTTGGCCACGTCGAAATCGAGCGTCTGGTCGTTGCGCCGGGTCAGCATGATGAAGCGGACGACGCCGGCCCCGACCTCATCCACGATATCGCGCAGGGTGACGAAACGGCCGGCGCGCTTGGACATCTTCACCGGCTGGCCGTCATCCATCAGGTTGACCAGTTGGCAGATCTTGACGTCCAAGGCACCCTTGCCGCCCGTGATGGCGGTGACGGCGGCCTGCATGCGCTTCACATAGCCGCCATGGTCGGCACCCAGCACGTCGATCAGGTCACCACCGCCCCGGCGGAACTTGTCATAGTGATAAGCGATATCGTTGGCGAAATAGGTGTAGGAACCGTCCGACTTCTTCAGCGGCCGATCAACATCGTCGCCGAACTGGCTGGCGCAGAACAGGGTCTGGGGGCGCGGCTCCCAATCGTCGGGCTTCTTGCCCTTTGGCGGCTCCAGCACGCCGGTATAGATCAGTCCCTGATCCTCCAGCGCCTTCAAGGCCAGCTCGACGGCACCGGCATCGACGATGGCGCGTTCGGACGAGAAGACATCATGCTTCACACCCATCTGCGCCAGGTCCTCTTTGATGCGAACCATCATCTGCGCCACGGCGAATTCCCGGAACAGCGGCAGCCAGACGGACTCTTCGACCGTCAGGTACTTGTCGCCGTACATATCCTTCAGCGCCTGGCCCACCGGGACCAGATAGTCGCCGGGATAGAGGCCGGCCGGGATATCGATCGCCTCCCCGAACGCCTCGCGGTAGCGCAGGTGGGCGGAGCGGGCCAGGACATCGACCTGGGCCCCAGCATCATTGATGTAATATTCTTGTGTGACGTCGAAGCCAGCCTTGATCAGCAGACGGGCCAGCGCGTCGCCAACCACCGCGCCGCGCGTGTGGCCGACATGCATGGGGCCGGTCGGGTTGGCCGACACATATTCCACATTGATCGGCCGGCCGGCACCCAGGGTGCTGGCGCCGAAGGCCGGGCCTTCATTCAGCACGTCGGCCAGGCGCGACAGCCAAAGGCCGGTATCGATGCGCAGGTTCACGAAGCCGGGGCCGGCGACCGACGCGTCGGTCACGTTGGCCGCGCCCTTCAGCCGGGCGACCAGGGCGTCGGCGATGACGCGCGGCGGCTTGCCCGCCGGCTTGGCCAGGATCATGGCGGCGTTGGTGGAGACATCGCCATGCGACGCATCGCGCGGCGGCTCCACCGTGATTCGCGAGAGGTCCAGCCCGGACGGCAAGTCGCCAGCACTGATCAACTGGTTCAGCGCATCATGGATCGTGGCTTCGAAGTCTTTGAAAACGTTCATTTTTCCAAACTTGATCGATTATATCCGGGCATGACCGCGCTTTCACGGAATCGGTTGATCCGCGAAGGCTCCCGGCACCCTACACCGAACCCCCGCCAACGCACAGCATGCAGAAATGAAGGGCGGGAATGTGGCGGACCGCAAAGGGCCGCAACCCTTGGGCGGCGCAACAATTGCTGCAACGCAGCTTAACCCTCCTGCCGATTGGTGGTACCGTCATCCAGCCGTCATTGGGCGGGCAAGAGCACAGGTGGGGGGCAGGAGCGAATGGGTATTCATGTCGCGTTGAACCACAAGACCGTCTACCGCTACGACCGGCCGGTCAATCTAGGCCCGCAGATCGTGCGGTTGCGTCCAGCGCCGCATTGCCGCACGCCGATCCTGTCCTATTCGCTGAAGGTCACGCCCAAGAAGCAGTTCCTGAACTGGCAGCAGGACCCGCAATCCAACTGGCTGGCCCGTTTCGTGTTTCCGGAGAAGACCACGGAATTCACGCTGGAGGTCGATCTGGTGGCCGACATGGCCTCCATCAACCCGTTCGACTTCTTCCTGGAACCGGCGGCGGAGAAATTCCCCTTCTCCTATGACCCGTTGCTGGCCAAGGATCTGAAGCCGTTCCTGGAGACCGAGCCGGCGGGACCGCTGCTGTCCGTTTTCCTGTCGGAGGTGGACCGGTCGGAACAGGCGACGGTCAATTTCCTGATGGGCCTGAACTCAAAGCTGCAGCAGGCCATCGGCTATGTCATCCGGCTGGAGCCGGGGGTACAGAGCTGCGAGGAGACGCTGGAGAAGGGTACCGGGTCGTGCCGCGACAGCGCCTGGCTGATGGTGCAGGCCCTGCGCCATCTGGGCCTGGCGGCGCGTTTCGCATCGGGCTACCTGATCCAGCTGGTCGCCGACCAGAAGCCGCTGGAGGGGCCGGAAGGACCGACGGCGGATTTCACCGACCTGCACGCCTGGTGCGAAGTGTATCTGCCCGGTGCCGGCTGGATCGGGCTGGACCCGACCTCCGGCCTGATGGCCGGTGAGGGACATATCCCCGTCGCCTGCACGCCCGATCCGTTCAGCGCCGCCCCGGTCACCGGCGGGCTGGATGAGTGCGAGGTGTCGTTCGAACATGCGATGTCGGTCACCCGCATCCGTGAGCAGCCGCGCACCACCAAGCCCTATTGGCCCGACCAGTGGGCCGCCATCGACGCGCTGGGCAAACAGGTCGATCGCGAGATCGTGGCCGGCGATATCCGCCTGACCATGGGGGGCGAGCCCACCTTCATCTCCATCGACGACATGGACGGGGCGGAGTGGAACACGGCTGCGTTGGGGCCCACCAAGCGCCTGCTGTCGGGCGAGCTGATCCGCCGGCTGCGGCGGCGCTTTGCGCCGGGCGGGCTGCTGCATTTCGGCCAGGGCAAATGGTATCCCGGCGAAAGCCTGCCGCGCTGGGCCTTGCAGCTTTATTGGCGCAAGGATGGCGATGCGCTGTGGACGCATGAGGAATATCAGGCGGACGAGAGCCGGGACTACGGTTTCAAGGCCGAACATGCCGAGCAGTATATCCAGACCCTGGCGGTAAAGCTGGGCATTCCCCCCGACTATGCCCTGCCAGCGTTCGAGGATCCCTGGCACTATATCCAGAAGGAACGCAAGCTGCCGGTGAATGTCGATCCGTTCGACAGCAAGCTGGAGAATGAGGAAGAGCGCACCCGGCTGGCCAAGGTGTTCGAGCGCGGTCTGGACCAGCCTATCGGCTTCGCCCTGCCGCTCAACCGCCGGCACGAGGCGATGGGGCCGGTCTGGCTGTCGTCCGCCTGGGCGACGCGGTCGGAGAAGCTGCTGCTGGCGCCGGGCGACAGCCCGGTGGGGTTCCGTCTGCCGCTGGGCAGCCTGCCCTGGGTGGCGCCGGCGCAATATCCTTACCATTACGAACAGGACCCGTTCGATCCGCGCACACCCCTGCCGGCGTACGAGGATATCAGCCAGCAGATGTCGGTGAACAAGGGCAATACGGAGCCGCGCGAACTGCGCAACCGTATGGCCGATGTGCGCGAGGCTGTGCCCGACCGGGGCCAGTCGGCCTGGTGGGTGGTGCGCACCGCACTCTGCGTGGAGCCGCGCAACGGCCGCCTCTATATCTTCATGCCGCCCACCTCATATCTTGAGGATTGGGTGGAGTTGGTCGCGGCCATTGAGGCGACCTGTGTCGAGCTGGACATGCCCGTGGTGCTGGAAGGCTATGGCCCGCCCAAGGACCCGCGTCTGGCCAGCGTCGCCGTCACCCCCGACCCCGGCGTGATCGAGGTGAACATCCATCCGGTGTCAAGCTGGGACGAGCTGGTGCGCAACACCAACGACCTCTATGAGGATGCCCGGCAGACAAGGCTGGCAACGGAGAAATTTGCGCTGGACGGCCGTCACGTCGGAACCGGCGGTGGCAATCACATCGTGGTCGGCGGGCCGACGCCGGCCGACAGCCCGTTCCTGCGTCGGCCGGATGTGCTGCGTTCCCTGCTGACCTATTGGCAGAACCATCCCGCCCTGTCGTTCCTGTTCTCCGGCACCTTTATCGGCCCGACCAGCCAGCATCCGCGCGTGGATGAGGCGCGCCATGACAGCCTTTACGAGTTGGAGATCGCCTTCAAGGTGCTGGACGAGGCCGGTTCCAACTGCCCGCCCTGGCTGGTGGACCGGGCTTTGCGCCACCTGCTGGTCGATGTACAGGGCAATACCCATCGCAGCGAATTCTGCATCGACAAGCTGTTCAGTCCCGACAGTTCCACGGGCCGACTGGGACTGGTGGAACTGCGCAGCTTCGAGATGCCGCCGCATGCGCAGATGAGCCTGGTGCAGCAGCTTCTGCTGCGTACTCTGATCGCCTGGTTCTGGAAGCAGCCCTATCGCGGCCGGTTGGTCCGCTGGGGCACCAAGCTGCATGAGCGCTTCATGCTGCCGCATTTCGTGCAGCAGGATATCCAGGACGTGGTGAACGACCTGCGCGGCGCTGGGTACGCGTTCGACGAGGCCTGGTTCAAACCGCATATCAATTTCCGATTCCCCACCCTGGGCCATGTCAGCCAGCGCGACCTGACGCTGGAACTGCGCACCGCGCTGGAGCCCTGGCATGTGCTGGGGGAGGAGCCGGGCGGCGGCGGCACGGTCCGTTTCGTAGACAGCAGTCTGGAGCGGGTGCAGGTATTATTGTCCGGGGCACTGGAAGATCGGTTCATCGTCACCTGCAACGGGCGCAAGGTGCCGCTGCACCCGACCGGGACAGGCGGGGAGTTCGTGGCGGGCGTGCGATACCGCGCCTGGCAGCCACCTAACTGTTTGCACCCAACGATCCCCGTGCATACACCGTTGATCTTCGATATCGTGGACAGCTGGACGGGTCGCTCGATCGGTGGCTGCACCTACCACGTGGCACATCCGGGCGGGCGGAACTTCACCACCTTCCCGGTCAATGCCAACGAGGCGGAGGGGCGGCGGCTGGCCAGGTTCTTCCCGTTCGGACACACCCCGGGACCTATGGCGGCCCCGATCGAGATCAGAAACCCCGAATTCCCGTTGACCCTTGACCTACGCCTTGGCTGAAATTCCGCGCAACGGCGCGGGCGCATCTGCGGAACCCTGGGACGAGATGGTCACGGGTGACGGACATGTGCGCGCGCACTGGCAATCCTTCATCTCATCGGGTGCTGCCGACAGCGCATCGATGGAGGAACGCTGGGACGCAGGCCGGCGGTTGCTGTTTCAGAACGGCGTGACCTATCACGCCTATGCCGATCCGCAGGGGGTGGACCGGCCGTGGCCGCTGGACCCGATCCCGCTGCTGATGCCGCAGTCGGAATGGCAGATGATCGCCGAAGGGCTGCGCCAGCGGGCCCGGTTGCTGGACCGGGTGCTGGGCGACCTTTACGGACCGCAGACCCTGCTCCGCGATGGCGTGCTGCCGCCGGCCCTGGTGCTGGGCGATCCGGGCTTCCTGCGCGCCTGCCACGGCATGGAACTGCCGCCGGGATCGCGCCTGACCCTGGTGGCCACCGACATGGTGCGCGACCGTGACGGCATCTGGCGTGTGCTGGCCAGCCGCACGCAGGCGCCCACCGGTTCCGGCTATACGCTGGAAAACCGGGTGGTGATGAGCCAGACGCTGGCCGAATCGTTCCGTGGCTGCAATGTCGAACGGCTGTCGCCCTTCTTCGAACAGCTGCGCCAGACCCTGATCAGCCTGGCCCCCCGCCGATCGGGGCCGGATGGCTGCCCGCGCCTGGTGCTGCTGACGCCAGGCCCGCTGAACGAAGCCTATTTCGAACATGCATTCATGGCCCGGCATCTGGGACTGACCCTGGTGGAAGGGGCTGACCTGACGGTGCGCGACCAGGCCGTGTACCTGAAGACGCTGGGCGGGCTGGAGCGGATCGACGTCATCCTGCGCCGCGTCGATGATGATTTCTGCGACCCGCTGGAACTGCGCCCCGACAGCGCCCTGGGCGTGGCCGGGCTGGTGGAGGCCGTGCGGGCCGGCAATGTCGCGGTCTGCAACAGCCTGGGCAGCGGCCTGACCGACAGTGTCGCCCTGATGCCCTGGATGGGCACGCTGACCCGGCACCTGCTGGGCGAAGCGCCGCTGCTGGCCGATGTGCCCAGCTATTGGGGCGGGGATGCGCGGCAGCGGGCGGAGATGGTGGCCGGGCTGGACCGGCTGGTGTTCCGGCCCGCCTATTCCTCCATGGGACACAAGACCACCTTCGGCCCGGAACTGGCTGCCACCGCACGGGCGGAACTGGCGGCCAGCCTGCGCCGCCGGCCGCAGGATTGGGTGGCGCAGGAGCCTGTCGTGCCGTCGACCGCCCCCGTCTGGCGCGATGGCAGGAAGGTGGCGCGACCCTTGGTGCTGCGCGCCTTCGCCTGTGCCACGCCGGATGGCGACTGGATGGTGATGCCGGGCGGTCTGGCCCGCATTTCCGCCGACGAGCGCTTCGCATCCGTGACATTGCAGACCGGTGCCGGGGCCAAGGATGTATGGATCGTGGGCGCCAGCATCGGCCAGCCGCAGCGGCGCCGGGGTACAACCGCCCTGATGCCGGATGGTGCAGGCGATGCCGGCCCCCGCGCCGGCGACCTGCCGTCACGCGCCGCCGACCATCTTTTCTGGGTCGGCCGCTATGCCGAACGTGCCGACGCCGCCGTGCGCACCCTGCGCGCCGCCGCGCGCCGCCTGTCCGACGATGCCCATCCGGGCGCGGAGGAGGAACTGGTGCCGTTGCTGCGCCTGATGGGATATGGCGGCATGATCCCGCAGGAGATTGCGGGCCTGCCGCAGGCCGATGCCGTACGCGGCATGCGCCAGGCGCTGGAGATCGTGGCCGATCCGGCCAATCCAGGCGGCATGCGCGCCACCATGGAACGGCTGCGCCGCGCCGCCGCCGGCGTGCGTGACCGGCTGCCGGGCGAGTTCAGCCGCGTGCTGACCGTGCTGGGCAATGTCGCCGCCAAGCCGATGAAGACCGACCCGGCCGGCATGCACCTGCATCTGGACGAGTTGTCGCGGCTGCTGGCCAGTCTGATCGGGCTGGAACTGGACGGCATGTCGCGCGGGCCAGCCTGGCGCTTCCTGGTGCTGGGACGGCGGCTGGAACGCGCCATCGGCATCGTCGGCGCCTTCAATGGCAGCGGGCTGGGGTCCGGCACGGCGGGAACGGTGGCGTCATTGTCCGTGCTGCTGGAACTGGCGGCGGCCGGCGCGGCCTATCGCGACCGCCACCCGGTGGGCATTCGGCGCGAACCGGTGCTGTCCTTGCTGCTGGCCGATGATGATCATCCGCGCTCCCTGGCCTTCCAGATCAAGACGGTACAGCGCCAGCTGCGCAGCCTGCCGCCCATCGGTGGCGACCTGCTGGAGGTCAGCCCCACCAAGCTGGCCCAGGATCTGCTGGAAACCGCCGCCCAAATGGTGGCCGACCCGCAACCCGCCCGCGACCCGACGGCACTGGCCGACCTGACCGACCGGCTGGGCCGGCTGCTTCCCGAAATCTCCAATCTGCTTTCCCAGGCCTATTTCAGCCATGTCTTTGCCCGCACGACGTAATGATAAGGTGGCCGAGGTGACGGCGGCGGCGATTGAAACGCCGAGCGGTCCCGTGCGCTATCATTGCCGGCACGTCACCCGGTACAGCTATGGCGATACCGTGACCAGCGCCCATATGCTGGCCCATCTGGCCCCCCGTGCCCATCCGCGCCAGACCAGCCACATGGCCACGCTTTCCATCCTGCCCTGGCCTGGCGTGGTGACGGAGCGGCATGACTGGTTCGGCAATCCCGCCACCTATGCCGCCCTGCACACACCCCACCGCGAGCTGGTGGTGACGGCGGAGATCGAACTGACAGTGGAGCCGCCGCCGCCCTTCACCCCCGCCGCCACGCCCCCCTGGGAGGAAGTGGCGGCCCTGGCCGCCACACAGGCTGAGACCGCGGAATTCGTGCGCCCGTCGGCGCGGGTGCCGCTGGCGGACACCTCCCTGACTCTGTTCGGCGCCACCTTCTTCCCCGGCGGACGGCCCGTGGGCGAAGGGGCCATGGACCTGACGAAGCGCATCCATGCCGATTTCAGCTTCGATCCCACGGCCACGACGATCAGCACGCCCATTTCGGAAGTGCTGACCAAGCGGCGCGGCGTCTGTCAGGATTTCGCGCATCTGATGATCGGCGCGCTGCGGGCCGTGGGCCTGCCGGCCCGCTATGTCTCCGGATATCTGCGCACCCGGCCGCCGCCGGGCAAGGAGAAACTGAAGGGTGCGGATGCCAGCCATGCCTGGGTCCAGGTCTGGTGCGGGCCGGATGAAGGCTGGATCGATCTGGATCCCACCAACGGGCGCCAGTGCGACACCGATCACCTGACGCTGGCCTGGGGCCGCGACTATGACGATGTCTGCCCGTTGCGCGGGGTCATCCTGGGCGGCGGCAGCCATGGGGTGCTGGTCGCCGTGGATGTGGAGCCGATGGACGACGGGAATGCACTTGCCAACCCGCAGTTGATATAATCTCCTGTCAGGGTCCCGTTTTCAGGAAGGACGCGACCATGCGAACGGCAGATTCGGCCATGTGGCTGATGGCATCGGTCTTTGCAGCCATCCTTCTCTGCGGGCCGGCCGGTGCCCAGCCATCAACCGCACCGGTGGACATGCTCGGCAAGATGCTGATGATCTCCAATGATGACGGCACCTCCGAACAGCGGTTCAAGGCCGACGGCTCCTACCTGTTGCAGCCCGTTGGCACGCTGGCGGTGCAGCGTCCCGGCGAGATCCGCAAGGGACGCTGGCGCATGGTGGCTGGTAACCTGCTATGTACACGACAGACGGAGCCCGCGCCGGCGGAAGAAAGCTGCCTGAACCTCTCCGGCCGCCGCGTGGGCGAAAGCTGGAGCTTCCTGGCCGTTCGCGGCGGGTTGACGCAGATGACCATCCTGGATGCGGATGGCGACAAGCCGGCGGATGCCGAGTCATGAGGCGTTGACCGCGGGCTGGTATAATCCGCAGGCGGGTTCCCTCCCCGCCCCAGCTGCGCTATAGAGCCGCTTCACGTCATTCAGCAGGATCGGTTCAGGATGCAGGTCGGCATCGATATGGGTTTGACGGCGGAAGGTCGCGCCGCCACGATGGACCTGGAGGAACTGCTGGCCACCCGCCTGCTGGTGCAGGGCAATTCCGGGTCGGGCAAATCCCATCTGCTGCGCCGCCTGCTGGAACAGTCCGCCCCCTGGGTGCAACAATGCGTCATTGATCCGGAGGGGGATTTCGTGACGCTGGCCGACAAGTTCGGCCATGTCGTCGTCGATGCCGCCCAGCATACCGAACAGAGCCTGCAGAAGGTGGCCGCCCGTGTGCGCCAGCACCGCGTCTCTGTGGTGTTGAGCCTGGAGGGGGCCGATATCGAAGGCCAGATGCGTCTGGCCGCCGCCTTCCTGGGCGGGCTGTTCGATGCGGAACGCGACCATTGGTACCCGATGCTGGTAGTGGTGGATGAGGCGCAGCTGTTCGCACCCGCCGCCGCAGGGGAGGTGTCGGACGAGGCGCGCAAGGCCAGCCTGGGCGCGATGACCAACCTGATGTGCCGGGGTCGCAAGCGCGGCCTGGCCGGCATCATCGCCACCCAGCGCCTGGCCAAGCTGGCCAAGAATGTGGCCGCCGAGGCCAGCAACTTCCTGATGGGCCGCACCTTCCTGGATATCGACATGGCGCGCGCATCCGACCTGCTGGGCATGGAGCGGCGGCAGGCGGAGATGTTCCGCGATCTGCAGCGCGGGCATTTCGTGGCCTTGGGCCCGGCATTGTCGCGCCGGCCCCTGCCCATCAAGGTGGGGGCGGTGGAGACGGCGGGACGCGGTGGCAGCCCCAAACTGATGCCCCTGCCCGATCAGGCGCCGGTCGATGCCCGCGACCTGATCCTGACACCATCGGCCGACGAGCTGTCGGCCCCTGCGCCCCTGCGCCGCGCCCCACCCCCGCCGCCGGCCGACATCAACGCCGCCTTGCGCCTGGCCGGGCAGCGACAGGCGGAGATGGCGGCCACTGCCGCGCTGAACCCCGAACCGTCGCTGTTCGAGGCGGCGGAGAATGACGAAAAGCTGGACGATGTGCTGCGCCAGGTCCTGTCCGATCCGGACGCAGCCTTTCGCACCGATGCCGTGCTGTACCAGGATTTCCTGGTCCGCTGCCGCATCCACCGGCTGCGCGGGGAGACGCTGGACATGCCGGCCTTCCGGCGCCGCCTGTCGGTGATCCGCGCCGGCGTGGATGCCGAGGGGGCCGACGATCCCGCCTGGACAGAGGCAGAAAAGGCCGCCAAGACCCTGCCGGAGGATATGCAGGGCGTGTTCCTGCTGCTGGCCCGGGCCGCCCTGGCCAAGGCGCCCTGTCCTTCGGACGCCGACGTGGCACGGGCCTGCGGCAGCCGCTCGCCCGGCCGGGCGCGCCGCCTGCTCACCTATATGGAACAGCGCGGGGTCATTGTGCAGCGGACCCTGATCGGGGGATTGCGGTCGATCAGCGTGCCGCATCTGGGCCAGGAGACGGCGGCGGGCGATCCCAATGCGCCGGACCCGCTGGACAATGCCGAGGGCGACCTGCTGGCGGGGGCGGGTTAAGGTCCCTTGCATTCGGGGGCGCGAATGGCCATGTTCGCGGCCAGCAATATGACAGCGCCAGGGAGAGCGTCCATGCCCGCGGGCAACGTCAAATGGTTCAACAGCGCCAAGGGCTATGGCTTCATCACGCCCGAGGATGGCGGCGAGGATGTGTTCGTCCATATCAACGCCGTCCAATATGCCGGCCTGTCCACCCTGAAGGAGGGGCAGTGGCTGCAATATGAGGTCGAGATCAACCGCAAGACCCGCAAGCCGCAGGCCATCAATCTGCGCAATTGAGCGGTTGTGCCGACCGGATGGGCCGGGCAAGCTGGACAGCACTGATGCCGGTGCCGACAAGCAAAAGCTTGCGCCGCCGCCATTCGATGGTATGAAGCGGCCAGTTGCAGGGGGTAGCACCCCGAAATCCCAAGTCATTTTAAGGAACGGACCCATGTCCACACTTCACAAGCAGGCAATGGAAGCCGTCCTGAAGGCCGCCGAGATGGATATTCTCGGCACCCTGGAAGAGCAGGACATCAAGGACCGGTACAGCGAGGAAGGCGATCAGACCGCCCTGGACGTCGCCATCCTGCACGGCTACCGCGTCTTCATGCGCATCTGCGAGGCCAACGGCCTGCAGGCCGACGCCGAACTGTTCGCGGAAATGGCCGGCGAACTGGCCGATGACATCGCCCAGGATGGCGGCGAGACGGAGTGAGGCGGGGTATCGCTTCACAACAGGGGCATTGGAAATTGCCCCCTTCCCCGTCACCCGGCTTGCCAGCGGGACGACGGGGAAAGGGGTTCCTCACCCCGCCCGGCGCTTGCCTTCATTGCTGTTGCTTCCCGATGCCCCATTGCCCTGGCGCAGCGCCACGGACAGGCTTTCCCAGGCGGCGTCCATGGCCTGCTGGGGGGTGCCGTCCTCCGCCGCCATCTCGCGGATCATCTTCACCAGATCGTCGGGCAGACAGGCGGTCTTCACCGCCCTTCCACCGAAATCCGCCTGACGCGGAAACACACACAGCACGCGCACCCGGATCAGTGGGAAGCGGCTGCGCACGGCGCTGATCAGCGGGTGGAGTTGGAGCACCGGATTGATGAAGGTACCCACCGTATGGTCGGCCTTCACATATTTCCACTGTCCGGCATTCTGGTTGCACCGCACCTGGCCCGCCACATCGGGTGGGGCGGAATTGATCAGCAGGATGCTGGCCGGCAGTCGCATGACATGATCGATGCGGATGGTGCCCGCCTTGCCGCCGCCCATCTTGATATCGTTCAGCATGGGGTATGAGAGTTCCTCAAGCTCGATCCGGCGCTTGAACAACTCGGCATTATATTGTTTCAGGGTGGGGGCCTTCAGTCGCTTCGGCTTCACCGAAAGCGCGAAGGTAATCACCAGCGTGATCACCACAAGGGTGATCGCCGCAAAGGTGATCAGGTCGACGACCGCGACCCCCAGCCATGTGGCAAGTTCCGTCAGCATGGTTGGGAAATAACCCAATATGGTCCCGATGTCACCCGTGCGCAGATTGTGATTGCGCCCGCCAGGCTGCCGCCACCCCTGCCCAAAACGCGGTTGTCCTATAACAATCCCGAACTTGGCGACAATGATCGGCCGCTTTAAGGTCCCGCTCGGTCACAATGCATCCCAACCAGGGGAAAATAGATGTCGTTCCTTGCCGACCGCCTGTCCCGCATCAAGCCGTCGCCCACCATCGCGGTGACGAGCAAGGCCCGCGCGCTGAAAGCCGCCGGCCGCGATGTGATCGGCCTGGGTGCTGGCGAACCCGATTTTGATACGCCGGAAAATATCCGCGCCGCCGGCATCCGCGCCATCGAGACCGGCCAGACCCGTTACACCGACGTGGACGGCACGCCCGACCTGAAGAAGGCGATCTGCGCCAAGTTCGCGCGTGAGAACGGCCTGACCTATACCCCGGACCAGGTGACGGTCGGCGTGGGCGGCAAGCAGGTGCTGTACAATGCCCTGATGGCCACCCTGAATGCGGGCGACGAGGTGATCATCCCGGCCCCCTACTGGGTCTCCTATCCCGACATGGTGCTGCTGGCTGAGGGTACTCCCGTTTCCGTGGCCTGCCCGGCGGAAAACGGCTTCAAGCTGCTGCCGGCCGACCTGGAGGCCGCCATCACGCCCAAGACCAAGTGGCTGATCCTGAACAGCCCCTCCAACCCGACGGGGGCGGCCTATACGGGTGAGGAGCTGAAGGCGCTGGGTGCGGTGCTGCTGCGCCACCCGCAGGTCTTCGTCATGACCGACGACATGTATGAACATCTCGTCTTCGATGATTTCACCTTCACCACCATAGCCCAGGTCGTGCCGGAACTCTATGACCGCACCCTGACGGTCAATGGTGTGTCCAAGTCCTATTCGATGACCGGCTGGCGCATCGGCTACGCGGCGGGGCCGAAGGCCCTGATCAAGGCCATGGGCATCATCCAGAGCCAGTCGACCAGCAACCCGACCAGCATTTCCCAGGCCGCCGCCGTGGAGGCGCTGAACGGTCCGCAGGACTTCATCAAGGAGCGGGCATCCGTGTTCCAGGGCCGCCGCGATCTGGTGGTCTCCATGCTGAACCAGGCGGCCGGCCTGCATTGCCCGAACCCGGAAGGCGCCTTCTACGTCTACCCGTCCTGCGCCGGCACCATCGGCAAGACCGCCCCCACGGGCAAGGTCATCGAGACGGACGAGGATTTTGCGTCGGAGCTGCTGGAAGCGGAAGGCGTGGCGGTGGTGCATGGCGCCGCCTTCGGCCTATCGCCCTTCTTCCGCATCTCCTATGCCACCAGCAATGACGTGCTGGAAGAAGCCTGCACGCGCATCCAGCGGTTCTGCGGTAGTTTGAAGTAAGCATCCATAGCAAAAAAAGAGAATACCAAATAATAACTACCAGCCTGCTTGCCAAGTGTTGGCAGGCAGGCTATTTTTATATCAAATTCATAGGCACTTTAACCTAATAGACAGGAATTATATCATGAAATCACGATTTTCTCAATTAGTTCTGTGTATACTTCTTCTTCTATCAAACACAAGCCACGCGATTGACATAGATCAGCGTGCCACAGACGCCGCCGATGTGTTTAATGGCCTATGCATCCAAACTTTTATGAAAATAGAGGGAGACATCGACCCCAGGCGGTTTGCTATCGCTCGCATGGGGCCGAATGAAATTGCCAAGTGGCGTCCAACATTGCAGATGAAAACCGCGACGTGGATTGCTGGGTTTGGGAACGATGGCGAAATGATACTTTACTACGATCAGAAGGGTATATGCGCCGTTGAGGTTAAGCGCGCTGACCAGATGTCAATGGAGCAATCATTTGAAAGCAGGCTGAATGAATTTGCTGAAAAAAACAAATACATGGTAGAAAAGAAAAACACAGAGACAAAAAACATAAACGGCAACGATGTAAAATCAATATCATGGAACATAAATACACCTGAAGGTCTAGCACTTATAATGCTTACAACCAGTGCGTTGCAAAATGTTAGAGTTCAGCACTTCATCACAATTTCACTTCTCAGGTAAATTATATAAGCAAATATTGTTACCAGTCAAATCAACACATCCAGCAACCGCTGGAAATTCTGCTGGTCGGCCTTCATCACCGAGGCGCTGATGGTGGCTGTCACCTCAGCCTGTTTCACGTCCATGATCACGGCCGGATCAGCGTTGCCGCTGGCCACGACGGCGGCGGCGACAGCCAAGGCATCCTGCGCATCCTGGAAGCCTTCAAGGCCGGCGCGGGTCAGGTCGGGCGGGGTGCTGGGGATGGAACTGATCGACATGGGCGCCAGCATAGCATGGCCGGCATCAATCCGTCAGGGATGAAACCCCCGACCGGACGATGTAGGCTGCGTCCGCATTCGTAATGGGACAATCCGCCATGGACAGCATCGACCGCCAGGATATCGCCGAGATCATGGACGCGCTGGGCCGACGGGCCCGCACCGCCTCCGCGATTGTCGCCACGGCGCCAGCGGACGCGCGCAACAAGGCGCTGCGCGTGGCGGCATCCGCCCTGCGCGCCCGTATGGCCGATCTGCTGGCCGCTAATGCCATGGATATGGATGCGGCCACGCAGAAGGGCCTGTCGCCATCCATGCTGGATCGGCTGATGCTGAATCCAGCGCGGGTGGAGGCGATGGCCAAGGGGCTCGAGGACATCGCCGACCGTCCCGATCCGCTAGGGGCCGTGCTGGAACGCTGGGAACGGCCGAACGGCCTGATGTTCGCCAAGGTGCGCGTGCCGCTGGGCGTCATCGCCATCATCTTCGAAAGCCGGCCCAACGTGACGGCCGACGCCGGCGGCCTGTGCCTGAAATCCGGCAATGCCGCCATCCTGCGCGGCGGCTCGGAGAGCTTTCATTCCGCCCGTTGCATCCTGGCGGCCCTGCATGAAGGTCTGGACGCGGCCAGCCTGCCGCGTGATGCCATCCAGATGCCACCCACCACTGACCGTGCCGCCGTGGGCGAAATGCTGACCATGACGCGCTGGATCGACGTGGTTATCCCGCGCGGTGGCAAGTCGCTGACGGGCCGCGTGGCGGCGGAGAGCCGGGTGCCAGTGATCTATCACCTGGACGGCATCTGCCATGTCTATCTGGACAAGGCGGCCGATGCGGGCAAGGCGCGCAAAATCGTGCTGAACGCCAAGATGCGGCGCACGGGCATCTGCGGGGCGGCGGAAACGCTGCTGGTGCACAAGGATATCGTGGCGGCACAACTGCCCGCGATCCTGGACGATCTGATCCAGGCCGGGTGCGAAATCCGCGGCGACGCCACCGTGCAGGCGCTGGATGCACGGGTGAAGCCGGCCACGGATGAGGATTGGGACACCGAATATCTGGACGCCATCCTGTCGGTGAAGGTGGTTGATGACGTGGATGCGGCCATCGACCATATCGGCCGGCATGGCAGCCACCATACCGACAGTATCGTGACCGAGGACGCCGTGACCGCCGAGCGGTTCCTGGCCCGCGTCGACAGCGGCATCGTGCTGCTGAACGCCTCGACCCAGTTCGCCGATGGCGGGGAGTTCGGATTCGGTGCGGAGATCGGGATTTCCACGGGCAAGCTGCATGCGCGCGGGCCGGTGGGGGCCGAACAGCTGACCAGCTATAAGTACGTGGTGCGGGGCGATGGGCATACGCGGCCCTGACCGCCCCCCTGCCCTGCCCGCCGCGCATGGCGGCCGCTGTCCCACCCCGCCGAAGCCGGGGGCCGGGACCCTTTGGCGGGGGTTGCGCGTGGGCCTGCTGGGTGGGTCGTTCAACCCCGCGCATGAGGGCCACCGGCACATGTCGGAAATGGCGCTGCGCACCTTGAACCTGGATCAGGTCTGGTGGCTGGTCAGCCCGCAGAACCCGCTCAAGTCCTTGGACGGCATGGGGAAACTGGCAGACCGGCTGGCGGCTGCGCGCAGGGTCGCCAACCATCCGCGCATCGTGGTCAGTGATATCGAGACGCGGCTGGGAACCCGCTATACGGTGGATACGCTGGCGGCGTTGAAAGGGCGTTTTCCGCGGACGAAATTCGTCTGGCTGATGGGGGCGGACAATCTGGAACAGGTGTCGCGCTGGCGCCACTGGACGCGGATATTCGACAGCGTGCCGGTTGCGATCTTCCCCAGACATCCCTATTCTACGCTTGCGCTGGGCGGCAAGGCTTCCCGGCGTTTTGCCATTGCGCGTGTGGATACGCGGCAAGCGGGCGGCCTGGCCGACCTGAAGCCGCCGGTCTGGGTCTTCCTGGACGTGCCCCTGCACCCCGCTTCGGCGACGGCGATCCGGCAGGGGCTGGGTGCCACAGGTCCTTGAGGAATGAAGTCGGTGAACCAGATCGTGAGTGCAGAGATGACCCCCCAACCGGCCGACGGCGTGATCGCCGTGAACGATATGCCGGAGCGCACCCTTGAACTGATCCTGTCCGTGCTGGAAGAGGATCTGGCCGAGGACACGATCACCATCGACCTGCGCGGCAAGACCAGCATGGCAGATTACCTGGTCATCACCACGGGCAAGTCGGCCCGCCAGGTGGGCGCCATGGCCGACCACGTGACCCGTCGCCTGCGTGACCTGGGCATCCATGCCGGCAATCCGGAAGGCTATCCGCAATGCGACTGGGTGCTGGTCGATAGCGGCGACGTCATCATCCACCTGTTCCGCCCGGAAGTGCGCGCCTTCTATTGCCTGGAGAAGATGTGGGGCATGGAGCCGCCGGCGTCGCTGAAGGCCCTGACAGCCGGGTTCGATGGCGGGCCCGCGCAGTAATGCGCGTCTGGCTGGCCGCCGTCGGCAAGGCCAAGCCCGGGCCGGCGCGCGACCTGTTCGAGGAATACAAGGCCCGCCTCACCTGGCCGTTCCAGCTGCGCGAGGTTGAGACCAAGAAGCGGCTGGAAGGCGAGGAGTTGAAGCGTGCGGAGGCTGAGCTGCTGCTGGCCGCTATCCCGCTGGGGGCGACCATCGTGGCGCTGGATGAACGTGGCCGCATGATGGGGTCGGAGGATTTCGCTGCCCGCATGGGCCAGTGGCGCGACGCCGCCGTGGGCGACCTCGCCTTCATCATCGGTGGCGCCGACGGGCTGGATGCATCGGTGCGGCAGAAGGCGGCCCTGGTCCTGGCCTTCAGCCCCATGACCTGGCCGCACATGATGGTACGCGGCATGCTGGCCGAGCAGGTGTACCGCGCCCAGCAGATCCTGGCGGGTCATCCCTATCATCGGGTGTGAGGGGACTTCCGCCCCCTCATCATCCTCTATCCGAAATATCCCGTATCCACATCGGCGATCAGGCCGATCAGGCCGTAATCCAGGACCTGATCGTGGAAGTTCTGCAGGCTGTAGGTCGCCACATCACCCTGCAAATCGGTGATGGTCACCACACGCGTATCCACGTCGATCACCACGGTGCTGTCCACGGCCACACCGTCGGCGGTCGTGCCCTCCACCGTCAGGGTCTGGGTATCGCCATCGCGGATCAGCGAATAATCCAGCGTGCCGGTGTCGCCATCGGCCTGGACCAGGGTGAACTGGCCGGTCAGCCCATCTTCACCCCGTGCCTGCACGAAGGTGGAATGGTCGCCGTCGGCCGCCACCGTGTCCACCGTGCGGGTGCCGGTATCCAGGTCGATAGTGGTCGTGGTGGTGCCCTTGTCGCTGGTCACCACGGTCTGAATGCTGGTGTCGTCCAGATGCGTGACCTGCGTCGTCACCACCGACACGGTTCCGTCGGCGGCGGTGCGGGTGGTGGTCGTGGTCTGGCTGTCCTCACCGCGCACCCGGTCCACCACCAGGCTGGACCCGTCATCGAAGCTGATGGTCGTGGTGGCGCCACTGTCGGTGCGCACCGTTTCGCTGCTGGTGATGGCGGGGCGATCGGTGCTGGGGGCCTCCCCCTCCGCGGCCTCGCCCGATGCCTCGTCGGCCAGCAGGTCGAGAAGGTTGAGGCGGTCGATACCTTCGGCCAAGGGCTGGTGCAGACCGATATGGCCCAGCGCGATGGTCTGGACCGTGCCGGGGCCCTGCTGCTGACGAGCGGTGGAAGAAAGGACGGTGCTGCCGACTGGGGAGGGTCGGAACGCCATGGTAACCTCCGTAGAAGAGCGTGACAGGACGCCATGGGGCGGCGCCTCTCCCTTCCACGGAAAGTTAAGCGACTTGCTGTCGCGTGACTATTAAATACCCTCGCCCGCCTCCACGACACCGGACAAGCGGTCACGGATGGCATTGGCGGTGGTCCGGGCAGCCACATCGTCGCGCCGGCGCGGGCGGGTGGCGTCGATACAATCGGTGGAGCGCACGCCGGCCGGGCTGCCAGCCAGCAGGATGACGCGGTCCGCCAGATACACCGCCTCGTCAATATCGTGAGTGACGAACAGGATGGTCTTGCCCGTGCGCTGCCACAGATCCACCAGCTCGTCCTGCAAACCCTGGCGGGTGATGGCGTCAAGCGCGCCGAACGGCTCATCCATCATCAGCAGGTCGGGATCGACGGCCAACGCGCGGGCGATGGCGACGCGCTGGCGCTGCCCGCCCGACAATTGGTGCGGCCAGCGGTCGGCCTTGTCGCCCAGCCCCACCAGATCCAGCGCGTCGAGCGCACGGCGGCGCTTGTCGGCCTTGGACAGGCCCAACCCCTCCAGCCCGAATTCCACATTCTTCACAACCCGGCGCCAGGGCAGCAGGCGCGCATCCTGGAACACCAGGGCATAGGGGCGGCGGCCCGGCGTTTCAGGATTGTCGCGGGTCACCGCGCCGGAGGTCGGTTTCACCAGGCCGGCGATGACGCGCAGCAAGGTGGACTTGCCCACGCCGGACGCACCCACGACGGCCACGAACTCCCCATCCGCGATGTCGAGATGGAAATCCTTCAGGACGATGGTGCGGCCGCGGTCGCTGTCGAAAGACAGCGTCAGGTCCTTGATCGAGATCATGCTTTCCACGCCAGCAAACGGTCACGCAGGGCCACGAAGCCCGCATCCACCACGCCATAGAGCAACGCCATGGTGATCATGTAGACGACGACGATATCGGTGGCCAGCAGCGACGATGCCTGCATCATGCGCTGCCCCAACCCGGCCACGCCGAACAGTTCCGCCGCCACCACCGCCATCCAGGCCTGCCCCAGGCCGGTGCGCAGGCCCGCCATGATCGGCTGTACCGAGGCCGGCAGGATCACCTTGAACAGTTTGGCCACAGGCGATCGGTGACCGAAAGCGTCAGCCAGTTCGATCAGGTCGCGATCAACGGCCTGCACGGCGCTCAGCGCGGAAAAGTAATTGATCCAGAAGACACCGACAATGATGATGAAATTGGCGGCCATGGGCGACACCCCGAACCAGATGATGGCGAACGGCACCCAGGCCAGGCCCGGAATGGGGCGCAGCAGGCGCACGACCCAGTTCGTCATATCCTCCAGCGTGCGTGACATGCCGGTCACCACGCCCAGCGCCACGCCCAGGGCCGAGCCCAGCACCAGACCCGACACGTAATGCCGCAGGCTCTGCAGCACCGCGTCGCCCCAGGCGCCCGACTTCAGTTCCTGCCAGAAGCTGGCGGGGATCTCGCTGGGGGCCGGCAGCAGCATGGGTTTGACGATGCCCAGACGCGGCAGCGCCTCCCAAACGGCGAAGAACAGGATGACGCCGGCCAATGACAGGGACAGGCGGAGGGTACGCGAACGCGCCATGGGGATTGACCGGTGATTTGCACGAAGGCGCCAGGGGCGCGGAGGTGAATTCCACACAAAATGCGAACGGACGGCAAGGTTGATTTACGCAACCGTGCCGTCCGATGCGGGGGCTTGAAACCCCGGGTCAAGCCTGGGGCCTCAGCCTGGACCAGCCTGTTACTTCAGCTTCTGATAGTAGGACAGGTCGAAAATCTGCTCCACCGGCACCGCTTCCTTCACCGTGCCCAGCTTCACCTGATAATCCTGCACCAGGCCCGTCTCCTTCATGATCTTGGCCGGATCGGTGTTGAACTTCACGGCGGGTGATGCCAGTGCCTGCTCAATGATGGCGGTGGGGACCAGACCCTTGCCGATTGCTGATTCGATGGCGGCCACGGCCACCTTCTTGTCCTTGCGCAGGGTTTCGGTGGCCTTGGCGGTCAGTTCGACCAGCTTCTGGGCGATGTCGGGATGCTTGGCGGTGAAGTCGTCGGTCAGGGCGATGACGTTGCCGGGCTGGTTCTTCAGGATGTCCTGGCCATAGGCCAGCACCTTCACATCCTTGTTGCGGCCGGTGATGATGGTCAGCGCCGGCTCACGGATGATGGCGCCGTCAACGGCACCGGCCAGCAGGGCCTGCTGCGTGGCGTCGATACCCTGGGGCACCAGTTCCACATACTGCTTGTCGACCTTGGCCACTTCCCACAGCCAATATTGCAGGAAGGTGTTGGGGACCGAACCGGCGGGCTGCGTCGCCAGCTTCAGCGGGCGACCCAGCTTCTTGGACAGGGCCTCGATGGCCTGGGCGGGGGAACCCGGCGTCTTCGCCAGATCGCCACCGGCGGCGACCACCAGTTCCTCAATCGCGGTGGCGGCCACGACCTTGATGCCCACGCCCTTGCCACGCGCCACGATGACGGGAGCAACACCAGCGATATAGGCATCCAGCGTGCCCGACGCGACGGCCTGGATGGCGTTGGGGCCGCTGTCGAACTGCTTCAGCTGCAGATCGAAGCCGTTCTGAAGGTCCCAGCCCTGGTTATCGATGACGAAGGCCTGCGCCGCACCCAGCACGGGGATATAGCCGGCACGGACCACGACGGGATCGGCAGCCTGGGCGGAACCTGCGAAGGCCAGGCCCGTTAGGATGGTCGCGGCGGCAAGGCGGGTGGCAAAACGCTTAAGCGACATGGTGGACGGACTCCTTCGGGGCGTTGGTTCGGCATGTGCTGCCGTCAGGTGCAGGGTTTTACATCCAGAGCTTTTCGTCAATTGGAATTGTGGATTTCATGAAACAACATAAAACATGCGTGATATGTGGAATTGATCATGTTTCAATTCACGCAAAATGCCGCTTGACAGTGGCGGCCGGATCACCAAATCTGGCCCCAGGCCACATGGTCTGGCCTGACCCACCCCAGGGTCCGCGGGAATTTGACGAACAGCAGCTTGCGCCGCGTCATCAAACGCTAAAGCGCCACGAAGTCCCTTCGTGGTTTGGTTCAAACCATTGTAAAGGAAGGGCGAAATGGGCATTCATACCCTATCGGTAAAACACCGGACATCCCCCTGCGGCGGCTTGATGCGGCGCTGTTGACGCGGGCTTTTCCGCTGCAACCACCCTTCAGACGGACATTATACAGAGCGGCAATGTCATTTGCCGCGACGGGAGTGATTTGACATGACGAACCAGGCATTCAGCATCGAAACCAGCCGGCACGCCGCCGGCATCGCCGTGACCGATGGCCAGGGCTTCCGCTTCTTCTCCGCCCATCCGCTGTTCGCCGCCCTGGACGGGCGGCATTACAACAGTGTCGCTGCCGTGGAAAAAGCCGCCCGGCGACGCGAGAACGAGGCGCGGCCTGTCGACCGCCGCCAGGATAGCCGCGGGCAGATGTTCCGGTCCTGGGGATTGAAGGCCGATGCGGTGCTGTAAGGACGCGCCCTCACCCTTCCCCTTTATTGCGCTGCTTCTTGCGTCCCGCCAGTGCGGCGATGATGCCGTGGAAAGTCCGAACCTCCTGTTCCGTCATGGCACAGCGCTGCAGCGTATTGCGCACATTGCGGATCATGGAAGGGCGCTTGTCCGGATGGGTGTAGAACCCGGTCTGAGCCAATTCCCCTTCCAGATGGTCGAACAGGTTCTGCATGTCCGACTTGGTGGCGGGCTCCGACGCGCCGGTATGCAGATAGCGTTCCTCCGCCTCAAGCCCCGTCACCCACCATTCATAGGCGACCAGCAGCACCGCCTGACCCAAATTAAGCGACGAGAACCCAGGGTTCAGCGGCACGGAGATCAGCGTGTCGGACAGGGTGATGTCGTCATTGACCAGGCCCGTGCGCTCCGGCCCGAACATCAGGCCGATCTTGCGCCCGGCCGACCAATGGCCGCGCATCTCGTTGGCGGCCTCGCGCGCCGTGACCACGGGTTTCACCATGTCGCGCACGCGGGCGGCGGTGGAGAACACCTTGTGCAGGTCGGCGATGGCGGCTTCGGTACTGTCGAACACGCGGGCCTTGTCCAGCACCAGGGTGGCACCGGCCGACGCCGATACCGCCTTCTCGTTGGGCCAGCCGTCGCGGGGGGAAACAAGGCGCAGATCGGTCAGGCCGCAATTCAGCATGGCCCGCGCGCAGGCGCCGATATTCTCCCCCATCTGGGGCTGGATCAGAATGACGGCGGGGCCGTCCCCGTCCGCCTGCATCTTGGCCAGTTCGCGCTTGTTCGTCCCGCTCGACATCGTTGCCTGAATTCTCGAAATCCGACCTGAACGGCCTGGATATCAGGCCGCCCTTGTGCTGTCGATAGCGGCACCGGACCGGTAGAGGCAATAGGTGATGCTGTCGGACAGGGCGTTGAAGCTGGCATCGATGACGTTGGCCGAAACCCCGACGGTGGCCCAGCGATTGCCATGGCGGTCGGCAGTTTCGATCATGACGCGGGTCACCGCCTTGGTGCCGTCCTGGGCGTTCAGGATGCGGACCTTGTAATCGACCAGCCGCATGCCATCGAGCGCCGGATAGACGGGGATCAGGGCCTTGCGCAGGGCCTGGTCCAGGGCATTCACCGGGCCGTTGCCTTCGGCCACCGTCATCACTGTTTCGCCGTTGCCAGCGCCCGGCACCTCCACCTTGGTGGTGGCTTCCGACAGGGTCACCAGCTCGCCCTTGGCGTTCCAGCGGCGTTCGTCCAGCACGCGGAAGGCCGCCAGGCGAAAATAGTCCGGCACTTCCCCCAACGCCCGCCGCGCCAGCAGTTCGAAGCTGGCTTCCGCGCCATCGAAGGCGAAGCCTTCGAATTCCTTCTGTTTCACCAGATCGACCAGCAGGCCGACACGGTCATCCTTGGCATCAACCGCCACGCCGACTTCACGCAGGCGGGCCAGGATGTTGGACCGGCCGGCCTGGTCGGAGACCAGCACATGCCGGCGATTGCCGACCAACGACGGGTCGACATGCTCGTAACTGGTCGGATCCTTCTCCACGGCCGAAACATGAAGCCCGCCCTTGTGGGCAAACGCACTTTCGCCGACATAGGCCGCGTGGCGGTTGGAGGTGCGGTTCAGCCGCTCGTCCAGCATGCGGCTGATATGGACCAGCCTTGCCATGCCATCGCGGGAGATGCCGACATCGAAGCCCATCTTCACCGACAGCGTGGGGATCAGGGACAGCAGGTTGGCATTGCCGCAGCGTTCGCCCAGCCCGTTCAGCGTGCCCTGCACCAGCCGCACGCCGGCCCGCACGGCGGCGATGGAATTGGAGACGGCGTTTTCCGTATCATTATGGGTGTGGATGCCCAGATGGCTGCCGGGGATGCGCTTGGCCACTTCGCCGACGATGGCTTCCACCTCATGCGGCAGAGTGCCGCCATTGGTGTCGCACAGCACCACCCAGCGTGCTCCCGCCTCATACGCCGCCTGGGCACAGGAGAGCGCGTATTCCGGATTGGCCTTGTACCCATCAAAGAAATGTTCGGCGTCAAACAGCGGCTCCCGGCCGCGCGCCTTGATCTCCTTGATGCTGTCGGCGATCAGCGACAGGTTTTCGTCGCGCGGGATGCCGAGCGCGATATCGACATGGAAATCCCAGCTCTTTCCGACAATGCAGACGGCCTTGGCCGGGCTGTCCAGCAGGGCCGACAGACCCGGGTCGTTCGACGCGCTGCGGCCGGGCCGGCGGGTCATGCCGAAGGCGGTGAAGATCGCCTTGGGCAGGGTCGGCGGATCGGCGAAGAACGCGTCGTCGGTGGGGTTGGCACCGGGCCAGCCGCCTTCGACATAATCGATGCCCAGCGCGTCCAGCTCCTGCGCGATGGCGATCTTGTCCGCCACGGTGAAATCAACGCCGGAGGTCTGCGCCCCGTCGCGCAGCGTGGTGTCGTAGAGATAGACGCGGTTCGTTTCGTTCATAATCCAGGGCCAGATCGCAATGTCGTTGCCGAATGTGGCGCATCGAGGCCGGCGGATCAATGGTCATGCGCGCATGGGGCAACTGTCCTTGCTTTTCATCCCATTGGTCTTGACTGCGTTCTGCCCTAAATAGGGTCACCCTCAGCTTTCAGGTTAGATGATGATCGAGTGGCGGATCAGCGACCAGACTGTCGAATATCCCGACGCGCTTGCCTTCATGGAAGGGCGCGTCGCCGACATCCGTACCGGCACGGCGCCGGAGACGGTATGGCTGCTGGAACATCCCCCACTCTATACCGCCGGCACGTCGGCCAAGGAAACGGACCTGCTGGTGCCGATGCAGTTCCCCGTATTCCAGGCGGGACGCGGCGGGCAGTACACCTATCACGGGCCGGGGCAACGCATCGGCTATACCATGCTGGACGTGCAGGCCCGTGGTGGCGACCTGCATGATTTCGTCTGGCGGCTGGAGGAATGGCTGATCCGCACCCTGGCACAGTTCGCCGTGAAGGGGGAGCGCCGGTGCGGCCGCGTCGGCGTCTGGGTCGATATGGCGCCATTCGGGCAGCCGGGTGTGGAGAACAAGATCGCCGCCATCGGCGTGCGGGTGCGGCGCGGCGTGTCCTTTCACGGTGTATCGCTGAACGTGGAACCGGACCTGACGCATTTCGGTGGTATCGTGCCCTGCGGCATCCGCGAGCATGGGGTGACGTCGCTGGCCGCCTTGGGCCATATCGTCACCATGCCGGAGGTGGACATGGCCCTGCAGGCGGCGTTCGAGGATGTGTTCGGGAACGATGCCGTGCCGCGCCAGCCCGGTGTCTGCGCCGCGGCGGAGGGCTGAGCCATGGACAAACGGCGCAGCATCACGGCCCTGGTGCTTTATTTCGTGGGCGCGGCGGCGGTGATCGTTTCAGCCTTCATGCTGATCGACCCGTCACCGGAAAGCTATGGCCCGGCCCTGGTCGGGCTGCTGCTGGGCGTGCTGATTCTGGGCGTGGGCCGGGCCTGTCAGCATCTGGCGCGAATCCGCGATCTGATGGAAGGCCGGGGGTAATCAGGGCACCGCCGCCTCTTCCAGCCCCAGCATCTGCATCATGCCGGCCGGCCGGACCAGAAGATCGGCCAGCGTCACCTCGTCCAGCACCGCCATGAAGGCCAGCAGCGCCTTGCCTAGCACCTTCTGAAGCCGGCAATCGCTGGTGATAGGACAGGTATTGCCCGTCTCGAAACATTCCACCAGCGACATGTCGGCCTCCAACTGCCGGACCAGCGTGCCCAGGTTGATCTCCGCCGGTTCCCGCCCCAGGGCCAGGCCGCCATTGCGGCCGCGCAAGGTGCGGATATGGCCCAGCCGGCCCAGCTCATTGACGATCTTGGTCAGGTGGTTTTCAGAGATGCCATAGCGGGCCGCGATCTCCGGCACCGTGGCCAGCCCCTCGCGCTTCATGCCCAGATAGAGCATTACGCGCAGGCCGTAATCGGTATAGCGGGTCAGCCGCATCATCCATTCCTTCCCGGATCAACCCCTTCCCATGCCATCCACGCCCCCAACGGGGCAAGCGATGCGGGGTGCGGGCAGACATGCCCTCGCCTGAAACAAAAGATACATTCAAAATATTGCTTTTCGTTCTTCTGCGCAATAAGGTTCATTTTAAATACCTCTTTAAGTTCCCTATCCATTGACAGAGCGAGAAGGTCCGATGCTGTCCCCCCAAACCATCGCCACCGTGAAGGCCACCGCCCCCGTCATGCAGGAGCATGGCGAGACCATCACAAGGCACATGTATGCCAAGCTGCTGCGCGACCCAGCCATCCGCGCCATCTTCGACCCCACCCATCAGCGCAACGGCACCCAGGCCAAGGCCCTGGCGGGTGCGGTCGCCGCCTATGCCGCCAATATCGACAATCTGGCCGTGCTGGGCCCGGCGGTGGAGCGCATCGCGGAACGGCATGTGTCGTTGCAGGTGCAGCCCTATCATTACGATATCGTCGGCACCAACCTGCTGGGCTCCGTCGCGGATGTGCTGGGCAATGCCGCAACGCCGGCCATCATCCACGCCTGGACGGAGGCCTGGATGGCGCTGCGCGACATTTTCGTGGGCGTGGAGCAGGCCAAGTATAGTGACAACCAGGGGGCGCCCGGCGGTTGGTATGGCTGGCGCCGGTTCAAGGTGGCCTGCGCGGAGAATGAGTCCAGCGTCATCCGCAGCCTGTATCTGGAGCCCGAGGATGGCGGCGCCATCCTGTCCTTCCGGCCGGGCCAGTACCTGACCTTGCGCTTGACCGTCCCCGACCATGGGCCGCTGCTGCGCCATTACAGCCTGTCGGGTGCCTCCAACGGCAGCTCATACCGCATCTCCGTGAAGCGGGAGGCGGCACCGCTGGCGGGGGTGCCGGACGGGCTGAGTTCCACCTTCCTGCACCGGCATCTGTCGGTGGGCGATGTGGTTGATGTGGCACCGCCAGCCGGCAGCTTCACCGCACCCGACGGCAATGCCCCGCTGTTCCTGCTGGCCGGCGGCGTGGGTATCACGCCGATGATGGCGGTGGTGGAAACCGAACTGGCCGCCGGGTCCACCCGTCCGCTGCACCTGTTCCATGCCGTCCGCGACCGGTCGCACCAGGCCTTCGGCCCCGCCCTGCGCGCCCTGGCCGCCCGCCATACCAACCTGTCGGTCAGCATCTTTTATGAGCAGGCGGATGCCGGCGATCTGTTGGGCATCCATCACGACCGGGTGGGCCGCATCGACCCGGCGACCCTGGCCACTCTGCCCCAGGCCGCCGATGCCCATTTCATGGTTTGCGGCCCCAAAGGCTTCATGGCCAGCATGATCAGGGGTTTACGCACCGCTGGGGTGCCGGCCGACCGGATTCGCTATGAATTCTTCGGCTCACATGAAGAGGAACTGCTTGACTGAGGCGGTTTCGCCGCAAATTCACGCGTGCTGAAAAGCATAAAACCGCGGTTTTCCTTTGCCCACGGCGTCAGCAGATGCCGTGGGCATTTTTTATTCACGCGCCTGCATTTGAGGCATATTGCCGGCGTCAACGGGTTATGACAGCGTTAAGGTACGGTTAAAGCGCAACACCAAAGCTGCGCCCCGATAAGAAGAACGCGTGGGAGGAGTTACCCGATGTTCAGCAATACCAACGGACGCATCGCGTCCGGCCGCCACCCCTTTGCCTTGTCCCTGCTGATGTGCGGGGCCGCCGCCGTGGCCCTGCCCGCCCTGGCGCAGCAGCCGGCCCAACCTTCCGGCCCGATGCTGGAGGAGATTATCGTCACCGCCCGCAAGCGTGACGAGACCCTGAAGGATGTCCCCTTCTCCATCAACGCCATGAGTGCCGACAGCATGCGGGCGGCCGGGGCGGAGAATATCGAGGACGTGTCGCGCAACATTGTCGGCCTGTCGATCCAGAATCTGGGTCCCGGCCAGAGCCAGGTGGCCATCCGCGGCATCTCCGCCGGCCAGATCGTGCGTGATCAGCCCGGCGTGAAGGAACAGGTCGGCGTCTATCTGGACGAGTCGGTGATTTCCCTGTCGCTGTTCACGCCCGACCTGGACCTTTATGACCTGAACCGCGTGGAAGTGCTGCGCGGGCCGCAGGGTACGCTGTACGGCTCCGGCTCGCTGTCGGGCACCATCCGCTATATCACCAACAAACCCGAACAGGGCGCCCAGGAAAGCACCACCGAACTGTCGGTGGAACAGATCGATGGCGGCAGCACGGGGTACAGCGCCAAGGCCATGGTCAATGTGCCCCTGACCGACACGCTGGCCCTGCGCGCCGTCGGCTATGGCACCCGCTATGCCGGCTTCATCGACGCGATACAGCCCGATGGCAGCGTCAAGAAGGACGTCAATGACGGGTTCCGCACGGGCGTGCGCCTGTCGCTGGGCTGGCAGCCCACGGAGAATATCACCATCACGCCGCGCCTGATCTATCAGGAGATCGAGGCCAACGGCTTCAACCGCGAGGATGATTTCAACATCATCGCCAACGAGCTGGTGACCACCGGCAGCCGTCTGTTCGACTTCAAGAAGCGCCAGCAATTCACCCAGCTGGAAGAGAAGTTCGAAGACCAATTCATGCTGGCCGACCTCACCATCGAGGCTGATCTGGGTGCGGTAACAGCTACCTCCATCACCTCGGTCACCGACCGCGACCTGCTGGTCTATCGCGACGCCACGCAGCTGACCGGTTCCATCACCGGCCAGCCGGGCGTGCTGTCGCCCACCGGCCTGTCGCGGCAGGTCTATACGCTGGACGCGCCCCTTTCGGATGAGACCAGCGTCAAGGTCTTCACGCAGGAGGCGCGCCTGGCCTCCAACGATGACGGGCCGTTCCAGTGGGTGGCCGGCGCCTTCTATTCCAAGATCGACCGCAAATATGCCCAGACCCTGAATGTCGATGGGTTTGAAAGCATCACCGGTATCGACAGCAATGGGCCCACGGCGCAGAACGGGCTGGACGAGCTGTATTGGTCCCGCATCCCCTATGATTTCAAGCAGATCGCCTTGTTCGGCGAAGGGTCCTACGACCTGACCGAACAGCTGTCGGCTACGGTCGGTCTGCGCTATTTCGATTTCAAGGAGAAGCGCACGCTGAATTTCGACGGCATCTTCGCCGACCGCGCCCAGGGTGTGAAGGGCGAGACCAGCAGCGACGGCTTCTCGCCCCGCGCCATCCTGTCCTATGACGCCACTGAAGACGTGACGATCAATGCACAGGTGTCGAAGGGCTTCCGCCTGGGCGGCATCAACGATCCGCTGAACGTGCCGCTCTGTTCCGCCGCCGACCGCACCACCTTCGGCGGGCGTGACAGTTTCGACAATGAACAGGTCTGGAACTATGAGATGGGGGCCAAGATCAGCTTCGCCGGCGGCCGCGGCGCCCTGAACATCGCCGGCTATTATACCGACATCTCCAACCTTCAGGTGACGCTGGATGCCGGTACTTGTTCGTCGCGCATCGTGTTCAATGCCGATGCCCGCACGCGGGGCACGGAAGCCGAATTCAGCTATCAGCTGACCGACGCGCTGAACCTGTCGCTGTCCGGTTCGTTCAATGACAGCGAATTCACGGAAACCGTGACCTCGCAGGGGGCGACCGGCGGGGCCGTGCTGGTGGGCGGTATCAAGAAGGGCAACCGTCTGCCCACCGTGCCGCGTTTCCAGTTCAGCGCCCAGAGCAAGTGGGAGGATGAGATCAGTGCCGACCTGTTGGGCTTCGTCGTCGCCACCTATCAGTTCGTGGGCTCCCGCTACACCCAGTCGGTGGACCAGGATTCCGCATCGGTGGGCACCTTCACCCGCATCCCGATCGGGTCGCAGCCGGGCACGGCCTACAGCTTCGATCCCAAGCTGCCTTCCTACAGCAACGTCAACCTGCGCATGGGCGTGAAGAAGGACGAGTGGGAGATCGCCACCTACGTCAACAACCTGTTCGACGAGAATGCCAGGCTGTCGCTGGACCGCGAACGCGGCTTCCGTGCCCGTGTGGCCTATCAGGTGGCCAAGCCCCGCACCTTCGGCGCCCAGGTCAGCACGCGTTTCTGAGTTTTCTCCATGGTCACCACATGAAGAAAACCCCGGCGGAAGTGATTCCGCCGGGGGTTGGTCATTGGACCCAAGTTGAACGCGGGACACAGATGAAGGGAGGATGCAGAAAATCAGTGATGACGCCCGGGGTCGGACTCGTCGCGCTTGTTCTGCCGGGCCTGGGCCTTCTGCTCATCTGTCGGCGCCGTCAGCACGCCGTGGCCCTGGCCCTTGCCTTCAGCCTGCGGTGGTGGCTTGGCCGTCACCCGCTGCTGGGCCGCGACCGGGTCGCTGGCGGGGAAGGTATCGTCAAGGTCGCTGTCCAGGTCATGCTCCGTCCGCCGGGGCGGGGGATTGGCCCTGGACGCGGGGGGATGCTTGTCATCGGGGCGCGGCATCGTTTCCTCCTGGCGGCCGCAGGGGCCGCCTTGCCTATCGTTTCGGATATGCGTGGGAAAGGGACGTCACATCCAATAGGGCGGGACGTTGTAATAGGTCGACACGGGCTCGCGCCAGCGGCGATCATCGGGGCCCAGTTCCTGCTCGGAATAGGACGGGGCATTTTCCAGACGGGACTTGTCCAGCGGCACGACATAGCCTTCCTTGTCGGTGTCGTATTTCAGCACCGACCAGGGCAGCGGGTGATAGCGCTCGCCGATCCCCAGAAAGCCGCCGAAGGCCATGATGGCATAGGCGACGTTGCCGGTGCGCTTGTTCAGCATCACGTCCTCGACGTGGCCGATCTTGTCGCCGGTCTGGCTATAGACATCGGTGCCGTTCACCTTGTCGGCGCTGATGCAGGTCGTGGTCTCGTTCAGGGCAACATTGCTGGTGGCCATGATACTGGTCCTTCCTGTCGTGGAGGTTACGTGTAGATAACCCCTGGGACAGGCACCGGTTCCATCAAGGTCACAGAAAAGGCGCGGTTCAACCGTGGCAAAGACCGGGGTGGTTCACCCCTGCTGCGCCATCTGCTCATCGCGCTGCCGGGCCTTCTCAGCCCGTGCATTGTAGATGCCGGCGCAGATGATGCCGATGGCAACGATGGTGACCACGATGGTGGCCAGCGCATTCACCTTGGGCGACAGGCCCAGGCGCACCGACGAGAACACGATCTGCGGCAGGGTGGTGGAACCGGGACCCGACACGAAGCTGGTGATCACCAGATCGTCCAGCGAAAGCGTGAAGGCCAGCAGCCAGCCCGACACGATGGCCGGCGCGATCAGCGGCAGGGTGATGACGAAGAACACCTTGGCCGGCCGCGCGCCCAGATCCATCGCCGCCTCCTCCAGGCTGGCATCCATGGAAACCAGCCGCGACTGCACCACCACGGTCACAAAGGCCATGGTGAAGGTGATGTGGGCCAGAACGATGGTCAGCATGCCGCGTCCGATCGACCAATCGAATATCGGTTCGATGATCTGATCGATGCTGACGAACAGCAGCAGCAGCGACAGGCCCATGATCACTTCCGGCATGACCAGCGGTGCCGACACCATGCCGGAGAACAGGGCCCGCCCCTTGAACGGGCCGAACCGCGCCAGCATCATCCCTGCCATGGTGCCCAGCACCACGGCAAAGCTGGCGGAGATGAAGGCGACGCGCACCGACAGCCAGGCGGCCGACAAGAGCTGGTCGTCGCGCATCAGTTCGCCGTACCAGCGGAAGGAGAACTCGCTCCACACTGACACCGACCGGTTGTCGTTGAAGGACAGCACGATCAGCAGAACGATGGGCAGATAGAGGAACAGCAGGCCGGTGACGAGGCCCAAGCGCAGGAACCAGGATTTCGGCATTACGGGTGCCCCCCCTGTTTGCCCTGCACATTCTGGAACAGCATGATCGGCACCACCAGGAACAGCAGCAAAGCCACGGCCACGGCCGATGCCAGCGGCCAGTCGCGGTTATTGAAAAACTCCGTCCACAGCGTTCGCCCGATCATCAGCGTGTCCGGGCCGCCCAGCAGTTCGGGGATCACGAACTCACCCATGGCCGGGATGAACACCAGCAGCGCACCCGCCACCATCCCGGGGATCGACAGCGGCAGGGTGATGGCCAGGAACGCCTTCCAGGGCGGGCATCCCAGATCGGCTGCCGCCTCCAGCAACGTATTGTCCAGCTTTTCCAGCGTCGAATAGAGCGGCAGGATCATGAAGGGCAGATAGGAATAGGTGATGCCGATATAGGTGGCCACCGGCGTGTAGAGGATCTGCAGGGGCTCATTGATGATGCCCAGCCACATCAGCACATTGTTCAGCACGCCATTGTTGGACAGGATGCCGATCCAGGCATAGACGCGGATCAGGAAGCTGGTCCAGAAGGGCAGGATGATCAGCATCAGAAGCGGCGCCCGCCATTTCGGATCGGCCTTGGCAATGGCATAGGCCACCGGATATCCGAGCAACAGGCAGCAGATGGTGGAGATGAAGGCGATCTTCACGCTGTTCAGATAGGCGACGATGTAGAGATCATCCGTCAGCATGTAGTGGAAATTATAGAAGGTGACGGTGATCTGGTATTTCAGTTCCTCCACATTCTCGATCAGCGCGGTGAAGGGCGGGATCGCCATCTGGCTTTCGGCCAGCGCGATCTTCAGCACGATCAGGAACGGGACCAGGAAGAACAGCAGCAACCAGGCATAGGGCACCGCGATGACCAGCGCCCGGCCCGACAATCCGATGCGCTGCAACAGGCCCAGGAAGCCTGTATGCCGCATTTCACTATTCGCTGTCTCGGCCATGGGTCAGCCCCTTCCCGTCAGTTGGTCAGGACGCTGCCGGCGAACGGCCGCCAGGACAGGTGGACGCGGTCTTCCCAGGTGATGGGCATTTCCGTGCGCCGCGTCACCATCGGCGCCGTCACCCGCACCCGCTTGCCGGTATCCAGCAGGATTTCATAGATCGAAACGTCGCCCAGATAGGCGATCTCCTTCACGATGCCCGAGGCCCGGTTGCGGCCATCGCCATCGGCCGGCGCATCCTTGGAGATGCTGACCTTCTCCGGCCGCACCGCGACCCAGCATTCGGTGCCCGGCGCCAGATGGCCGGGATGGGAGACATAGAGGTCGCAATCCGCCTCGTCCGACCGGATCAGGGAATGATCGGGCTCGCTCTCCAGAATACGGCCATGGAACATATTGACCGACCCAATGAATTCCGCCGTCATCCGGCTGTTGGGATATTCATAGATCTCAGTTGGTGTGCCGACCTGGGCGATATAGCCGCGGTTCATGACGGCGATGCGCGACGACATGGTCATCGCCTCTTCCTGGTCATGGGTCACGACCACGAAGGTGATCCCCACCTTTTCCTGAATGTTCACCAACTCGAACTGCGTCTGTTCGCGCAGTTTCTTGTCGAGCGCGCCCAGCGGTTCATCCAGCAGCAGCAGCTTTGGCTTCTTCACCAGGGCGCGGGCCAGAGCCACACGCTGGCGCTGGCCGCCCGACAGCTGGTGCGGGCGGCGCTTGCCGAACTGGCTCAGCTGCACAAGGTTGAGGGCTTCGGCCACGCGCTCCTGGATCTCCGCCTTGCCCACCTTGTCCTGGTGCAGGCCGAAGGCGATGTTGGCCTCCACACTCATGTGCGGAAACAGGGCGTAGGACTGGAACATCATGTTCACGGGCCGCTCATAGGGCGGCACGTTGGACATATCGACGCCGTCAATGAAGATCTTGCCCTCGGTCGGCCGCTCAAACCCCGCCAGCATGCGCAGCAGCGTCGTCTTGCCCGAGCCCGACCCGCCCAGCAGGGAGAAGAATTCTCCCCGGTAGATCGACAGGGAAACATCATCGACGGCGGTGAAATCACCGAACTTCTTGGTCACCTTCTCGATACGGACATAGGGCTTCTCATTCGGGTCCCGCCAAGGTTCCAACTTGGTCTGGGTCCGCGAGGGCTGCGCATTGGCCATGTCCGTATCTGTCCCTGTCCGGTTGGCAATATCGGTAGGTGGCGTGGCGTTTCACGCACCGCACAATTCTACACGCGTCGATGGCCGGACGGATAGGGGGAGCATTGATGGGACGGACAATTTTCACGGAAGTTGGTTAAATGCTCCCCCGGCTTCGGCTCAGTTGCCCTCCGCGAAACTGTATCCCTCATCCGCCCAGCCTGTCATGCCGCCGATCATCAGCTTCACGGGCCGGCCCAGCTGGGCCAGGCGCAAGGCACCCTTGTCGGCGCCGTTGCAATGCGGGCCGGCGCAATAGGTGACGAACAAAGTGTCGGCCGGATAGTCGGCCAGCCGCTTTTCCGTCAGGTCCATGACGGGGATGTTGACGGCGCCGGGCACATGGGCGGTCGCATAGGCCTTGCGGCCGCGCACATCCAGCAGCACGAATCCGGGATTGCCCGACGCAAAGGCGGCGAAGACGTCGGCGCAGTCGGTTTCCAGCGACAGGCGGCGTTCGACATGGGCGATCATCTCGGCGGCGGGGGCGGCGTGGATGCGGGTGACTTCGTTCGACATCGGATCATCTCCTGTTTGGCTGATGCCCCAGAATGGCCGGGACACCCCCTTCGCAAAACACCGCGCCTGCCATAAAATGTCGAAATCATGCCAAAGCGATCCCCCACCATCCGCACCCCGAACCGCACCGTCGCCATCCTGGCCTATGATGGTTTATGCACCTTCGAATTCGGCATCGCGGTGGAGGTGTTCGGCCTGCCGCGACCGGAAATGGGGCCGGACTGGTACCGGGCCAAAGTGGTAGCGGTGGAGCCGGGGCCGCTGTCGGCCATGGGCGGCATCACGGTGGCGGCCGATGGCGACCTGTCGCTGCTGGCGGATGCCGGCACCATCATCGTGCCGGGCTGGCGGGCGGCGGGCGCCCAGGTGCCCGACGATCTGTGTCTGGCCCTGCGCGCAGCACACGAAGGCGGAAGCCGGCTGGTGTCGATCTGTTCGGGTGCCTTCGTGCTGGCGGCGGCCGGTCTGCTGTCAGGCCGCGACGCCACCACCCATTGGCGGTACGAGGCCATCCTGGCCGAACGCCATCCCGACATCCGCTACCGCCCCGGCCTGCTCTATGTCGATCATGGCGACGTGCTGACCTCGGCCGGGTCGGCTGCCGGTCTGGACCTGTGCCTGCATATCGTGCGCAAGGATTTCGGCGGCGCCATCGCCAATCAGGTGGCACAAAGGCTGGTCCTGTCCTCCCACCGCGACGGGGCCCAGAAACAGGTGCTGCCAAGACCCGTCCCCACCGAGCATGAGGGACGGCGCCTGTCGCCGCTGCTGGACCGGCTGCGTCAGGAACTGGACCGCGACCATGCGCTGCGTGACCTGGCCGACAGCGTCGGCATGAGCCTGCGCACCTTCATCCGCCGCTTCCAGGACCTGACGGGCCTGTCACCGGGCGAATGGCTGCTGCGGGAACGGGTGGCGCGGGCCGAGCAGTTGCTGGCGGAGACGGGGGCCAGCGTGGAGGATGTGGCGACGGCCTGCGGCTTCCCCACCGCCGCCGCCCTTCGCTATCATTTCCGCAACCGGCTGGGCGTGGCGCCCAGCCGGTATCGCCGGCGTCAGGGGGCGGGTGCCAGCGAGATGGAAGTGCGATAGTCCGATCGTATCGCCTCCTGCAGCTTGGCAACCTCAGCCCGGACGGGACCTTCACAGAGTGGCCCCTTGATCTTGCTGACGAATTCACGCCGCACCGTGACCTTGTCGCCCTTTTGCGTCCAGCGCACGGAATATTCGGTACCGGCACCAGACAGGGTTTTCTCTTTAGGCAGGCTGACCAGTTGTCGGCCCGGTGGAAGGGTAAGCGACAGCACGCTGACCTGACGACCTGGCAAACAGATGGTCGGCTCCTCCGGCGGTGTATTGCCATAAAGGGCACCGTTCAGCAGATCACCCGGCCGCGGCAGCACGGCATGACCGGCGGGCGGGCTGAACGATTCCCCCTCCAGAATCTCCGGTCGCGCCTCTAGGGTGAAACGGCCCGAGATGCGATATGTGGGTGTCAGAAGATGCGGGTCGTCCGGCTTGTCAAACACACCCTCGCCCCGTTGGCTCAGGTTCGACAGGGATTGCGACGCGCCACGTTCCAGCCCGAGAGACAGGATGCCACTGCCGCTGCGGCGCAACAGGTCGGCAAACATGCCATTGGCCTCAACAACAGAGCTACCCGTCATGCTGCCATCCGGCAACAATTTGGCCTCCGTCGTAAGGGTCGTGTTGCCACCATCCAGCGGCGGAACCGGCGTCATGGCCGGGGCCGACCCCTTCTGCGTCAGGTGCAGCACCGGCTTGCCATAATCGCCCATAGGCAGGTTGCCGAACCGTACCGTGCCGGACGTCGTATCCAGATAAAGGTCCAGTGAGGGAATGTAGGTGATCATATGGTTGAATGCGTCTAGCGTCGGCACGCTGGGCAGGCGGTAGCCGTTGGTGCCGTTGATCACCACCAGCTCACTGTCAATGCCGCGTGCCTTCAGCAATGCACTGAACAGAACCGCCTTGTCCTTACAATCGCCATAGCGGTTGGTCAGGATCTGCCCCGACTCATGCGGTTCGATGCCACCCATGCCCAGGAACAGGGCGACATACCGCACCTCGGTCGCCACCCAGTTATAAAGCCGTTCCGCCTCCTCCCGCTTGGAGGTGGCGCCCTTGGTGATCTCGTCCGCCTTGGCTTGGATTTCCGGCTTCACCTGCACCTTGGGCATGGCCATGGCGGCATAGGTGCGGGAAAGGGTCTGCCAGTCCGGGAAGGTGGATACCAGCACGCGGTCATAGCGATCCAGCGGCGCCAGCGTGCCACGATCTTCCTTGATCGGCTTGACATTGGCATAGGTCCATTCCAGGACCTGATCCTTGCCCGCCACCTTCTTCATGACCGCCACGCCATAGTTCTCAAGGCGGATGTCGGCCTTGCCGGGCAGGCGGACCGTCTGTTCCGAACGTTCGACAAAAACCACGGGGGAATAGAAGATCTGGGAGGTAAAATAACCGGGGAAATAGGGTTTTACCCGCGTACGCTTTACCTTGTAGGAGATGGTGTCGCCCGCCGCCACGTCGGGGAAGATGATAACCTTCCGCCGCATGTCATTGAACATCTAGAAGTTACCGGCACCCGGCAGCAGCTCGGTCCGGATCGCCTCTGTCTGCACATCAAGCACCTGACCGGATGCCTTTATGTTCCTGGCATGCAGAATGTCGATCTTGTCGAGGCTTTCTGAATAAATCAGCGGCACCTGCCCGATCTGACGGGCCGCCACATCATTCGCGGCGGTGATCTCAATCGACTGAACATAGACCTCTTCACCGGATGGCATCAGCTCAGAATCGATGCGGCTGGATTTTACCTTTATCGGACTTTCGACTTGGTCTTGAGCCCGGCAAGGGAAAACAACGGCCAATAAAGAAAGCATACAAACAAATGACTTTATCACTTTGCCTCCTCATAAAAATATGACATCCAATTTTCAGTAAACCTACTTTAACAATTTTTTAAGTTCATGCACCATCTTTGAATATTGACAAAAAAAGGGCCAGAGACACTGTCTCTGGCCCTTTTCCGACTTTAGCAGTGATCAGAACGGGATCAGCGACCCGTCTTGATCTTCGTCCAGGAACGGGTGCGCTCGCGCTCCGCCTTCTGGCTGATCTGCTTGACGGTGAACATCTTGGCCATCGTCTCCTTCGACGGGAAGATGGCCGGGTTCTTGGCCACTTCCTGGTTCATCAGCGGCCAGGAGGCGGGCACGGCGTTGGCATAGGCGACGAAGTCGCTGATGCCGGCCATGACCTTGGGTTCCAGCAGATAATTGATGAAGGCGCTGGCGTTGGCGACATTGGCGCCGGCCGGGATGGTGGCCATGTCGAACCAGACCTGGGCCCCTTCCTTGGGGATCGAATATTCAATCGTGTAGGTGGCCTTGGCCTCTGCGGCGCGGGCGGCGGCCTGGAACACGTCGCCCGAATAGCCGACGGCGACGCAGGCGTCACCCGTGGCCAGCGGATCGATCACCGAGGGCACAAAGGTCTTGATATGCGGGCGGATGGCCAGCATCGCGGCTTCGGCCTTCTTGGTGTCTTCCGGGCTTTCGGAATTGGGGTCCAGTCCCTGCGACTTGAACACCGACGGCAGGATGTCCGTCTGGCTGTCCAGGAAGACGATGCCGCAGGCCGCCAGCTTCTTGGCATTCTCCGGGTTGAAGACCAGTTCCCAGCTGTCGGTGGGGGCATTGGGAAGGATGGCCTTCACCTTCTCGACATTATAGCCGATGCCGATCGTGCCCCACTGATAGATGACGCCATATTCGTTGCCCGGATCGGTCGATTCGACCAGCTTGGTCAGCGACGGGTCCAGGTTCTTCAGATTGGGGATCTTGGACTTGTCCAGCTTCTGGATGGCCTTGGCCTGGATCAGCTTGCGCATGGTCGGCTCCGCCGACGGCACGGCGACGTCATAGCCGGAATTGCCCACCAGCAGTTTCGATTCCAGGGTTTCCAGATCGGTGAAGACGTCGTACTGCGTCTTGATGCCGGTGGCCTTGGTGAAATCGTCCAGCGTCGTCTCGCCGATATAATCGGCCCAGTTATAGACGTTGACCTTCTTTTCCTGGGCCATGGCCGTGTGGCCAAGGGCGATGGCGGCGACCATGCCGACGGCGCCGATCACGTGCTTCATCTTCATCAAGGACCCCCAATCAGATCGGACGCCCGTTCCCACGGGACCGCCCCAGGATGATGGGTGCCGCAGTCCCGCGCGCACCCTGGACGGCAGGCATTCCACATAGGCGCCGGGGCCTTGTCAATGACGATGGATTTGCGTTGCGGCATAAGGGGATGCGGCATCCCATCCCTTATGTCATAAGCATGCCTTGCTCACCCCTACGACGCCGCCGGAGTACAGGTTTTGCGCAACGCACAAGAGCCCCCCTTCGGCACCCATGCCCCGGGTACATTGCCCCGGCTGCTGACCGATCTGTGCCAGGGGCTGCCGGTCACGCCGGTGGGGCGGCGGCTGGCGCTGTGGCTGCGCAAGGTGGCGATGCTGATGCAGGGGCCGGTGTTCGACGTGGCGGTGCGTGGCATCCATCTGCGTCTCCATCCCGGCGACAATGTCGGCGAGCGCAAGTTCCTGTTCATGCCGCAATTCTTCGATCCCGAAGAGATGGGCCTGCTGGCCGAACGGCTGCCGCGCGACGGCACCTTCGTCGATATCGGGGCCAATGTCGGGCTCTACACCCTGAACGCCGCCCGCCTGCTGGGGCCGGGCGGGCGCATCCTGGCGGTGGAGCCGGGGCCGGAGGCGGCACGCCGCCTGCGCTTCAACCTGTCGCTCAACCGCACGGATGCCGCCATCACCCACGCCGACTGCGCCATCGGCGCCCAGGAAGGAGTGATGGGGCTGTATCTGGATGCCAGCAACCTGGGCGGATCGTCGCTGGTCCGCGACCATGGCGGCACCAGCACGCCGGTGCGCGTGCGCCCGCTGGTCGATGTGCTGGAGGAGGCGGGGATCACCCGGATCGATGTGTTGAAGATCGATATCGAGGGGGCGGAGGACAAGGCCCTGCTGCCCTTCTTCGATCAGGCACCCGAAAGCCTGTGGCCGCGCGTGATCATCATCGAACGGTCACAGGAAAGCTGGGCCGGTGACCTGCTGGGCCGGTTCGCGGCGGCGGGATATCGGAGCTTCGGCAACAGCAAGATGAACTGGCTGTTTGAGCGGTAAAACCAGTCCCGGCGGCGGGATTTTCCGCCGCCGGGGGGGCGGAATTACCAGGTCACCTTGACCTTGGCGTAGTAGAAGCCGCCGTTGAAACCGAACGGCGAGAAGTTGGAATACTGGGCAAAGCCGTTCGGGTTGGCGCCGGGGATGACCAGATCGGTGTAATTGTCGAACACATTGTTGACGCCGGCAGAGATGGACAGGTTCTCCGTCAGGTCATAACCAACATCGAGATCGACCACCCATTCGGCCCCGAAAGTCTGATCCAGGGCGGCATTGGCATTGCGCGAAGTGAACTTGCCATAGCGCGTGCCACGCAGGGTCAGATTGAGGTCTTCATACTGCCAAGAGGCGGACAGGTTGATCTTGTTCTCAGGCTGGGCTTCCTCAAACCGCCCCTCCTCCAGGCGGGAGAAGCGGGTCAGTTGCAGGCCCACCGTGCTCAGCGTAGACGGGTTGGGCTTCACGTTCAGGGTCTTGGTGTCGTTGAAATTGACGCCCGCGGTGAGGTTCAGGACGCCAGCCGCATCCAGATCGGCGCGGTAGGTGCCGACAATATCGACGCCGCGCGTGCGGGTATCGATGGCGTTGGTGAAGAAGCGCCCGCCGGTCACCCCGATGAAGCCGCGCGCCGTCAGGAAATTCTGCACCGCCGTGCCCGTCAGGTTCTCCGACAGCACGATCCGGTCATTGATGCGGATCTGATAGGCATCGACCGTCAGGCTGGCGCCGTCAAAGGGCGTCGAGGTGAAGCCCAGGCTGTAATTGATCGACTTTTCCGGCTTCAGATCTTCGGCACCCAGCGCCTGCGCCGCCGGGTCATCAACGCGGAAGGTCCGAATCTCAAACGGCACGCCACCGATGAAGTTGGTGGCGGTGGAGGAGAAATAGCTCTGCTGCAGTGACGGCGCGCGGAAGCCGTTGGACACCGCACCACGCAGGCCGAAGGCGTCGGTGAAATCGTACTTGAAGGCGAACTTGCCCGACCCGGTCCAGCCGAAATCGGAATAATGTTCGACACGGCCGGCGACACTGACCAGCAGCGCGTCGGACAGCTTGGTTTCCAGGTCGAGATAGGCGGCATAGCTGTGGCGGTCGACATCGACCTCATCGCTGGGCCGGAAGCCGGGGAAGCCCTGGGCGCCGGGGGCCGGCTGGGCGCCGATGGCACTGGTGGAGCCGCTGTCCAGCACCTTTACGCCGCCATCATTCCAGCTGTCCTCGTCCCCTGCCCCCAGTTCATAGCCTTCGGTGCGGTATTCCAGACCGGCCGAGACACTGAGGGCCGACGGCAAGCCGACATCGACATCGCGCGAGGCGTCGGCGTTGATCACGCCCTGGGTATAGAGCAGATCGCCGGCATAGAAGCTGCGGCGGCTGTTGGTGCCATAGGTGGCGTTCAGGGTGTTTTCCACGCTGAAGGGGAAGTCGTTGCGGCCATAGGTGCCGGAAATGTCATAGCGGGTTTCGCCGGCATCGCCCTTCACACCGACCGCCACCGACATGTCGTCGATGTCGGACGTGATGAACGGCAGGAAGCCGTCGGGATAGATGGAGCGCACATTGTTGGGGTCGCGTGGACGGCGCCAGGTGGCCCCCGCCTTGCCTTCGCGCTTGTTGTAATTGCCGAAGGAGTAGAGCTCGGCACCCCCCAGCGGCAGGCCCAGATTATAGACGACATTATAGTCGGTGACGTCACTGTCGCCGTACCAGAAATTGTCGGTGCGATTGATCGTCGCCTCACGCGGGTCGGCGGCGCCACCGGTCAGGTTATTATATTGCTGACGGATATCGGCGGCCTGGCGGTTGGTGTGGGCGCGGTCACGATATTCGGCCGTCAGGTTCAGATAGCCGCCATCGCCGATGGTCACCCCGGCATTGGAGGCGAAGTGATAGACGTCGCCGTCCCCTTCATAGGTCTGGCCATAGGAGCCGAAGGCCGACCCGCCCTCGTTATTGTCGCGCAGGATGATGTTGATCACGCCGGCGATGGCATCGGACCCGTACTGTGCGGCCGCCCCGTCGCGCAGCACTTCGATCCGGCGGATGGCCGAGGCGGGAATGGAATTCAGATCGGCGCCCGTGGAACCGCGCCCCACGGAACCGTTCAGGTTCAGCAACGCCGTATTGTGACGCCGCTTGCCATTGATCAGCACCAGCGTGTGGTCGGGTGACAGGCCGCGCAGGGTGGCCGGGCGGATATGGTCGGTACCATCGGTGATGGTCGGCTGCGGAAAGTTGAAGGAGGGCACAAGGGCATTCAACACCTTGTTGACCTCCCCCAGGCCCGACCGCTCCAGCTCACCCGCCGAAATCACGTCCACCGGCACCGGCGATTCCGCCAGGGTCCGGTCGGCGCGGCGCGTGCCGGTGACGACGATTTCCTCGACATCGGCGGGCTGCTGAGCCTGGGCGCCCCCCGCCACGGTCAGGAACCCGGCCAATGCCGTACCAACCTTAAGCCACTGCTTCCCCATTTACTTCCCTCCGACCTCATTCAGTCGCCGTTCCGCCCCGGAACGATCAAACCACCGGGGAACGATATCGCATCCGGGCGGCTTGGGAAGGCAAGGTGGTTAAATTGCAATTAAAATTGCAGTTGTGTGACGCAATAGGCGCACCAATCGCAGTCCGATCCTGTCACCCGCGTGCCCGCATCAACCGCGCCTTGTCGCGCTGCCAGTCGCGCGCCTTTTCCGTTTCGCGCTTATCGCCCTGCTTCTTGCCCTTGGCGATGCCGATCTCGACCTTGGCCATGCCGCGGTCGTTGAAATAGATGGACATGGGCACCAGGGTCATGCCCTGACGCTGGATGGCGGCAAACATCTTCACCATCTCGCGCTTGCGGACCAGCAGCTTGCGCGGGCGCTTGGGGTCGTGCTGCAGCCAGGCGCCGGCCTGGCCATATTCGGGGATGTAGGAATTGACCAGGAACAGCTCCCCGCCGACATCGCCGGCATAGCTTTCCAGGATGGAGGCCTTGCCGCCACGCAGCGACTTGACCTCTGTGCCGGTCAGCATGATGCCGGCCTCCACCGTGTCCTCGATAAAGTAATCGAAGCGGGCCCGGCGGTTCTGTGCCGCGTATTTGCGCTCGGGCGCGTTGTTAGCCATCGCTCAGGCAATCCGATTCAGAAATGAAAAACGTCCCCCCTGTTATGGGGGGACGTTCCGCAGAGTTCAATGTATTCAGCCGATCAAGCCGGCCTTGCGCATCGCCTCTTCCACGGCGACGCGGCCCTCCGCACTGCACGCCACCAGCGGCAGGCGCACCTCGGGGCTGGACTTGCCCAGCAGGCTGGCGGCATATTTCACCGGCGCCGGGCTGGTCTCCACGAACATCGCATGATGCAGGGGCATCAGGATGTCGCGGATGCGGGCCATCTCGACCAGGTCGCCGGCAGCCCAAGCATTCTGCATCTGGGCGCAGAGCGCCGGTGCGACATTGGCCGTGACGGAGATACAACCCACCCCACCCTGGGCCAGGAATGCCGTGGCGGTGGCATCCTCGCCGGAAAGCTGGCAGAAGTCGGGCCCGATCTCCACGCGGGTGCGCAGGGGGCGGACCAGATCGGCCGTGGCATCCTTCACACCGATGATGTTGGGCAGCTTCGCCAGACGGGCCATGGTTGCGACAGACATGTCGATGACGCTGCGGCCAGGGATATTGTAGATGATGATGGGTATATCGACGGCGTCATGGATGGCCTTGTAATGCTGATAAAGACCTTCCTGCGACGGCTTGTTGTAATAAGGTGTCACCACAAGCGCGGCGTCGGCACCGATCTGCTTGGCGTGACGGGTCAACTGGATGGCCTCTTCCGTCGAGTTGGAACCGGTGCCGGCGATCACGGGAACGCGGCCCTTGGCCACCTCAACAGCCTGGGAGATGACCAGACGATGCTCCTCATGGCTCAGCGTCGGCGATTCGCCGGTCGTGCCGACCGGAACCACGCCGTGCGTCCCCTGTTTGATCTGCCAGTCCACGAAGTCCTGGAACGCGACCTCATCCACCTTCCCATCGCGGAACGGCGTGATCAGTGCGACGATGGAACCCTTGAACATGGCAAGCTACTCCGGTCAGAACGAATGAAGGCGCGAACCTTAAACAGCCCCATGGTCCGAAACAAGGCGGCAGGCCGTGCCCTGGCGGCGATGCTGGTCTGCCTGGGAATGGGGCTTGGCCTGACCGGATTGGCACAGGCCGCCGGCGGCAGCTCGGCCACCAGCGAGATCGCCGTCTACAAGCAGGCGTTGCGCGCCGCCGACCAGGGCAAGATGGACGAGGCCCAGCGCCTGGTCCGCCGCGCCCCGGACGAACTGGCCTCACAGCTGCTGCTATGGATGGAATTGACGCAGGGCGGCGCCGATGCGAGCTGGGAATCCCTCACCGCCTTCATGAAGCGTCACCCCGACTGGCCCAACCAGACGGCGCTGCGCCGCAATGCCGAAAGCGTGATGCCGTCGGACATGCCCTACCGAGAGATGCGGGAATGGTTCGAGAAGAACCCGCCTTTGACGCTGGTGGGCCTGGGCCGCTATGGCGACGCACTGATGGAGACCGGGGCGTCGGACAAAGCCATCACCCTGATCCGCGACCGCTATATCAATGGCAGCTTCGGCACGCAGGAGGAGCGGGATTTCCGCCAACGCTATGTCGGGTTGCTGCGCCCAGCCGACCATGCCGCACGCCTGGACCAGCTGCTGTGGGCGGAAAAGGTCGATGAAGCGCGCCGCGTCATGCCGCTGGTCGATCCGGGCCGTCAGGCCGTGGCCGAGGCGCGCATCGCCCTGGCCGCCCAGTCGCCCGGCGTGGATGGCGCGCTGCGCCGCGTCCCGGCTGAGTTGCAGAATGATCCCGGTCTGCTGTACGACCGCACCCGCTGGCGCCGCCGCAAGGACATGGATGCCGGCGCCATGGAGGCCTTCGCCGTCAAGCCGGCGCAGGAGGAGGCGCACGGCGCCGACTGGTGGGTGGAACGCCATATCCTGGCCCGCCGGCTGATGGAAACGGAACAGTATGCCCGCGCCTATGAACTGGTCTCCGCCCATGGCGCCCGGGACGGCCTGGCCTTCGCCCAGGCGGAATTCCTGGCCGGATGGCTGGCATTGCGCAAGCTGAACAAGCCCGATGAGGCGCTGAGGCATTTCGAGACGCTGTTCCGTGGCACCGCCTCCCCCGTTAGCCGCTCACGCGGCGCCTATTGGGCCGGCCGCGCGCTGGACGCGCTGGGTGACAAGGAGCGGGCCGCCACCTGGTTCGATACGGCCACCACCTATGGCGGTACCTTCTATGGCTTGCTGGCCGCCGACCGGCTGGACCGCCCGCCCGGCAGCGCCATGCCGGTGGAACCGGTGCCGACGGAAGAGCAGCAGAAGGCGTTCAAGAAGCGCGAGATGGTGCGGATCGTGCAGCTGCTGGCCCGCATCGAGGGGGCGGACGGCGATCGCACCACCCTGTTCCTGCGCAAGCTGACCGCCGACGCCAAGACGGGGGAGGAATATCAGCTGGTGGGAGAACTGGCCCTGTCATTGAAACGCAAGGATCTGGCCGTCACAACCTCTCGCGCCGCCTGGCAGGATGGGTTCGTACTGCGCCAAGCGGGATTCCCGCTGCTTGACATGCGCGCCCCTGCCCGGCCGGAGGCCGCCCTGATCCATGGCATCATCCGTCAGGAAAGCAATTTCGTCGCCGACGCCGTCAGCTCCGCCGGGGCCCGCGGCCTGATGCAGGTGATGCCGACCACGGCCGCCGGGGTGAACAGGACGTCGGCCAAGCCGGCTGCGAAACCGGCCACCACCACCCAGGCCAAGAGCAAGAAGAAGGACACCAAGCAGAAGAAGCCGCCCGCCAAGAGTAGTACCAGCGCCACCGCCACCCGGCTGACCGCCGATCCGCGATATAATGTGGAGACGGGATCGACATATCTGGCCGATCTTGTGGATCGGTTCGGCGGGTCCTACGTGCTGGCCATCGCATCCTACAATGCCGGTCCAGGCCGGGTGGCGGGATGGGTGCGCGATTATGGCGACCCCAGGGGCAACGGAGTCGACGTCATCGACTGGATCGAAACCATGCCGATCTACGAGACCCGCAACTATGTCCAGCGCGTGCTGGAGAATGTTCATCTCTACCGCGCCCGCTTGGGCCAGCCATCATTGCGGATGACGCTGGATCTGGGCCGGGGCGCCGCCACCAACGGCTGATTGCAAAGGAGCTACCTCCTATTTCCGCGCGCAAAATGGGCGTTCTCGGGCGATTATGGTCACAACATTGCCACGCCTTCCTGTCCGGAGCGCCCCTGAATGCCGGCCCAACCTATCGCACTGCATATCCGCGAGGCCGCGATCGTCCACGCCCGACTGCTCGACAGGCTGATCATCGAAACGGAGATTGAGATCGAGAGTGCCAAAGACCCGTTCGTACAGGAGAGCCTGCGCGAGTGGTTGGGTGTTCTTCGCGCTGAAAGACAGGTTTATGGTCTGGCCGCGACCCTGCTTGTGACAAAAATTGAAAATGCTGCTTGACGGAACGATAGGATTCCGGAATTTCATCGTGAAAAATCGGAACGGAAAGCCGGTCCTGGTCGATAGCCAATGTCGGTATCCCCGAGTCCAAGGTTTATCGACAAGTCTGGGGGATGTGGTAGTATAATTGTCACGCAATACCCGCATGGGCGGAAACGCCCACGATCAGATAGATCGAATTTTACTTTATTGCGGTAGATAGTTGCTCACTTGGCAGTCGAAGACAACCAAAGGGAGGCTGCACCAGCAAAATTGGCCAATCTTTCTCGATTTCTTGGTGTGGAGCTTCCACTGCGATGGTCAATTCGGCCCAAAGACATACAAGTTATGGACAGTTGGGTCAGAATCGCAGATATTGCCATACCATAGCATGACGGAACGTTGAGCTGCGTACTTGCTAGTATCGGCTCTAAGGTTAATATGCCGGCGAAAGCCTGAGTGCTATTCCGGCGCAATGCTGCGCCGGAATCATGAGAACAGTGGCAATCGTGGACCACGGAACTTTGCGTGGTCCACGACGTTGCCATAGGAACGCGGAATAGGGGGCAATAGAGTTCGATGCCGAGACGGAGCAAAAATGCAGCTGTCGCTGCCCTTGAGACCGTAATTGAAAACCATGTGGCTGGTCGTATCAGACTTCGTCGAGGCCTTCTGGGCATGAGCCAGTCGGATTTGGCCAAGGCTTTGGGAATTACTTTCCAGCAGGTTCAGAAGTACGAGCGCGGATCCAATCGTGTTTCCGTGGGAAAACTCTATCGTCTAGCCGATATTCTGGATGTGCCGCTGACATTCTTCTTCGATGGGCTGGATGTGCCGGACATGCGCCGTCCGCCGGAAAGCTTCGCCGCCACGGCCGAAGGTTCCTCGCCCATCCTGTCGCGTCGTGAACTGGACCTGTTGCGGGCCTGGAAGTCGGCGCCGGATGAGATCGCGGATGCTGTCGGATCGCTGCTGCGTGCCATTTCGCCCAATGCCGGCTATGACGAGGAAGCCGCCGCCGCCGCCGCCGCCAACCGCCAGTACAGCACGCCGGTGCTCAGCACGGCCCCAGCCGATATCATTGAGGCGCCGCGCCGCCGTGGCCCCGTACCGGGAAGCAAGCGCCAGCCCAAGGCCGCGACCGCAGCAGCACCTGCCGCTGCAACCCCAGGGGGCCGACGCCGCAGGGGTGCCATCTGGGATCCGGCGGACATCCGGGATTACACCGAAACCGAAAGCGAATAGGCTTTCGCGCTCGGCAATGAAGTCCCCGGTGACGATGGTCGCCGGGGATTTTTTCTTTTTGAGCTATTTGCGGAAGCTCAGCCAGACATTGAAGCCGTCATGATGCGCATCAAGAGCCAGCGGCTGGCCCCGTTTCACGTCCATCGGACGGTCAGGCAGATAGAATCCGGGCTGCCAACCACTGGCCGGACTGTCGATGAAGGGACTGTTCTCGAAGCTGACGCCACCGCCAAAATCAAGCCAGACCCATTGCGCCAGAGCGACACAGCGCCCGTCGGCCGTGGCAGGCAGGGTGAAGCGTACATGTTCGTTGCCCGGAATCGGCCCACCGGTGAAATCGAAGCTGAACGGATCGACGGGCGCTGACAGGGCCAGCGGCTGCACCAACCGGGCGTCGTAACGCACCGAGCGCGGATACAGCCGGTTGAAGGCCGACAGGTCGAAGCCGTTCGTCGGGCCGGTGAACAGGTGCTTTTCCAACAGTTCGCCCCCTGCCAGCGCACAGCGCACACCCCCACGCGCCGGCAGGATGCGGGCCTCCTGGGTCAGCAGCCGGGCACGCGCATCGGCCACAGCGGGGATGATGCGTTCGGACAGGAAATCGCTGGCCACGATCTCCGACAGCAGCACATCGGCCCGGCGCGGCAGCACAGCTCCCACCTCCAGCGCTGTGGAGAGGGTATTGACCACGGTGATGCGGTCGGACAGGCCGTTGGCCGCGATCACGGCCCGCGCCGTCTGTGCAATCCAGGGCACCGCCTCGCACGTCACCACCTTTGCGCCAGCCTTGGCGGCCATCATGGCCAGCAGGCCAGAGCCCGTGCCGATCTCCAGCACGAGGTCGCCCGGCTTCACCTGCGCCTGGATGGCCGCCGCATAGGCATCATTGCGGGGGGCGTCATTGACCATGGGCACGTGCCAGAGCGGCAACATCCCTGTGCGCAACTTTGATTGAAGTAGTTGCGCCTCCACGAAATCGGGCTGCAAGGCCAGGGCCGCATCCACCTGTGCCAGGGCCGCCTCCAGCTTCTCCTGATCGCGATAGGCGGCAGCCAGATTGAAGCGGCCCACAGGATCCTGCGGTTCCACCGCCACCGACTTCTCAAAGGCCGCCGCCGCCTCTTCCTTGAGGTTCAGTTTCTGCAGGCAGAGCCCGATATTGAAGTTGAGACCTCGGAAGCCGGGATCGGCCTTGCCTGCCCGTTCGAAAGCGGCCAGCGCCTGTTCCCACTTCTCCTGCGCCTTCAGCACCACGCCCAGGTTCCAGCTGACAGGGGCGGAGCCGGGCCGGGCCTTGTCGACCTTGCGGTAAAGCGCCTCCGCCTCGGCCCAGCGGCCCTCGTTCTGATGGGTAACGGCCTGGGCGAAGGTGCGGTTGAGGTCCATGGCGGCTGCTTTTGGATCAAGGGAATATGCGTCATTGTGGCCCGAGGGGGTGGGTGTGATCAACAGGTTCGGCGCTGGCATCCAAGGCCGGTCGCGCTATGCTGTGATCCGCGCGTTACCGGAAAAGGCCCCATCCTCGATGTCCCTGCCCGACACCCACCCGATCGTGAAACGGCGACGCAGCCAGTTGCTGAACCATCTGCTGGCCTACTTCATCTTCGCCGTGATCATCGTGCCGGTAAACTTCATCACCACGCCTGACAAGGTGTGGTTCTTCTATCCGCTGGTGGCCTGGATGGCGCCGCTGGCCCTGCACACGGCCCATGCCATGGGTATGTTCGACCGGCGGCGATAGGGCTTTCAATAATATCCGACCGGATGCAACCATCAGGGCGCACTTGGAAACCCCATCCCATCGGCACAGAACCGGACTTCCGATTCGTCCCTGACGATCGTTCGTTTCCTTAAACTATTTACAATCCACGCGCCATGGCGCGCCAGGCGATGTCGCGGCGACAGAATCCCTCCTTCCAGTCGATGCGGTCCACCGCCGCATAGGCCTGGGTGCGGGCATCGGCCACGCGGGGTGCGATGGCGGTGACGCCCAGGACGCGGCCACCATTGGCCAGGATGGCACCGTCGGCCCCTTCCCTGGTGCCGGCATGGAAAATCTCCACCCCATCCACCTGGGCTGCCTGCGCCAGGTTGCCGATGCGGGTTCCCTTCACATAATCGCCGGGATAGCCTTCGGCCGCCATGACGACGCACAAGGCCGCCTCGTCGTGCCATTCCGGCACCTGACCAGAGACATCGCCCTTGGCCGCAGCCAGCAGCAACGGCACCAGATCGGATTTCAGGCGGCGCATCAGCACCTGGCATTCCGGATCGCCAAAGCGAACATTATATTCCAGCAGCTTGGGGAACGGCTGCCCGTCGGGGCCGTCCACCACCATGATGCCGGCGAACAGCACGCCGATGAACGGTTTGCCCTCGGCCGCCATGCCGCGGACCGTGGGCAGAATCATCTCTTCCATGATCCGCGCCTCGATGGCGGGCGTCAGCACGGGGGCGGGACTATAGGTGCCCATGCCACCGGTGTTGGGGCCCTGGTCCCCGTCATAGGCACGCTTATGGTCCTGGGCACCGGCCAGGGCCACGGCGTTGGTGCCGTCGCAGATGGCGAAGAAGCTGGCCTCCTCCCCATCCAGGAATTCCTCGATCACCAGTTCGGCCCCGGCATCGCCGAAGCGGCGACCGACCATGGCCTCCTCGATGGCGGCAAACGCCTCCTCCACGCTCTGGCAGATGGTGACACCCTTGCCGGCGGCCAACCCGTCGGTCTTCACCACGATGGGCGCCCCCTGGCGGGCCACGAAATCCTTGGCGGCGGCGATGTCGGTGAAGCGGCCGTACGCCGCGGTAGGCACACCGAAACGGGCCACGGCATCCTTCATGAAGCCCTTGGACCCTTCCAGGGCGGCAGCCGCCTGCGACGGGCCGAAGGTGGGGATGCCGATGGCGCGCAGACTGTCAGCCAGACCCAGCACCAGCGGTTCCTCCGGCCCCACCACGGCGAAATCGATGCCATTGTCGCGGGCAAAGGCGGTGATGCCGGCCACGTCGTTGGCGGCCAGGGACACGATCTCAGCCACGTCCTTGATGCCGGCATTGCCGGGCGCGCAATAGAGCCGGCTGCACAGGGGCGAGCGCTTGATGGACCAGCACAGCGCATGTTCGCGACCGCCGGAACCCACGACCAGAATCTTCATGGCACCCTTCCCCTGCTGCTGCCGTTCGGCGGCGGGTTCTTAGCATGGGCGGGGCGGCGGGTCACCCGGCGGTGCGGGATGGCGCCCCTGCGGCAGCAGGCTGTCAGCTCTACAAGCACTATGGCTTTTAAATATCAAAAGGAGATTTGCAACTGGATATCAAGTTCGGACTGGCGTATCTCTATGTTGCAGTGCGGCATGATTGCGGCCCTGCATGATATCCTGGTGATGGGAGGCGATGATGGGTTTCCTGCTTCGCGGGCTCGTGTTTTTGATGTTCGTGGCGCTGGCCTTCCGGGCCGGGGCCGCCGAACCGCTGAAGGCCTACAAGGTGGCGCCGGGCCAGACGACGGTGTCCGGCCTGTCCTCTGGCGCCTTCATGGCGCATCAGCTGCATGTGGCGCATTCCGACATCATCCAGGGGGCCGGCATCTTCGCAGGCGGACCCTATTACTGCGCCCAGGGCTCGTCGACGCGGGCCACGGGAAGCTGCACCTGCTTCACCAAGGCGCAGTTCGACAAGGCATTCGGCAACAGCGCCTGCGACCGTACCTTCGGCGGGCTGCCGGAACCGTCGGCCAAGGCCTCGCTGAGTCAGGCCAGGCGCTTCGCCGACAGCGGCGACATCGCCGACCTGGCCAACCTAGCCGACGACAAGGTGTTCCTGATGATCGGCAACAAGGACGCCGTCGTCCTGCCGCAAAGCATGAAGGCCGTGGCGGAATTCTACGCAACCCTGGGGCTGAAGCCTGAACAGATCGCATTTCCGCCGCTGAAGGGCAATCACACCTTCCCCACGCTGGCGGCGGGCAAGGCCTGTGGCGTGCTGCAAAGCCCCTATATCGGCAAGTGCGACCTGGACGGGGCCGGCCAGATGCTGACCCATCTGTTGGGCCCGCTGAACCCCAAGGCCAACCAGGTGACGGGCAGTCTGGTCGCCTTCGACCAGAATGAATTCGCGCCCGGCGGCGATGCGCGCGCCATCAGCCTGGGCGCCACGGGCTATGTCTTCGTGCCGAAATCCTGCCAGGCGGGGGAGGATTGCCGGTTGCACGTGGCCCTGCATGGTTGCGGCCAGTCGGCCGAGGCGCTGAAGGGCACGCTCTATCCGGAAAGCACGGGCTATCGCGAATGGGCCGACACCAACCGGCTGATCGTGCTGTTCCCGCAGACGCTGAGCCGGCTGGACCTGATCGGCGGCACGGTCAATCCGGAGGGCTGCTGGGACTGGTGGGGCTATGCCACGACGGGCGGCGAAAAGGCGCGCTTCCTCTATGGCACCCGCAAGGGACCGCAGGTGACCGCCATCCGGGCCATGGTCGACCGGGTGACGGGGGTGCGGGGTTAGGCCCGCGCTTCCGCCAGCAGTTGGGCGAACCGGGCGGCCAGTGCGTCCGGTTCGTGGGCCATCGTCGCTTCGCCCACCACCATCTCCGTGAAGCAATGGTCCCGGACCGGCAGCGACAGCACGCGGCCGAAGCTCCACACCCCCTCCTCCCGCGCGGCGCGTTCCAGCGCACCGGCCAGGGAGGCGGCGGCGACGGGCCAGATCAGGCGAAAGGAATTGCACATAACCCGATCGGCGGCCCAGGGCGCGTCGCGCGCGGCCAGCGCGGCGGCCAATGCCACGGCACGGGCATGGTAATCCCCCATGCGCGGCAGGAAATGGCGCAACCCGTAGAGCCCGCCCAGCACGAATGGAAAGGCCGTGTAGAGATTGCCACCCATGCGCGACCGCCAGGGCTTCAAGGTCTCCAGGAATTCGGCCTGGCCCGCGATCAACGCCCCGCCGGGCGCGCCCAGCCCCTTGTAAAGGCTGACATAGACACTGTCGGCCAGGGACGATATCTCCGCTAGCGATCGGCCATAGAAGGGCTGCGTCTCCCACAGCCGCGCCCCATCCAGGTGGAAGGCGATGCCCTGCTCCCGGCACCAGGCGGAGATGGCGACCAATGCCTCCCAATCCGGCGCCCGGAAGCCGGCATTGCGCAGCGGCAGTTCCACGACGACGGCGGCCAACGGTTCCTGCACGCCCTTCAAGTCGCAAAGCGTGAACGGTGCGTCGTCCGGACCGATGCGGGCCAGCCTGATATCGCTGAGCCGTTCCACGGCATCGGACTCGTCGATGGCAATGTGGCTTTTCGGATGCACGGCCACCAGCCGCCGGCCCGTGCGTTCCCGATGCGCGAACAACACCGCCTGCTGTCCCACCACGGCCTTGTGGAAGAACAGGGAGGACGCCTTGCCCAGCAGGCCCGCCACCTGCTGCTGCAAGGCATCGATGGTCGGGCCGGCATTGTACTCGTCGCCCGGCAGCTCGATCTCCGGCATCGACAGCAGCCGGGTCATCCAGTCGCGCGGGCTGATGGGGCCATGACCATGCAGGAAGGTCCGACATTGGGCGCGCAGGGCGCGATCAAGGGTGATGGGTTTCATGGGATGTCTCCGGCCGGAATGGGCGGCAGGATGGGCCAATCCGGCACCGGGATTCAATATTGGCGCATTGGATCATTGGAGTCTTGGAACATTGGGCCATTGTTCCATTGGGCCGAATGCCCATATGATTGGGGCAAATGGCCAGGAGCGGATGATGCAGCCGGCACGGATCGCAGAGATCATAGGTAATAGCGGGATGGACCTAATGCGCGCCATTCGCGCCGGGCTGCCCATCGGCACCGTCGACCATATCCTGGACAGCGGGCTGCTGAACGCCGTGGAACTGGATCGCATCGTTCTGCCTCGCCGCACGCTTTCCAACCGGCGCAAGACGGGTCGGCTGACGGCGGAGCAATCGGACCGGCTGGTCCGCGTGCTGCGCTTGCTGGCCACAGCGGAAGAAACATTCGGTGACCGGGACCGCGCCGGGCTTTGGTTGCGCCGCGCCACGACGGCGCTGGACGGGGAACGGCCGCTGGACCTGCTGGACACTGATGAGGGGGCCAGGGCGGTGGAGACCCTGCTGGGCCGCATCGCGCACGGGATCGCCGCGTGACCATCGGCTGGCGCATCTGCCGCGCCCCCTTCGCCGACCCGTCAGGTGAGGGTGCACGACTGTATGGGGGGCGCTGGAACCGGCCCGGCCTGCCGGTGGTCTATCTGGCGGAAACGGCGGCACTGGCCGTGCTGGAGGTGCGGGTGCACCTGGATTTGGCCCCGGACTTGCTGCCCCTGGATTACATGTTGAGCCGCGTGTCGCTGGCGGGGTTGGCGGTGGAGAATGTCGAGACGGTGCCCGACGACACCGCCGGGTTCGGCACCGACTGGCTGCGGTCGGCGCGCACGCCGGTCCTGTCGGTGCCATCGCTGATCGTGCCTGAAAGCCGCAACCTGCTGCTGAATCCCGCCCATCCGGAGGCAAACAGCGCCCGCGTCATCGGCAGCCGCCGCTTCAGCTTTGATCGCCGGCTTTGGGCACCGATTTAACTCCTCAATGCATCGACCCGCCGGGCTTGTCGCCCTTGCCCGACACACCGGCCTCCGCAAAGGTGGCCATGTTCAGGTGGCAGGCCAGGGCGGATTTCAGCACCGGGATGGTCAGGGCCGCCCCCGATCCTTCGCCCAGACGCATGTCGAATTCGAACAAGGGCCGCTTGTTGAGGGCGGCCAGCAGGCGGGCATGGCCGGGCTCGGCACTGCGATGGGCCACGATGCAATGGTCCAGCGCCTTGGGATCGGCCTTGTACAGCACGGCGGCGGCGGCGGTACAGGCGAAGCCGTCCAGCACCACGGGCACGCGGGCCAGCCGGCAGGCGATGATGGCGCCCATGATGGCCGCCAGTTCCTGCCCGCCCAGGCAGCGCAGCGCCTCGAACGGATCGGTCAGTGCCGTAGGATTGGCGGCCAGCCCGGCCTCCACCACCGCGATCTTACGCTTGATGCCATCGGCATCCACGCCCGTGCCGGGACCGACCCAGTCGGACGCCGGGCCACCGAACAGGGCGGCGCACAGGGCGGCGGCGCTGGTCGTGTTGCCGATGCCCATTTCGCCCACGCACAGCAGATGCAGGCCCGGCTCCACCGCCATCATGCCATAGGCGGCAGCCCGTGCGCAGACCTCCTCGCTCATCGCCGGCCCTTGGGTGAAGTCGGCGGTGGGGTGGTCCAGGTCCATCTCATGCACGCGCAGATCGGCATCATGCAGTTCGGCCAGCTGGTTGATGGCGGCCTGGCCGTTGATGAAGGCCTGCACCATCTGCCCCGTGACGCTGGGCGGATAGGCCGAGACGCCGCGGGCCGCGATGCCATGGGCGCCGGCGAAGATGACGATGCGCGGATGGGTCAATTCCGGCGGAGCGTTGCCCTGCCATGTGGCCAGCCATTGCACCAGTTCCTCCAGCCGGCCCAGCGCGCCGGGCGGCTTCAGTAGCGTCTGTTCGCGCTGCAACGCGGCGGTTGCCGCCTCCAGGTCCGGTCCCGGCAGGTCGGGCAGCACGCGGCGGATTTCCGCCAGCGAGGGCAGGCCCTCTTCATCATGGGGATGATGGGGATGATCATGATGGCCGGACATGGGACGTTCCTGAAGCAGCGAGGATGATGGTTACCGTCTGGCCCCCTGCAAGAGGGCCGGAACGGCGCTGGCGGCAAAAGCCACACTGGCCTATACCGATGTCATGAGCGATGCAACAAAGCAGCACAGGCCCCATCCGCTCGCGGAATTCATGGCGGCCACCATCTTCCTGACCCGCCTGCCCCTGCGCTGGAAGGGGGAGTGGCCGGATGACCTCAATCGCCGTGCCCTGCCCTGGTTCCCCATTGTCGGCTGCCTGATCGGGACGGCGGGCGGCGCGCTCTATTGGGTGCTGGCCTATGCGGGGCTGGCGCCGCTGCTGGCGGGCGTGGTGACGGTGGCGGCGCTGACCTGGCTGACCGGCGCCCTGCACGAGGATGGCCTGGCCGACGTCGCCGACGGGTTCGGCGGCGGGCGCGACAAGGACACCAAGCTGGAGATCATGAAGGACAGCCGCGTCGGCACCTATGGGTCGATGTCGCTGATCCTGGTGGTGCTGGCCCGCGTCGGCGTGCTGGCCACGCTGGCCGATCCGCGCATCGTGGCCCTGGCCCTGATCGGCGCACACGCCTTTTCGCGCGGGCTGCTGCCGCTGGTGAAGCTGGCCCTGCCCGATGCGCGGCTGAAAGGTGTCTCGGCAGATCAGGGGCGGCCGGACAGTGCCCGCGCCCTGGTGGCCCTGCTGATCGGGTTCACCCTGGCCGCCACCACCCTGAACAAGCTGCATCTGGACAGCGGCACCGTCAGCCTGGCCGTCATGGCGGTATCGGCCGGGGCCGTCTGGGCCGTGGCGCGGCTGGCCAGGCGGCAGATCGGCGGGGTAACCGGCGATGTGCTGGGGGCCGGACAGCAGATGGGGGAGATCGGCTTCCTCCTGGCCCTGGCAGCAGTCATTCCGGCTTCGACATGAGTGACGGCACCAAGGGCACACGCTGGTGGTGGGTGCGGCATGCCCCCCTGGTCCAGCCGGCCGGCACCATCACGGGATGGCTGGATGCCGAGGTTGATCTTTCCGATACCGGAATGATTGATGGCGCCCGTCGGCGGCTGCCCAGAGATGCCGTCTGGCTGACCACCCCGCTGTCGCGCACCGGCCGGTCGGCGGCGGCGCTGGCCCCTGATCAGGCGACCATCTGCATTCCGGACCTGACGGAACAGGATTTCGGCCTTTGGCAGGGCCGCACCCATGCAGATATCTGGGAAAGTGACCGCGCAGCGGCCGACCGATTCTGGCAGGATCCGTCCGGCAATGCCCCACCCGGCGGTGAAAGCTTCGCCGCGCTGTACGACCGGGTGGCCACCGCCATCGGGCGCGAGACGGATGCGCATGCCGGGCGCGACATCGTGATGGTGGGCCATGCCGGCCCCATCCGCGCCGCACTGGCCCTGGCGCTGGGCCTGGGGCCGGCGGGGGTGCTGTCGGTGGCGGTCGATCATTGGCACCTGTTCCGGCTGGACCATCTGCGCCTGGGGGATGGGTCAGCACATTGGCGCCTCATCGGTGCCAATATTCCGCCCTGTTAGGGTGCGATGCAGGGCCGCTTGCGTTGACTTGGCAATGCGGGCATTGAGAATGATGTTCGCCAGATAAGGGAGCGGAGAGATGAAGCGGTTCGTGATGGCCCTGTTCGGCCTGACCCTGGCGGTGTCCGCCCTGGTGCGCCCGGCCCAGGCCCTGACGGAACCTGAACTGATGGTGGAGCGGGCGCGGGTCACGGCGCTGACCCTGCTCACCGATCCACAATACAAGGACCTGAAGACCCTGGTCGGCCGGGCACGCGCCGTACTGATCCTGCCCAACGTCATCCAGGCCGGCTTCTTCATCGGCGGCGGCGGCGGCACCGGTGTCATGGTAGCCCGTGGCGATGACGGCGCCTGGAGTGGCCCTGCCTTCTATACCCTGGCCGAAGCCAGCTTCGGCCTGCAATTCGGCGGGCAGGCGTCGGAGATGATGATGGTCATCATGACGCAAAAAGGGCTCGACGCTGTCATCGACCGCAAGGTGAAGCTGGGCGCCGATGCCAATGTCGCCATCGGTGAGCTGGGCACCGGTGTCGGCGCCTCCTACGGCGTCGGCCTGTCGGCGGACATCTATGTCTATGCCAAGACCAGTGGCCTGTTCGGCGGCATGGCCGTGGAAGGCTCCGTCATCGCGCCGCGCAGCGAGTTCAACGACAAGTTCTATGGCCAGAAGACCCAGCCGCGCGCCATCCTGGTGGACCGGCATTTCTACCGGCCGGAGGCGCAGTCCCTGGCCGGCGCCCTCAATACCCCCTGATATCAGGCAACGGCCGCCCGGACCTGCGGGCCCTGGGCGGCCACCATCTGCTCCACATCCCGCCGGCGCAGCAGCGGGTATCGGGTGCGGATCAGGCGGGTCAGTTCCGCCAAATCCCAGTCGCCCAGCGCCTGCGGGTCGAAATGCAGGGTCAGATATTCGTCGGCCAGCAGCGCCCCTTCCAGCGCCAGGAAACGGATGCGGCGGACCTGCTCGGTCGTCGGCGTTCCATCCTCCATTCCCAACAAGGGCAGGCAACGGCGCTCCAGTTCCAGCAGCGTCTCCCGTCGTCGGTCGGTCTGCCATTGCCGCAGCAGGGCCAGGATGCCGGCCAAGGGGGCCGTATCCATCAGGCCCGCGCACTGGCGGACCAGCATGTCCAGCATGTTGGCGGCCCGGACCAGCCCTTCATCCAGATCGAAGATCACCGGCGTGTGGCGGCGCATGTCCAATTCCTGGCACACCAGGGGCAGCACCGCGGACCGATCCGGCATGGTGAACCAGACCTGTTCCAGCCAGGCCAAGGTCCGTTCCAGTCTGCTATCGCCACGCGGCGCGCGGATCACCTGACCGATCAGCACATGATCGTCCAGCAACTCGTCCGCCGTCGGCACCTCGGCGGGCAGGAAGCCCGACAGAACCGGATCAAGGTCATGGGTCAGGTTGACGGCCAGAAGCAGCGTCGCGTGGCCAACGAAGGCGGAGGCAAGTTGTACGCCTGTCAGGATATTGGTCATAGTGGGGTTCCCAACCGCCCGACCTTCACAAATTTTTCACATCATGATCCCGTGCGGTTGTCCATGCAATGGATCATGCGCGGTGCCGCCCCCTCGCCCCCTTGGCGAAATGGGGTTATATGGTGAGGTGTGGCACCGGGGCATCGGGGATGGGCATGCTGATCGAGATCTATTCCGACCTGATCTGTCCCTGGTGTTTTCTGGGCAAGGTGCGGCTGGACCGTGCCTTGTCGGAACGGCCGGGCGTGCGGGTGGATATACGCTGGATGCCCTTTCAGCTGAACCCCGACCTGCCGGCTGATGGCATGGACCGGGACCTCTATTTCACCGCCAAGTTCGGCGGGCCGGAGCGGGTGCGGCAGATGAATGCCGTGGTTGAACAGGCGGCGGCGCGCGAAAGCCTGCACCTGCGCCTGGACCTGATCCGCCGCATCCCCAGCACGCTTCAGGCTCATCGGCTGGTCCGCTTCGCCGAACGCTGGGGCAAGGCCACGGACATCGCCATGGCGCTGTTCCATGCCTATTTCCAGCAGGGCTGTGATATCGGCGATATCACCATTCTGGCCCGCATCGCCGCCGAACAGGGACTGGACCCAGGCCCGGTGATCGACCAACTGGAGGGCGAGGCCGACATGGCGGCCGTGCGCGGCAGCGACGCCCAGGCCCGCCAGCTGGGGGTGCAGGCCGTGCCCTGCTACATTTTCGACCGGCGCTATGCCCTGGCCGGGGCGCAGGAACATACCGCCTTCCTGCCGATGCTGGATCTGGCGCGGGACGAGCTGGTGGGGTGAAGGTACGACGCCCCCAATAACCAACCACCCTTCCTTCGTCATCCCGGCGCAAGCCGGGACCCAGGGGCCACAAGCCCTACATATGGGCAGCGTTTAGCGACGCGAACTCAACCGTAGCACCTGTCACCCTGGGTCCCGGCTTTCGCCGGGATGACGGTTGAGAGGAGTGAACGGTGGGGCCCAACGGCAATGTGGGGAATTGCAGGGTCACCCCGCCTGGTCGGCCGGTACCACGAAACTGTCCATCACCTTCTTGATACCCGACAGATCGAACGCAATCTCCAGCTTGTCATTCTCCACCGCCTTGACCGTGCCATAGCCGAACTTGGTGTGGAACACCCGGTCGCCGGGATTGAAGGCACGGTCGGGGCGCTTGCGCGCGGTCACGTCCACCACCGTGCCCTCGATCAGCCGGCCGCCGGCCCGTGCCGGGGCTTGCGCCGCTTTCTGGCCCATGCGGTTGAAGCGGTCGCCGAAGCCACCCCCACCCCAGCCGCCACCGAACCCGCCGCCATAGGCGCTTTCACGAACATTGCCGAATCCGGTCCCACCGATGCCGGGATTGTTCTCCGTCTCGATATGGTCGGCCGGCAATTCCTCCACGAAACGCGACGGAATGGCCGTGGCCCAGGTACCATGGATACGGCGGTTGGCGGCGTGGCTGATATAGACACGTTTGCGCCCGCGCGTGATGCCGACATAGGCCAGCCGCCGCTCCTCCTCCAGCCCGGCGATGCCGTTCTCGTCCAGGGTGCGCTGGCTGGGGAACACGCCTTCCTCCCACCCGGGCAGGAACACCACGTCGAATTCCAGGCCCTTGGCCCCGTGCAGAGTCATTAGCGACACCTGCTCCTCCCCCGCCCCTTGCGCATTTTCCATGACAAGCGAAACATGTTCCAGGAACCCGGTCAGGTTCTCGAACTCGCCCATGGCGTTAATCAATTCCTTGAGGTTGTCCAGGCGGCCGGGGGCTTCCGGGCTCTTATCCTCCTGCCACATGCGGGTATAGCCGCTTTCATCCAGGATGGTCTGGGCCAGTTCGGTATGCGGCACCCGGTCGATCTGGGCCCGCCAGCGGAAGAAATCCTGCGACAGGGCCGAAATGGCGCTGCGCATCTTGGGCTTCAACTCGTCCGTCTGCGACAGTTTCCAGGCCGCCTCCGTCAGTGGCAGGCCCAGCGTGCGCGCGGCCACGTAAAGGCTCTGGATGGTCGTCGCCCCAATGCCGCGCTTAGGCGTGTTGATGATGCGCTCAAACGCCAGATCATCCTCCGGGCTGACCAGCACGCGCAGGTACGCCAGAGCGTCGCGGATTTCCTGGCGTTCATAGAAGCGTGGGCCACCGATGACACGGTACGGCAGGCCCAGGGTGATGAACCGCTCCTCAAACTCACGCGTCTGGAAACCGGCGCGGACCAGCACGGCCATCTGGCCCAGGCTGGTACCCTTGCGCTGCAAATTCTCGATCTCGTCGCCGACCCAGCGCGCCTCCTCCTCCGCGTCCCAGAGGCCACGGACCTTGACCTTTTCGCCGCCCTCGGTCTCGGTCCACAACTGCTTGCCCAGGCGACCTTGATTCTTGGCGATGATGCCATGGGCCGCCCCCAGGATATGGGCGGTGGAGCGGTAATTCTGTTCCAGGCGGATGATGCGTGCACCGGGGAAATCATGCTCGAACCGCAGGATGTTCCCCACCTCCGCCCCGCGCCAGCCATAGATCGACTGGTCGTCATCGCCCACGCAGCAGATATTCTTGTGCGCCTGGGCCAGCAGGCGCAGCCACAGATACTGGGCGACGTTGGTATCCTGGTACTCGTCCACCAGGATATAGCGGAAGCGGTTCTGATACTCGATCAGGACGTCATTATGCTGCTGGAACAGCGTGATATTGTGCAGCAGCAGGTCGCCGAAATCACAGCAGTTCAGCGACAGCAGCCGGTCCTGATACTGTTTGTAGATGGCCAGGATGCGGCCATTGGCGGCGTCGCCGGCATCCTCCGGCTTCAGCTTGTCCGGGGTTAGCGCCCGGTCCTTCCACCGCTCGATGATCGACAGCAGCATGCGGGCCGGCCACTTTTTGCTGTCGATATTCTCCGCCTCCATCAACTGTTTCACCAGACGGATCTGATCGTCGGTGTCCAGGATGGTGAAGCTGGGCTTCAGCCCGACCAGCTCGGCATGGCGGCGCAGGATACGGGCGGCCAGCGAATGGAACGTGCCCATCCACCAACCTTCCGACTGTCCGCCCAGCAGATTGTCGACACGGTGGCGCATCTCCCGCGCCGCCTTATTGGTGAAGGTCACCGTCAGCACGTTCCACGGGCTGATCCGCCGCGACAGCAGCAGATGCGCCAGCCGCGTGGTCAGCACCCGCGTCTTGCCCGTGCCGGCACCGGCCAGGACCAGGACGGGACCGTCCAGCGCCTCAACCGCCTCCTGCTGCACGGGGTTCAACCCCTGCAGCCACGGGCGGTGGGCGGTGGCGGGCGGGTGTGTCGGATACGGTTCGTCGATCAGATCGTCAATCATGATGGGGAGAACATATACAGAATTCCTGGCCCATGACAAAGGGATCACGCCAACCGTCAGGCGCGTATAAGTCTGTTTGATTTCTCTTATAATCGTGCCGAAATTCTGTCAGAAACGAAAACGGCGGCCCGGAATTGGCCGGACCGCCGTCAACGGAGGTAAAGCGGCATGAGGAAGATGCCCTTTATCCTGTTGCTCCGGGTTCCGATCTGGGGGCGGCGTGTTGTCCACGTCACCATCCTGATCACTCGGGCATAAGGAGGGTGGGCCGGTGTTAGCGCACCATCCCACCTTCTCCCGACTATAAGACAATTCTGCCCGTTTGACCAGAAAGACCTGTCGGCGTCACACCAGTTTCACCAGCGCATGGCGCTTCTTGCCGGCCGACAGCTTGATGACACCGTCATCGCCGACATGCGACGCGAACAGCTTGTAGGCCTCGTCCGACACCGCACCGTCATTGACCTTCACGCCATTGCCCTTGATCAGGCGGCGTGCTTCGCCCTTGCTGGCTGACAGGCCGGCCTGCACCATCAGGTCGGCCAGATAGGCACCCTCGCCCAGAACCGCGCCTGCCACCTCGATGGTGGGCAGACCCTCAGCCGAAGCGCCCTCCTCGAAGGTGCGCCGCGCGGTTTCGGCGGCCCCTTCGGCTGCGTCGCGCCCGCGCACCAGGGCCGTGACTTCCGTGGCCAGGATCTTCTTGGCCTCATTGATCTCCGCCCCGTGCAACGCTTCCAGCCGCGCGATCTCCGCCAAGGGCAGGTCGGTGAACAGCTTCAGGAAGCGGCCGACGTCCGCGTCTTCCGTGTTGCGCCAGTACTGCCAGAAATCCAGGTTCGACAGCCGATCCTCGTTCAGCCAGACGGCACCGGCCGCCGTCTTGCCCATCTTGGCACCCGACGACGTGGTCAGCAGGGGAGAGGTCAGGCCGAACAGTTGGGCATTGGCGATGCGCCGGCCCAGTTCCACGCCATTGACGATATTGCCCCACTGGTCCGACCCACCACATTGCAGGGTACAGCCGAAGCGGCGCTGCAGCTCCACAAAATCATAGGCCTGCAGGATCATGTAGTTGAATTCCAGGAAGGTCAGCGGCTGTTCACGCTCCAGACGCAGCTTGACCGAGTCAAAGGTCAGCATGCGGTTGATGGTGAAATGCCGGCCGACATCGCGCAGGAACGGGATATATTCCAGCTTGTCCAGCCAGTCGGCATTGTTGGCCAGCAGCGCATCGGTCGGGCCGGTGCCGAAATTCAGCAGCCGGTTGAAGGGCTGCAGGATGCCCTGGATATTCTGGTCGATGACCGCGTTGGTCAGCAGCGGCCGCGCCTCATCCTTGAAGGTCGGGTCACCGATCTTCGTGGTGCCGCCGCCCATCAGGGCGATGGGGCGATGGCCCGCCTGCTGCAACCGCCGCAGGATCATGATCTGGATCAGCGAGCCGACATGCAGGCTGGTCGCGGTCGCGTCGAACCCGATATAGCCGGTGACGATGCCGTCGTTGAGTTGCTTGTCCAACGCCTCAAGATCGGTGGCCTGATGATAATAGCCACGCTCCACCATCACGCGCAGGAAGTCGGACTTGATGTTCGCGGGAACGGTGGTCGTGCTCATCTTCTCGAAGACCTTGAAGTTGGGGAATGGCCGAAGCAGCCATGGGCGTGGTAGCACATCCAAAGCGTTAGAGCATGGTGCGTGATGGCATTGCAGCGTTTCCTGACCGTTGGATTGATGAGCGGCACGTCAATGGACGGCATCGACGCGGCCTTGGTGCGCACCGACGGCCATGGCTGGGTAGAGCCTTTAGGCTTCATCTTCACCCCCTATCGACGGGCCTTCCGCGACCGGCTGCGGTCGGTGCTGGGCGGCGTTGGCGACGTGGCGGGGGTGGAGCAGGAACTGACCGACCTGCACGCCGAGGCGGTGGCCAGCCTGCTGCGCGTGAACGAGGTGGACCGTACGCAGGTGGACCTGATCGGGTTCCATGGCCACACCATCCTGCACGCCCCCGACCGTCGCCACACCTGGCAGATCGGCGACGGCGCACAGCTGGCGGCCAGCACCGGTATCGACGTCGTGCATGATTTCCGCACCGCCGATGTGCAGGCCGGTGGCCAGGGGGCGCCGCTGGTGCCGCTGTATCATCAGGCGCTGGCCGGTGACCTGGAACGGCCGCTGGCCATCCTGAATATCGGCGGCGTGGCCAACATCACCTGGCTGGGTGACGGGCCGCTGGATGTGGTAGCCTTCGATACCGGGCCGGGCAATGCCCTGATCGATGATCTGGTCCTGTCGCGCACGGGGGAGCCGTATGATGATGGCGGACGCATTGCTGGCGCCGGGCATGTCGATGACGACCTGCTGGCCCGCCTGCTGGACCATCCCTATTTTGCCGCCAAGCCGCCCAAATCGCTGGACCGTGACGCCTGGGCCAGGGCGGCGATGACCAACCTGTCCACCGAAGATGCGGCCGCCACGCTGACGGCCTTTACGGCGGAAACCATCATCCGCGCCCTGGACCATGTGCCGGCAAAGCCCAAACGTTGGCTGATCTGCGGTGGCGGACGGCGCAACGAAACATTGATGTGGGCGCTGGCCGACCGGCTGGACGGGGTGCCGGTGGCACCGGTGGATGGGCTGGGCTGGAACGGTGACGCGCTGGAGGCGGAAGCCTTCGCCTATCTGGCGGTGCGGTCGCGGCTGGGTCTGCCGCTGTCGCTGCCCGGCACGACGGGCGTGCCGGCCCCGATGACGGGCGGGCGGTTCAGCCCGCGGGCTTGACCCGCCGCTCCGGCGATGCCGGCAGCAGTGCGGTGACCAGACCCAGCAGCGGCAAATAGGCGCAGATTTTATAAACCCAGACGATACCGTGGATATCGGCCAGATTGCCCAGAGCGGCCGCCCCGATACCGCTGATGCCAAACATCAGACCGAACATCAAACCGGAGACCAGCCCCACGCGGCCGGGCACGATTTCCTGTGCATAGACCACCAGGGCGGCAAACGCCGACGACATGATCAGGCCGATGGTGATGGCCAGCACCGCCGTCCAGAACAGGTCAGCATGTGGCAGCAGCAGGGCGAAGGGCGCCACGCCCAGGAAGGAAACCCAGATCACCGCCTTGCGCCCGATCCGGTCTCCTACCGGCCCGCCGGCGAAGGTGCCCGCCGCCACGGCGGCCAGGAAGCAGAACAGGTAAAGCTGCGACTGCTGCACCGACAGGCCAAACCGTTCGATCAGGTAGAAGGTGAAGTAATTGGTGATGGCACCGATATAGATGAATTTGGCGAACATCAGCAGGCCGATCACCGCCAGCGCCCGAATGACCGTCGCCCGGTCATACCGGAAAGCCGGCATCAGCCCGCCGACGGCCATCTTGGCCTGCGGATGATGCAGCCGCCAGCGCGTGACCCCGTACAGCACCCAGATGGCCGCGACGGCCGCAATGGCGACCCAGCCGATGGCCGTCTGACCAAAGGGCAGGATCACGGCCGACGCGACCAGCGGGCCGATGGCCGATCCCGTGTTGCCACCGACCTGGAACGCCGACTGTGCGGTGCCGAACCGCCCGCCCGACGCCATGCGCGCCACGCGTGACGCCTCGGGATGGAAGGTGGCCGACCCGATACCGACAATCACCGACGACACGATCAGCATCGGATAACTGCCCGACAGCGCCAGACAGATGACGCCCAGCAACGTCACCCCCATGCCCATGGGCAACAGCCAGGGCTTGGGATGCTTGTCGGTATAAAGCCCGATCCAGGGCTGCAACAGCGAGGCCGTGAACTGATAGGTCATGGCCAGCCAGCCGATCTGCCCGAAACTCAGCGTGTAATGCGCCTTGAGCATCGGATAGATGGCCGGCAGCACCGCCTGGATCAGATCGTTCAGCAGATGGGCGACGGCCACGGCCCCCACGATGCGGACCACGAATTGCGGGGCCGCCGGGACCGGCGCGGTGGGCGGCGTGGATGGCGTGCTGTCGGCAAGGCTGACGGTCTGAAGGGTCACGATAAGGCTCGCTGCGGCGCTGTTGCGGGCGGAAGACCCGTCGATCCGATCAAACTAGACCAATTGCTTTGATCCCGCTTCGTTGCGTGAGACAATAATTTGTGCGAGTGGGACAGAGCCTATGCAATGCGGACAGACCAGAACCCCCAGGCCCCGCGGCCCGCCGTGGCACGGGGAGAAAACTATCCGCCGGCCTTTGAACTGGCGGAGCATCAGCATCGCCGCAGCCAGTTCCTCTATGCCGCCAGCGGCGTGATGGCGGTCAGCACCCCGCACGGCGCCTGGGTGGCGCCCCCGGAACGGGCCGTCTGGATACCGGGCGGCACCCCGCATTCCGTGCGCATGGTGGGGGCTGTACAGACGCGCAGCCTGCTGATCGAGCCGGACCAGTGCATGGCGCGCGGGTCATCCTGTCAGGTGGTGGCCGTGTCGCCGCTGCTACGCCAGTTGATGGTGGCCACCGCCGATATCCCGCCCGCCTATGAAGAGGCGGGGCGCGACGGGCTGGTGATGAAGCTGCTGCTGGCGGAGATCGACCGGGCGCCGCTGCTGCCGCTGGCGGTGCCGTTCCCCGCCCATCCGGGACTGGCCCGCCACTGCCACAGCTTTCTGGGGCAACCGCAGGCGACCGCAACCATCAATGACTGGGCCGACGCGCTGTCCATGAACCGGCGCAGCTTCACCCGCCTGTTCCGTGCCGAAACGGGGATGAGCTTTGCCGAATGGCGGCAGCAGGCCTGCATTTCGGTGGCCCTGCCCCGGCTGGCGGCGGGGAAACGGTGACGTCGGTGGCGCTCGACCTGGGCTATGACGGGCCGGGCAATTTCTCCACCATGTTCAAGCGCGTCACCGGCATGTCGCCCAGCCGATATTTTGTCTGAGACCGACCGGTCCGATTTGTTTCAGCTTTGTATCACCCGCTTACCCGGCCCGCGCGGCGATGATACGCAGGAAGCGATAAGAACCGGTGGCTTTGGACGGCCGCCGGACGCAACGAACGGGATCAGCGGACAATGTCAGTACGGAGCGCTCTGATGACGGCGGCGGCAATCATTGCCCTTTCGGCAACCCCCACCCTGGCGGCCGATGCGCCGGCCGGCCACCCCTTTGCCGAGGAACAGGCCAGGCAGGACCCGTTCTTCTGGCTGGAGGAGGTGGAGGGCCAGAAGGCGCTGGATTGGGGCAAGGAGCATAATGAGAAAAGCTTCGCCCGCCTGAAGAACGACCCGCGCTTCGAGACCATCCGGGCCGAGGCGGAGAAGGTGCTGACCGCCAAGGACCGCATCGCCTATGGCAGCCTGGAAGGCGGCAAGGTCGACAATTTCTGGCAGGACCAGACGCATGTGCGCGGCATCTGGCGCCGCACGACGCTGGAGGGCTACAAGGCCGCTGACACGCCCTGGGACATCGTGCTTGATATCGACCAACTGTCCAGGGACGAGGGCAAGAACTGGGTCTATAAGGGCCATAATTGCTTCGGCGCCGATGCCGGCCGCTGCCTGGTCTATCTATCGGACGGCGGCAAGGACGCGGTGGTGGTGCGCGAATTCGACGTGGCCGCCAAATCCTTCGTCAAGGACGGATTCCAGACGGTGGAATCCAAGCAGACCATCGACTGGCTGGATCAGGATACGCTGCTGGTCGCCACCGATTTCGGCGCCGGCACCATGACCGACAGCGGCTATGCCCGCCAGGTGCGCCTGTGGAAGCGCGGCACCGACCTGGCCAAGGCCCCGCTGCTGCTGGAGGTCGGCGTCAAGGATGTGTGGGCGCGCCCCTGGGCCATCCACCGCCCGGAAGGCAGCACCATCCTGTTGCAGCGCGGGCCCGATTTCTTCACCGAGGAATGGTTCCAACTGACCCCGGACGGCAAGGTCGCGAAGCTGGCGTTGCCGCTGGGTGTGGAATTGAAGGGCGTGATGAACGGTGACCTGATCGTGGCCCTGCGCGACGACTGGGACGTGGCCGGCAAGGGCCTGAAGAAGGGTGACCTGATCGCCGTACCGCTGGCCCAGGCGGTGGCGGGCAAGGTGGATCAGGTCGATGTGATCTATTCGCCGGGTGAAACCACCGCCATCCAGGGGGTGGGCATCGCCAAGGACGCGATCTATCTGGACCTGCTGGATAATGTCGTCGGCCGTCTTGTGGCCGCGCGCAAGGGGACCGGCGGCTGGACCCAGGCCGATATTGAACTGCCGGCCAATGGCAGCCTGAACATCGTGTCCACCGATGGGTACAGCACGGATGTGCTGGTCAACTACACCAACTTCCTGCAGCCCGACACGCTGTACATCATGGAAAAGGGCGGCAGGCCCGAAGCCATCAAGTCGCTGCCAGCCCGGTTCGACGCGTCCGGCCTGACGGCAGAACAACGTTTCGCCACGTCGAAGGACGGCACTAAAGTCCCCTATTTCATCGTCCACAAGAAGGACCTGAAGCGGGACGGCGACAACCCGACCCTGCTTTATGGCTATGGCGGGTTCGAAATCTCGATGACCCCGGCCTATATGTCGGTGTTCGGCAAGGCCTGGCTGGAACAGGGCGGGGCCTATGTCGTGGCCAACATCCGGGGCGGTGGCGAATTCGGGCCCCGCTGGCATCAGGCGGCGCTGAAGGACAAGCGCCAGCACGCCTATGATGATTTCCAGGCGGTGGCCGAGGCCCTGATCAAGGACAAGGTGACGAAGCCCGCCCGCCTGGGCATCCAGGGCGGGTCCAACGGTGGCCTGCTGACCGGCGTCACCATGACCCAGCGCCCGGACCTGTTCGGCGCCGTCATCGTGGCCGTGCCCCTGCTGGACATGATGCGTTATCACACCATGCTGGCCGGGGCCTCCTGGATGGGTGAATATGGCGACCCGGAAAAGGCCGATGAACGCGCCTGGATCGCGAAATACAGCCCCTATCAGAATGTCCGCAAGAATGTGAAATACCCCGAAGCCTTCGTCTATACCTCCACCAAGGATGACCGCGTCCATCCCGGCCATGCCCGTAAGTTTGTGGCCAAGCTGGAAAGCCAGGGCCACAAGGTCATGTATTATGAAAACATGGAAGGCGGCCATTCGGCGGCCGCCAACCTGAAGCAGCGGGCTGAGGTGACGGCCCTGCAGGTCGTATACCTGACGCAGAAGTTGATTGATCGGTAAAGGGGGACGGCACACCGGTGCCCGCTCCATCCAGGGCGGGCACCGGTGGAGTCAGGATGACGATCCCCCTTGCCAGCGTGGAACAGTCGCGTTGTTCCAGCAGATTGTGGAAATGGTCGCTGAGAGATAGATGGAACAAACCCTCCGATCATGGCGGCAGATGGGCCGTATCAGCCTGTGGCGCTACCGGAAGGCCCCTCGGATGTATGCGGGCTGGCACTTTTCCGCAGATCGGGAGGGATGCGTCAGCCTACTGCACCTGCTGCAAATCCTCTCCGGCGAAATCCATTCTGCCCACCGGACCCTGGCGGTCACCGATCCCCGCACCGTTGGGGTAGATCGCATATTCGGGGAGCATCACCTCGCCATGGACATCCCTGTGAAACTCCGTCTGTCCAATGACTCAGGTGAAGTTGTCGGAGGGTTCGACTTGTCGGAGGGGATTGTTACGATACCGCTGGGGACGGATGACCTTGCCAGCTTTTCGCAGGCGGTCCGGGATATCTCCGAAGGCCGTGCCGATTTCGGTCTCAGCCTTGGCAATGGCCAGATCAGTTTGCAATTCTGGTGGTGGCCAAAAGGGCAGCAAGTCTGAACAGCACAGTTACCCCTCCTTCACTCGGTCGCTGATCGATTGCTGCGCCTCCTGCCAGGCGCGGATATCGGCGGGCATGGGCGGGCTTTCCAGGTCGATGCCCATATGGTGCATCAACTCCGCCGTGTCGACGGACCGGCCCCGCTCCAGAAACACGCCCTTCACGACAATGACAGCCGCCAGATGGCCGTCCATCGCCTCGAACACATGTTCCAGATAGATCCACTTGCCTTCCCAGCACAGGACGCGGGTTTTCAGGCGATAGGGCTGAAACGGTTTCAGTTCGCGGCGGAACCGGATCATGGCGCCGCCCAGCACCGGCGCCCATTTGCGGGTGAACAGCAGGCGTAGCATGCCGGTGCGGATCATCAGGTCCACCCGCCCCAGGTCGGCGATGGTGAAGTACCGGCCATTGTTCATGTGCAGGTTCGTGTCGATATCGTTCAGCCAGACGCGGAAGCCCAGCACCGATGTGCCCAGCGGTTCCAGCATGCGGCTGGACAGAAGCGCTGACAGGACCACGCGCAGCAGGCGGAAGATCAAATTCATCGGACACCGGAGCTTGAAACGACGAAAGGCGGCGCCCTTTTGGCGCCGCCCCCGCGATGGGCAAGGATGATTGGGGTCGAGGTCCGGCAAGAAATCAAGCCCGGATCACCCTTGCTTTCCGCTATCCGCCCCTACGGTCAAACGTAGAAGTGGATCTGGGTACGGTCATAACCGGTGCCGATCATCACCGGCTGGCCCTTCACGACGGGCAGGTCGTGATTGAAGAAATACACGGCCTGCTTCCAGTGGTTGGTGCGGGCCGGCGACTTGGAGTGGTAGTCAACCTTGTCATCCATGTGCAGGTCGAACCAGAAGGCCACGCCGTGGGCCACGCCCGTCTGCGACGCGGTGACGGTCAACACCTTGGCATCACTGTCCGACATGTTCTTGTAGAAGTCGAAATACCAGGCCTTTTCCGGGTCCGACAGCATGCGGTGGGCGTCGGCGGCCAGGTCGATGGTGCAATATCCCGGCGTGCGGAACTGGTCGAACTTCGACATGTCGAAGCCGGAGACGGTGCGCACAGGGCTGATGCGGCGCATCTCGTCGGCCTGGATCAGCGAGCAATAGACGGTGGCCGCCGCCGGGATGATCTTGGCGCCCGGCTTCAGCAGGTTCTGGCGGGCATGCTGAAGGATGGTCAGCATGTCAGGCGCCAGCATGCCGACATTGATCAGTTCCGACACGAAGACATCGGCCTTTTCCGGCATGTCCTGACCCATCACCAGGTCGGTGGACTTCTTGGCGATCACCGTGACGCGCTTGTCATAACCGTTCAAGGCCACAGTCTCCCGCGCCACATCCACCAGGGGCTTGTGCATCTCGCAGGTGTAGACATGGGCCGCACCGGCACGCGCCGCCATCATGGCGACCAGGGCGGAACCCGTGCCGATTTCCAGAACGGTGTCGCCGGGCTTCACATTGTTCAGCAAGGCCGCCTCATAGGCGTCGTTACGCTCATGATCATTGATCATCGGGATGTGCCAGGCGGGGATCTGGGTGGAGCGCAGCAGCTGAAGCGCGAACAGCACGGCGGCATTGTCGGGCATGCGGTTATGGGCACCGGTCAGCAGGGCGATGGCATCGTCGATGCGGCCCTGGCCCTGGAAGACCTGGGCCAGACCGATGGCGGCCTCGGCCCGGCTGGGGTCGCCGGCCAGGACATTGGCGAACAGGCGGCCAGCCTCGTCCAGACGGTCGGTATAGAGCAACAGGGCTGCGAGGTTGTAGGCGGCGTCCAGGTTCTTGGGGCGCAGGGCCAGGGAGTGGCGGAAACAGAATTCCGCCTCCTCCAGGCTGCCCATCTCGCGCAGGGTGTTGCCCAGGTTGTTATGGGCCTCGGCATAGGCGGGGCGCAATTCCACGGCGCGGCGGAAATGCGGCTCGGACTCCGCCAGCTTGCCCTGGGCGCGCAGCGCGTTGCCCAGATTGTTGTGGGACAGCGGGTCGCCATCATCCAGCGCCACGGCCTTGGCGAATTCAACCTCCGCCTCTTCGAACCGGCGGCAGCCATACATCAGCACGCCGCGGCTGTTGTGGAATTCGGCCTTGGCGCCGTCCAACTCAATGGCCTTGGAGAATAGCTCGTTCGCCTCGGCGGCGCGGTTGGAACGCAGCGCGATGATGCCCAGCAGGTGGGTCGCTTCCGAATGGGCCGGCTCGGCCTGCAGCGCCGTGCGGCAGCTCATTTCGGCTTCGGCCAGGTAACCGGCCATCAGGTGCTGACGGGAGATGCTGACGCAATCCTGGACGAAGGACATGGGGTTGCTCCTTGGGCTTGGCGCTTCATGGCCGCTGCGGGCCAAATCGGTTCGAAGCCAAAAGAGCAAAGGGTGTGCCAACTGCCAAAAACTGAGGAAATCCGCCATTGCAAGGGCAGAAGGCAAAAGATGCCGGGCCGGCCTTGTCCTCACGCGGCGTTTATTGCCGGGAGGGGCAGGGAAAATTATCGCCGCCTCGCCATTTGTAAATCAGCAGCTCCAGTCGGGGAACGTCCGCTGATATAGGGTTCCTGCACGAACGCTCACGCCACGTCAGCCATGCGGTAAGGGCCCTGCCGCGCCAAAGACGTCAGCTCATGGCTGACCGCATCGCGTTCCCTGTCCAGATAGCGGCCAACCGCAGCATCCATCGACCTGTTCGTCATGTGATGGGCGGACCAGACCGGAACAGGCTGATAGCCGCGTTTCAGCTTGAATTCCCCGCCGACCCCGCCATCCAGGGTGACAAGGCCGCGTTCGATGGCGCATTCGATGCCGCGATAGTTCGTGACCTCGAAATGCAGCAGGGGATGATTGGCCACGCCGCCCCAACTGCGCGCGAACAAGGTGCGACGACCCAGGATGTTCAGCGTCGCGCCGACCCAGTCCCGCCCCGCGCGGGCCATCACCAGCAGCACCTGGTCGGCCATACGCTCCCCCAGCATCAGGAAGAAGTCGCGCGGAAGATGGGGCCGGCAATCCTTCTTCTCAAAGGTCGATCGGTAAAAGCGGGAGAAGACATCCAGATGTTCCTCGCGCAGGTCGGCACCCGTCAGGACCTGGATATCGACGCCACTTTCCGCCACCTTTTGCCGTTCGCTGCGGATCATGCTCCGCTTGCGGCAGGTCAGGGTGGACAGAAAATCATCAAAATCGACATAGCCGCGGTTGCGCCAGTGGAACTGCGTGCTGGTGCGGGTGTGCCAGCCGGCCCTGTTGAAAGTGGTAAGGTCGGACGGGCTGACAAAGGTGGCGTGCACGCCGGACATGTTATCGGCCTGCGCCGTCTGCATGATCAGGCGCACAAGCGTCATCGCCAAGCCCGGCGGCGCAGCCCGCCGCAGAAGCAGACGCGGCCCGCCGACCGGGGCAAAGGGTGCGCATATCTGCAATTTGGGGTAATATTGCCCACCCGCCCTCTCCAGCGCACGCACCCAGGCATCCTCGGCCACGAAATCAGCAAAGGCGGTGGCTTTCAGGAACAGGGGAACACCCGCAACCAGAATGCCGGCTGTGTCACGGACCGTCAGATAGCGGGCCTTCCACACCTGACCGTCAATGGCTCCACAGCGCTCCAGAATATACAGATAACAATGGCGCAGAAACGGGTGATCATCACCGTCTGGCGTCTCCAGAAGGCAGTCATCCCATTCTGCTTCACCAATAGAAGATATGGAATCGACAACAGATACGATCAACTTACCGTCATTTTCATTCAGCATCTAAAATTTCCGTCACAATCGTATGTAAACATGTTCATATATGCTGCATTTTATCAAATTAGCACTTGGCCGCCATTGATGCCACCAAAACACCCGGGGAGCAGGCGCAACCAGGCAATCGTCGTGCGGACCGGCGGACAATGTCAGCTTTCCTGGCGATACGGGCTTTCCGCCATCAGGGCGGCAATATGGCCATCCATGGCAGCGCGTTCCCCGGTCAGGAAGTCGGCCACGGCGCGGCGCAGACCGCGATGGGCGATGTAATGGGCGGAGAAGGTCTTCACGGGCAGATAGCCGCGCTGGATCTTGTGCTCCCCTTGGGCGCCGGCCTCCACCCTGGCCAAACCGTGCTCGATGGCAAAATCGATGGCGCGGTAATAGCACGCCTCGAAATGCAGGAACGGGTACTCCCCCGCCCCACCCCAGTTGCGGCCATAAAGCGTGGTTTCGCCCAGCATATTCAGGGCGCCACCCACCCAGCGCATGCCGTCGCGGGCCATGACCAGCACCACCTGATCGGCCATCCCCTCGCCCAGCCGAAAGAAGAAATCGCGAGTCAGGTAGGGGGAGCCCCATTTACGGTCCGACGTGGACCGATAGAGTTGGTCGAAGGCGGACCAATGCTCCTCCCGGATATCGGCGCCGGTCAGGGTTTGGAGTACAAGGCCGCTCTCGGCGACGGTTTGGCGTTCCTTGCGCACCGCCTTGCGCTTGCGGCTGCTGAAGGCGGCCAGGAAATCGTCAAAGCAGCGATAGCCGCGGTTTTCCCAATGATATTGCGTACCGATGCGCGACAGAAAGCCGGCGGCGACCAGACGGTCATGATCGGCCTGATTGGCGAAGGTGACATGGGTGCCGGACAGGTCGTTGCCGCGCGTCAGGCCCGACAGGGTGGCGACCAGCGCATCCTGCACGCCGGGCGGCACGCCGGCACGGACCAGCAGGCGCGGGCCAGTGACAGGGGTGAAGGGAACCGCGCATTGCAGCTTGGGATAATAATGGCCGCCAGCCCGCTCCAACGCGTTGGCCCAGCCCTGGTCGAAGACATATTCCCCATAGGAATGGTACTTCACATAGAGCGGGGCCACGCCCAGCAGCCGGCCGGTGGCGTCGCGCACGGCAATATGCCTGGGGTCCCAGCCCGTATCGCCCCCGACCGAGCCACTTTTCTCCAGAGCCGACAGGAAGGCATGGGACAGGAAAGGATTGTCCGTGCCGCCTTGCGTACCGGCAAGACAGGCATCCCAGTCGGCGGCGCTGATGGCGCCGATATCATCGACAAGGTCGATGGCGATGCTATCGGGTTCCTGGCTGTCGGGCATGGGCTCCGCCGCGCTATGGGGCCGCCAGGATATAGAGACGGGGGCGACGGTGCCAAGCGGCTTGCGGCGTCAGGACGCAGACCTGCGGAAACCAGTCCCCCTTTCCGCCTGCCCGGCGAAGGCCGGGGAGGCGAAAAGGAGGTGTTCAACGTCAAGCCACTTCCAGGATCGCCTCGATCTCCACGGCCACGCCGAAGGGTAGCGAGGCGGCAGACACGGCGGAGCGGGCATGTTTGCCGGCATCGCCAAACACTTCGCCGAACAGCTCGGACGCGCCGTTGATCACCTTGGGCTGATCGTTGAAATCGCCCGTGGAATTCACGAAGCCCACCAGCTTGACCACCCGCACGATCCGGTCCAGATCGCCATCCAGCGCCAGCTTGGCCTGGGCGATGATGTTCAAGGCGCAGGTGCGGGCGGCCTCGCGGCCCTCCTCAATCGAATAGCCCGCGCCCAGCTTGCCGACATGGCGCAACTCGCCGTTCCACATCGGCACCTGGCCAGAGATGAACAGAAGGTTGCCCGTGCGCACGGCGGGGACATAGGCGGCCAGCGGCACGGCGGCCTTGGGCAGTTCGATATTCAGTTCAGCAAGACGCGTGTCGATGCGACCCGCCATGGAAACCTCCGGTGCTGGGTGATGGGTTAGGTTCTTGATAGCAGCAGGAAGATGCCGGGGGAAAGCCCCCACGCGGCGGGTTATGGAGCGATAACCCGGTCTGACAGCGTATAGAAATGCAGGATAGCCGGCTTGCCGCGCGAATAGTTGAAGCCGGTCAGTTCCGCCACCTGCCGGGGTTCGCGCCCGGCCGCCGCCATCGCGGCCCGAAACGCCTCTTCCTCCCGGCCCGTCGTGACCAGACCGATGGCACAGGCGGGATCGAACAGCAGATGCTCGGCCACCCGCGCGCCGCCGCCCAGCCGGATATTCGTGCCGACCAGGAAGACCATGGAGGGCTCGTTATAGCCACCGGCAGCCAGGATGCTGTTCGGGCAGGGCTTGTGCATATCGAAGACCTGCTTGACCTGCGGGCTGAGCCACATCGGCGTCAGGTTGGGCAGGATCAGGCCGAAGATGGCGGCATAGGAAAGCAGGCTGGCCGGCAGGGCCACGATCATCGCCCGCGGCCGCCCCCGCAGGGCCCCACCGGCCACGCCCAGGGCCGCGACTAAAATGGCCAATGCCGCGACCAGCGTGCCGGCCGGCACATCCCCCATCAGATGCAGGGGGAAGATCAGGATGATAGCGGCGAAGGGCAAGCCGACCAGCACGGAGACGGTGACGGCGGCCAGCCGCCAGCGCCGTGTCGCCTGCAGCAGGCCCATTGCCGCCAGCATGGCCACGGCCGGCAGCACGGGCAGCGTATAATGCGGCAGCTTGGTGACCACCGCCTCATGGATCGCCCAGGTCGGGATGATCCAGGCCAGGCAGAAGCGCACGGAAGGCGCATGGCGGTTGGCCCAGATGCCTGGCAGGGCCGCAAGCGCCAGTGGCGCCCAGGGCCAGAAGCTGAGCCAGAAACTGGCCAGGAAATATCCCGGCGGCCCGGCATGGTTTTCCTGCCCAGTGGCGGCTTTTCCTAAGAATTCATGCCCCACAGCCGTGCCGAAGAAGGCCCCCTTGGTGGCAATGGCGATGGCGATCAGCCAAGGCAGGATGATGGTCAGGAACAAGGGCACCCCCAGGAGGGGGCGCAGACGGCGCAGCCACCAGATCTCGCGGTCGATCAGCCACAGCGCCAGGATGGCCGTGCCCACCACCATCAGGATGACGCCCTTGACCAGCACGCCGATACCCAATGCCGCCCAGAACAGCCACGCGATGCCCGGCGGCAGCGCCCGGTCGGGGCGCAGATAGGCCCTGGCCAGCACGCCCATGCAGGTGACCACGCAGGCCAGTTGCACCGCATCGGTCTTGGCCATGCGGGCTTCCACACCCAGGATCACGCAGGTGGCCATCATCAGGCCGGCGACAAGGCCGATGGCGCCGCCGAACAGCGCCTGCCCCGCCCAGGCGGTCAGCAGCACGGCAGCCACCGCGCCGGCCAGCGATGGCAGTCGGTACATCCAGATGGGGCCGGTATCGTCGCCACCGGTCAGGATATGCACGGATGCCGCCTGCATCCAATAGATGCCCACCGGCTTCTTGTGCCGCGCCTCCTCCTGGAAGCGGATATCGATGAAATCCCCGGTTTCCAGCATCTGCCGGCTGGCCTGGACATAGCGGCTTTCGTCGCGGTCGAACGGCGGGATGGTGGAGATGCCCGGCATGAACGCCGCCAGCGCCACGGCCAGCAGCAGCAACCAGTGAACCGGTCGCAGCCGCCCTTGCGTCATGCCACACCCCGTTTCTCGCGGCGGATCAGATGCAGGTTGCGAGTATAGATGATCAGGGCCGGCAACTGGCCCGCGATGATCACCAGTTCGTGCTTCAGAAACCCGTAGATGGTCAGCAGCAGACCGCCGGCCAGGCTGAACCACCAGAAGGCCACGGGCATGACGCTGCGTCTGGCCCGTTCCGAACTGACCCACTGCACCACGAAGCGCATCATGAACATGGTCTGTGCCGACATGCCGAACAGCACCAGCCACCCTTGCCCGTCAACGGCGGCGTGCCACCAGGCTTCGATATGGGTCCAGATCATGGGGCCTTCACCTCCGCCACGCCGGCCGGGCGCCGCTGCCGGCGAATCAGCCACATCACGCCGAACAGGTCCCACAGGCCCACGGCGGCCCGGTGCAGGTTGGTGTATTTCGACACGCCGGCCGCGCGCGGCCGGTCGGTCACCGGCTGGTTGGCATAAGCCAGCCCCCTGCCCTTCACCAAAGCTGGGATGAAGCGGTGCAGGCAGTCGATGGCCGGCAGATCGCAGAACAGGTCGCGGCGGATCAGCTTTAGCCCGCAGCCCGTGTCCGGGCAATCGTCGCGCAGCAGGGCACCACGGACGGCATTGGCAAAGCGCGAGGCCAGCCGCTTGGACAGCGTATCCTGCCGCTGACGCCGGGTACCGCAGACCAGGTCCAGCGCGGGGTCGGTGTCGGTCAGGTCCAGCATAAGGGGGATGTCGGCCGGATCATTCTGCCGGTCGCCATCGATGAAGGCCAGCCAGCCCGCCTGCGCGGCGCGCGCACCGGTAACCAGGGCCGCACTCTTGCCGGCCCGGCTCTTGTGTCGGATCAGGCGCAGGGTCGGGTATTCGGGAAGCATCTTCTCCACGCGCGCCGCCGTGGCGTCGGTGGAACCGTCATCGATCACAATAACCTCAAACGCCGGGCCGGCGGCCAAGGCCGCATAAATCTCCGCCAGCAGGGGCAGGATATTATCCTGTTCGTCCAGAACCGGGATCAAAACCGACAGCTGCACACGACCTCCAGCCCACGCCGTTCACCATGGATGGCGACATAATCCGAAAGAGAGTGGAAGGAAAGTGACGCTTTCACGCAGGCGCCTCCGTCACCGTTACCCCTGCCCCCTGCAACCGGGCCAGCGCAGCCGTCAGCGACCCGTTCAGGTCGATGGCGCGGCTGGCACCGGCCAGCAGCACCGACGCGAAGCCCAGGCGCGCCGCATCCTCCGCCGAATAGGCGACGCAATAGTCGGTAGCCAGCCCGGCGAAGAACAGGCGGGTGAAGCCGCGTTCGCGGCAATATCCGGCCAGACCCGTCGGTGTCCGACGATCATTCTCGAAAAAGGCGGAATAACTGTCGATGCCGGGGCGGAAGCCCTTGCGCACCACGAGCGCCGCCATGGGCACATCCAGGCCGGGATGGAAGTCGGCGCCCCTGGTTCCCTGCACGCAATGGATGGGCCACAGGGTCTGGTCGCCGTAATCCAGGCGGATGGTCTGGAACGGGCTGGCACCGGGATGGCTGTCGGCGAAGCTGGAATGGCCGGGCGGGTGCCAATCCTGGGTCAGGACCACACCGCCGCCGGCCGCGTGGAAGCGGCGGGCCAGGTCATTGGCCAGCGGCACCACCGCGTCGCCATCCCCCACCGCCAGGGCGCCGCCAGGGCAGAAATCATTCTGGATATCGACCAGGACCAGCAGGTCCGATGCGCCCAGCGCGGCCATCGCCATCTCCCCCCAAAGGATCAGTACGGAACGCGGTCGGCCTTGGCCACCCAGTCCCGGAACACGGCGATCGCGGCCTCGTTGGGCCGGTGATCGCAGGGGATGATACGCTGGTCGACGGGCTTGGCCACCTGTTCATAGATCAGGGCGTCATCGAAGCCGATATCGGCGGCCTGGAACCGGTCATTGGCATAGACGATGCGATCCACCCGTGCCCAGAGGGCCGATGACAGGCACATGGGACAGGGCTCGCAACTGGCATAGAGCACGGCACCGCGCAGGTCGAAGCGGCCCAGGTTGCGGCAGGCGTCGCGGATGGCCACCACCTCGGCATGGGCGGTGGGATCGTTGGTGGAGGTGACCTGGTTGCAGCCCCGGCCGACCACCACCCCGTCCAGCACGACGACCGACCCGAAGGGCCCTCCCTGCCCGCCTTCCATACCCTGTCGGGACAGATCGGCGGCAAGGGACAGGAAATGCTGATCTTGGGTTGACATGCGAACGCTATCCCTTGGGGCTGGAGACAGCCCCAAGGGATAGCGTCAGGGTACGGCAGATGTCACGGGGTTAAATTCTGCCCAGCAGCATCAGGATCAGCAGCACGATCAGGACCGTACCCAGCAGGCCGGACGGGCCGTAACCCCAACCGCGGCTATAGCCCCAGGTCGGCAAGGCACCAATCAGGATGAGGATCAGGATGATCAAAAGGATCGTGGACATGAAGGGGCACTCCATCTTCTGTTGTCGTTAAGCCCACCTTCTCAACAACGGCGCGGGGCAGATGGATGCAGGCGATGATGGGGTACCCCTTTTGGCATAAGGGTTGATCTTTCCCGATGATTGGGGCTTAGCTGGATATGGCATCCAATTTCGGGGCCGCTTGGAGAGAGAAAATCATGAACCGTAAAGTTCAGATCGGCGATCCGCCCATCCGCATTCTGCGTGACGATTTGCACAAGCTGGAGAGTTTGCTTGACAGCATGCACCGATCCTACGCGCGGATATCGATGTTCTTGCAGCAGGAGGTCCTGCGGGCCGACATTGTGGAACACCCGACGCGCAAGCCCTTCGTCCGTCCGGGATCGCAGGTGCTTTTCACCGATGAGACGGGGGTACCCCATGGCGGCACCCTGCACATGCCCGAGGAGGGCAGCCCGCCGCCGCCCGACGCCATTTCCATCCTGACGCCCGTGGGCTGCGCGCTCCTGGGCCTGTCGCCGGGACAGAGCATCACCTATGAGACCGTGGACCGGCGTGAAAAGCGCATCACGGTGGTGAAGGTGGTGGAACCGGGATGATGAACATGGGGGTGGGGCCGCACAACGGCCCTACCCCTCACCCGAAATTCAGTAGGCCCGGCGCCTTGTCGATGATCTCTTCCAGGATCAGTTCGGCCGTTTCCAGGTCGCCCTTCAGCTTGTCGCCGATGACATTGGCATATTCGGGGCGGCGCAGCTTTTCCGCCGCGTCGTGCAGGCTGCGCAGTTCGGCGATGAAGATGTCGCGCGCGCCGACGGGCAGCATGGTCTTGGCCGACAGCACGAAGAAGAAGCGCATCGACGCCCGGACCAGCAGGCCCAGCATCAGCGTGTCCAGCCGCGCATATTCCTCTTTCAGATCATCGACGCGGGCCGTATCCACGGCACGCAGGCGGCCTTCGATCAGGATGCACAGGGCCCGGAATTCCCCGACCTTGTTGCGGAATTCGTTATAGGCCAGGAAACTGTCCTTGGCCGCCTCCTCCTCCGCATTCTTGGCCAGACGAATGGCCTCGCGCGCCTGACCTTCCAGGGCGCCCAGCAGGTCCTGCACTTCCTTGCGGGTATAGGTGCGCTTCATGATCGGGGTTATCGCCACCAGACGGAACATCGTGGAAACCTTATAGGCGGTTGCTTCGCCAACCGAAAGGGTTCCGGCAGGAATGGCAGCAGCGGTCCCGGCGCAGGTGCAATCTTCCATGCCCTGATACCGTCATGGTTGATGGCGCATCAAGGGTGTGGCCGTGGGTACGCCAGCCCGTCTTCATCGTCACGTCGCTGATCTTCGGTCTGCTGACCTTCCTGTCGGTGACCATCAACAATATCCAGATCGGGTCCAGCGACGCGGTGCATGTCAACTCGCCCTTCGCGGTGCTGCAGACCATCACCATCCTGTCGCTGTTCGGCATGTTCATCCCGGTGGCGATCCTGGCCAATGTGGAGCGACGTGGATGTCGCCGTCTATTTCCATGAACCCCATGGCTACTACGTGGGGCGCATGGTGCAATCGGTGAAGGACAGCCTGGATTATTTCAGCACGGCCCTCGGCCCCTATCAGCACCGGCAGATGCGCATCCTGGAATTCCCCGCCTATGCGCGCTTCGCCCAATCCTTCACCAACACATGGCCAGGGCAAGGAGACCAAGGTATCCCTGTCCCTGCGCATCAATATCGGCCTGTTCACCGCCAGCCCCGGCGACGACAAGTTCGACGCCGGCAAGGTGCTGCTGCTGGAAAAGCGGCTAATCACCGACGAGAGCGGGGTGATGGAATTCATCACCGACAGGCTGCCCACGCATGTGGGGATCGACCCGTACAACAAGCTGATCGACCGGAATTCGGATGACAAAGTGGTGGGGGTGGAGGTGCGGTGAAGGGGGGATGACTGGCCGCCGTCAGGTTGACACTGTCGCGCTTCCAGCCATGATAGTGGATGTCCCGCGGAGGTTAAGATGACCAGCTTCCCCCTGCGCATCCCCGACGACCTGAAGGCCGAGGCCACCCGTCTGGCCGATGTCGCCGGCGTCAGCCTGAACCAGTATGTGGTAACCGCCCTTGCCTCCCGCGTCGGCGCCCAGGTGGAGGCGGAACGCTATTTCGTCGCCCGAAGTGCCCGCACCGTCCCCGGACGCGCCAAGGAAGTGCTGTCCCGCTCCGGCCGGGGGAACGCGCCACGGGAGGATGACCGGTTGGAGTGAAGTAGTCGCCGTCTTTGGCCGTGGCGGCGATCAAGTGGCATAGCGGGGCACCGGAGATAGGTTCCAGTGCTCCTATGGTCCAAAAAAATTGGGGCCGGAAGCGGGCAGGCGGGTTTCGGCCTGGACCTTAGGATAGCTGCAATTCTCCGGCTACCCTACCCAATTGCATGCTTGATGCCGATCTTAGCTATAATTACGAGAGTTTGTGCTATCCTTTGTAAATTCTATAAGAGTGACAATAGCGGCGGAGCATTGGCATGGTTGGGTCGGAAGCTGAATTCGATCAGGCAATGTTCGAGGTTTATCGGCGCGCCAAGGACGAAGCGCACTACACCGCGACCATCTTCCTCCAAATGCTCCATGACAGCGGTGGCCTGCTGACAGCAAAAAAGCTGATTAATGCCCAGAAGGTTTCCGCTGGATACGCAGCTCTTTGGGAACGCAAGAGGCTAGATTTAACGGTCGAGGCTGTGGTCGTGGACTGTCCGCCGTCAGCCCCTTTGGGACAGAAGTGGCTGATTGCGTAAGGGAGGATTTCTGGCTCATCGTAGTGACCGAA
>NZ_JBXAFZ010000005.1:0-70082 GCF_058793615.1 Niveispirillum sp. GW835-FHT14G11
ACGAACCAGACCCGCCAGCTCATCAAGATCCGCCGCCTGCGCATCCCTTCTCAACAGATTCACTTGTCAAAGAACCCTTGGCCAATGGCCAAACGACACCCGCCACCCGAACCGAAGTTCCGGCAACCAAACCCCGCATCTGCAAGGAAGGCATCAATCGCAGCAGCCTCAGCCACCGCGTCACCCCCTTCATCTAGGCCGTCCGGTCTAAACCGTCAAGCCCCAAATCCAGGGATCAGTCAACCATCGCCGCCAAGCGAACCCGGCGCGTCGGTGAGGCGCTTTCTAAACACCTTACCAAACCCTGTCAACCGGTTTTTTCTGCCTTTTTTCGTCGCCGCTCGCAGCTCCAAAAAACAAACCAAACCGACCAACTATTCCAACAATCGAACCAGGATCCTTAACAATCCCTGAACAATCACCAGATAAACGATGATCAACCGCTTGTTAACTTGTCTGGCCGGGGACCGACCGAAGAACCATGGATACTGGCCGAAACCCTTATCCTTTGCCCGTTTTGTTTCAGCGGCGAAGCCACCGTCCCAATCGGGAGCCGGGGTATAGCCCCGGTGATTGGGCGCTGCAACAACTATTTTCGAGAAGCGCCGCATTTTCTGTCAGACCAGACCCAGCGCCCGCAATTCGGCCAGAAGATGTTCCGGCAGCACGTCCCCCCCCTGGCTGTCGGCCAGGTCGGGCGGCGCATCCTCCGGCTTCAGGTAGCGCCAGCCCTGGAAGGGACGCTTGGGCATCGCCTGGGTTTCGACCAGTTCCGGGTCCATCAGCATGCGGCAATAATCGGTACCGTCCGGGTCGCGCACCTGATCAAAGCCGACGAAACGCTGCCGGCACTGCACGAAACCCTTCACCACCCAATAGATGCAGCCGCCATCCAGGAGTTCTGCCGTGCGGGTCGGTGCCCGCTTGGTATAGGTGGGGACAACCTGACGGCCATTCCAGGTGATCTGATGGTCGCGGCGCCAGTCGCGCATGGATTGCAGGCTGTCGGCACCAACGGCCAGACGCAGGAAATGAATGGTCATGATGGCATGGACCCGGAAGTCGCTTTCGGGCGTCTGATATGGACCGGCGCTCAGGCCCCGGCAAGCGGGTTGGAAGCGCGGCAGCGTCCCTCGAAATCGGTGGAGATGAATTCCGGCTTCTTGAACAGGCCGCGCAGCCAGGCCGCCAGCATGCACAATTCCTCCAGCTTCAGCACCTCGTCCAGGGTGCCGCTGGGGAAGCGCACCTCGAAGCTTTCGGAAATCGCCTCCAGCATCTCTTCCACCTGTTCGATGGAAAGGCCGCAATCGGTCTCCAGAACAGCGGTGCGGGTCAGGATCTTCTCATCGACGCCATATTCGTCGCGGATCAGCTTCACGATCCAGCGGAACATATGCATCCAGTTCGAAACGCCTTCAATGGATCGGCTCACGATCCCGCTCCCGTCTATACAGATGCTGCTACCCCGTCCGGGGGAGGTCCGCAGGCGCGAACCATCGCACTATCCGACAGGAGCGTTAATCTTTTTTTGTGGTGCGGAAGGATAGTCCCATTTCGTTGCCCGCAGCAGCGGCGCCGACATCCGTCACCCCGGCCGACACGCCCCGAGGCCCGCGGCGTCCGTCACCGCCGTTCGGCCCTGCGGGGCATCTTGTCGACAAGATCAGGTTTGGCCGTCGGTGGGCCGTGTCATCCCATGGTCCGTCTCACGATAGAGCGTCACCAGTTCATCCACCGCCGCCGACGGCACGCCCAGCGATTCGAGCGCGCCGCGCGCCAGGACCAGACTGCTCTCGAAAGTCTCCGGCACCACCGCCTCCACGCCCAGGGCCAGCAGGGCCGCGGCATGGGCCCGATCGCGGGCGCGGGCGAACAGGCGCAGGTTCGGCCAATGGTCGCGGAAGGCGGCCACGGTGCGGGCCGCGGCGTGCGGGTCATCAAGCGTGATGATGGCAGCCACGGCATGGTCGGCACCCAGCAGCTTCAGCGTCTCATGCCGGGAACTGTCGCCATAATGGAGGTGGGCGCCGACGGTCGCGTGCTGTCGCACCAGATCGGCATTCGTGTCGATGCCCACGAAGGGCACCTGCTGACGCGCCATCAACGCCGCCACGGTCTGGCCGACGCGGCCGAAACCGCAGATGATGACATGGTGTTGCGGTTCCTCTGCACCGGCGGCACCTACTGCCGTCGGCGATGCCACAGGGGCGAACCGGGCCACCAGCCGATCGGCCAAAGCCGGCAGGAAGGGGGTGACGGCGATGGACAGGCCAACCATGGCCGCCAGCGACTGTCCCAGCGCATTATCGATCAGCTTGCCCGACACAGCCGCGGCCAGGATGACGAAGGCGAATTCTCCCGCCTCCCCGAGCAGCAGTCCGGTGCGGATGGCCACATCCCGCGCCGCGCCAAAGGCCCGGGCCAGCAATCCCGCCACCAAAGCCTTCAAACTGATAAGGCCGACCACGCCGAGCACGATCCAATGTGCGCGGTCGGCGATGGCGGCGACATCGATGCCCAGGCCAACGGAGAGGAAGAACAGGCCCAGCAGCAGGCCCTTGAAGGGTTGCATGTCGGATTCGGCCTGATGCCGGAACTCTGTACCCGCCAGGACCAGCCCGGCCAGGAAGGCACCCAGCGCCGTCGACAGCCCGCCCAGCCCCGTGGCCCAGCCGGTGCCCAGCACGATCATCAAGGCGGTGGCCGTGAACAGTTCCGTGCTGCGCGTCGCCGCAACGGCCCGCAGCAGCGGACCCAATGTGAAGCGGCCCAGGAGCAGAATGGCGGCCACGGCCAACACGGCCTTGCCCAGCGCGATGGCCAGCGCCAGCGGCACCGACTGTCCCGGCGGGCCCGACAGGGTGGTGGCCAGCAGCAGCAGCGGCACTACGGCCAGATCCTGCAACAGCAGCACGGCGAAGGTGACGCGGCCGGTGGAGGAGGCCACCTGCCCACGCTCGATCAGCAACTGTACCACGACGGCGGTGGAGGAGAGCGCCAGCCCGCCGCCCAGCAAAACAGCGACGGGTACCTGCAGACCCAACACCACACCGACCGCGGCCAGCAAGGCGCCCGTCACCAGGAATTGCGCCACGCCCAGGCCGAAGACCCAGCGGCGCAGGGCGCGCAACCGCTCCCCCGACAGTTCCAGCCCGATCAGGAACAAGAGGAACACGACGCCCAGTTCCGCCACGGCGCGGACATCCTCCTCCAGCGATACCATGGCGAAACCTGACGGGCCCAGAATCAGCCCGCCCGCGAGATAGCCCAAAACAGGGCTGATTCGCAGCCGGTGAAGGAGTAGGATGCAACTGACGGCGACAGCCAGGAACATCAGCGTCTCTTCCACCATGGAAAAGCCGTGGGCCGCATGGGCCGTCAATGCTGTTCCTTCCACCACCGTCCCCCAACGCTCGGACAAATTCGGAACATCCCTAGCAGGGCTTTGTTGATTTGTTGAGAGCGGATGGAAATGGCGGGCATCGAATGTCAGCCCGCCCCCAGCCATGGAGGTCAACATGCCGACACAGAACCCCACTTCCCCCCGCCTGGCCGAAAGCGAATGGCGCCTGGCGAAGAAAACACCCGGTCCGGCGCAGCATCCGGCCGCACGTCAATCCCATGCCAATGAACAAGGCGCGCAGGACCTGCGTGAGGTCGAATGGCGCGCGGCGCGCCCCACCGACCACCAGCTACGCAAGGCCCAGGTGGGCAGGGCGTAACAGCAGACAGATTATAGAAAAGCCGGTGGCACATCCGCCGGCTTTTCTATTCCTGAAAATATTGCTGTTCGAAATCCGACAGCATTTCCTTCACATCAGCCAGCAGTCCCTTGATGAGACGCGGGTCGGGCTCCGTACACAGAGTCTCGTTTATCGCCTTTCCCAACTGCACCGACGCCAGGGCCAGCAGCTTCACGGCCATACGATCTTCCAGCTTCATCACCGCCTCGAACCACCAGGAACATCCCTAGATACTGGGGTGACGGTTTTTTTTCGACAATGATGTCGAAAGCACCAAAGCTGGGCCGTCAGGGGATCGGGAGCGGCGATCGGCGCCGGCCCCGATTCTTTCCAAGGGAGTAACCCATGGCCAAGTTCGTGCTGATCCTGCGTGAAGACCCCGCCACCTTTGCCGCCATGTCGCCAGATGAGATGCAGTCCATCATCACTGAATACGGCGCCTGGGGAGAGAAGCTGGCGCAGGCCGGGCTGCTGGCCGGCGGGGAGAAGCTGTGCGACGAGGGCGGGCGCCACCTGACGGCGCGATCCGGCGCCCTGGTCGCCACCGATGGCCCCTATGCGGAAGCCAAGGAGGTGATCGGCGGCTTCTTCATGGTCGAGGCCGCGGATTATGCCGGGGCGGAGGCGCTGGCGGCCGATTGCCCGCATCTGCGCTTCGGCCTGATCGAGATCCGGCAGATCGATGGCAGTTGCAGCGGCTGATGCTATGGCCGACGGGCACGATGCCGGTCCTTTGGTCGAGGGGCTGTTCCGCACGGAGGCCGGTCGGCTGACCGCCCGGCTGGCCCGGCTGCTGGGACCGGGGCGGCTGGAGGAGGCGGAGGAGATTGTGCAGTCGGCCTTGACCAAGGCCCTGCACGCCTGGCCGCGCACCGGCATCCCCGACAATCCCGCCGGCTGGCTGTGGCGGGCAGCCCGGAACGAGGCGGTGGACGGCTTGCGCCGCCGCCGCTTCACCGCTCCGGTCACGCCCGACGATCTGGCCGACAGTTTGCCCGACGAGGGCGCGCGGCCGGCGGACCCGCGCTTTGCCGCCGAACTGACGGATGAGAAGCTGGGCCTGATCTTCGCCTGCTGCCATCCGGTCCTGCCGGTAGAGGTGCGGGTGGCCCTGACCTTAAAGGCCGTTTGCGGCCTGGGCACCGGACAGATCGCCCGCGCCTTCCTGCTGCCGGAACCCACGGTGGGCCAGCGCATCACGCGCGCCAAGGCCAAGTTGGCGCAGGCATGTGTACCCTTTACCATTCCTGCCGGGAATGACCTGCCGGAACGGCTGGATGCCGTGCTGGGCACACTCTATCTGCTGTTCAATGAAGGGGTGGGCAGCAGCGACGGGGCGGAGATGATTCGCGCCGATCTGGTATCCGACGCGCTGCATCTGGCCCGGCAATTGGCTGACCATCCGGTGACGGGCCGGCCGGAGGCCGAAGCGATGGCGGCACTGACCTGCCTGACAGCCGCCCGGCTGCCAGCCCGCCAGGATGCGGACGGCATGCCCATCTTGCTGGCCGACCAGGATCGGGGCCGCTGGCACAAGGGCCTGATCGCCGCTGGATTCCGCCATCTGAAGGCCAGCATGGCCGGTGGGCAGGAAACGCGATGGCACCTGGAAGCGGCCATCGCCGCCGCTCACGCCATGGCATCCGACTGGCAGGCCACCGACTGGGGCCATATCGCCACGCTCTATGATCGGCTGGCAATGCTGTCGCCGGGCCCGGTGACGCTGCTGAACCGGGCGGTGGCGCTGGCCGAACGGGATGGCGCGGCCGCCGGCCTGGCGGCATTGGCACCGCTGGAAGGCGATGCGCTGATCGCCCGCTATCCCCTGTTCGCGGCCACCAAGGCGTCATTTCTGGAAAGGCTGGGGGAGCGCGAGCTGGCGGTGGAACAGCTGCGCCAGGCCATCAACATCGCCGATCGGATAGGGATCAACCAGCCCGATCGGCGATTGCTGGCTCTCCGTCTGGACAGGCTGTCGGAATAGGCTTGCGCGTGCAGCGCAACATCGCGTTCCCTTAACCATAAGGGGGTTTCACCCCGGATTAAGGAAGGGGAGGACCGCTCAATGCATGTGTCAGCCATCCTGAAGAACAAGGGCGCCACCATCATCACCACGCGCCCGGATGAGAATGTCGCTTCCGTCACCCATGTCCTGCATGCCAACCGTATCGGCGCCATCCTGGTGCTGAATGATGCCGGGGGTATTGCCGGCATCCTGTCGGAACGCGACATCGTGCGGGGCCTGGCCTTGCACGGCGCCAGCGTACTGGACAAGCCGGTATCGGCCCTGATGACGGCCAAGGTCGTCTCCTGCGCGCCGGCCGACAGCGTGGCGACGGTGATGAGCCGGATGACCGAAGGCCGCTTCCGTCACATGCCCGTGGTGGAGAACGGTATCCTGGTCGGCGTCATCTCCATCGGCGACGTGGTGAAGTTCCGTTTGGCGGAATATACCCACGAGGTGGAGAGCCTGCGCGACTATGTGGCCGGCCGGGGCTGACAACCCCGACCATTTGTTGAAAATCCGCGTCCCCTGCCCACGAATGACAGGAGATCGACGATGTTCATGTCCATGAATGGCGGGCTGTGGTCCCGCCGGGGGGAGCCGGCCGTCGATAGGGCGCCATCCATCCCCCTGCGGGATCAGCCCTTGCCTGATGGGCAAGTCGATCCCGCGGAACGGTTCAAGTTCCTGGTCTGCGTGGATGGCAGTGCGCAAAGCCGCGCCGCCCTGCGCTTTGCCGCCTTGCGCGCCCGCAACACCGGCGGCCTGCTAGCCCTTCTGCATGTATGCGAACCAGTGGATTGCCAAGGCTGGATGCGCGTGGCCGACACGATGGAAGCCGAACAGCGGGAAGAAGCCGAATGCCTGCTCCAGGATCTGGCGGGGGAGGTTTGGGCCCTGACCGGATTGCGGCCGGAATTGAACTTCCGGCGCGGCACCATCGGTACCGAAATATTGGAGGCGATCCGCGAGGATGGCGACATCCATGCCCTGGTGGTGGGGGCAGCACCGCCCTCCGCGCGCAAGGGGAGGCTGATTTCCTGGCTGGCGGGGGAATTGGCGGGATCGCTGGACATTCCGCTGGTCATCGTGCCCGGCAACCTGACGGCACGGCAGATCGACAGGCTTGCGTAATAAGCAGCGGCGCTTCACTCCCGCCGCAGCACCTTGTCCATGATCAGGTTGGCCCAGCGGCGCGACCGGAACCCGGCCTTCATGGTGACGGGATCGTATTCCTTTTCCACCCAATCATAGAATTCATCGACCGTGCGCCTGCCCGTGGCCAGGAAGCTTTCGAAGAAATGGTCGAGGATGCCGGTCTTGGAATGGCGCAGGTGCCCGTATTTCCAGGAAAGCTGCGCCATCGCCTGCTCCAGCGGCTGGCCCTGGCCCACGAACTGATACAGCACGCTCATCAGCCCGACCCGGTCCGCGCCGGCCTTGCAATGCATGACGGTGGGACCTTCCAGGCGGCGGAACAGTTCACGGGCTGCGAACAGATCCTCCTTGCGGGGCACGTCGCGCGACCGCACGGTGAAATCGACCAGTTCGATCCCCAGACGGGCACAGGCCCGCACCTCGAAGAAATAGGAACCGCAGGTGGTGCGCCGACCACGCAGATTGATGATTGTGCGGATACCCATGCGGGCCAGATCGTCCATCTGCCCGCGGGTGGGCTGACTGGACCGGTACATGTCCGGGCCGATGCGATGGAAATTACGATAAGCCATGCGGATGAACGCATGGTCTTTGAACAGCATGTCGGCGTAGCGCCGGGCCAACAACCGCCGACAGTCGGACCGTGCCCATTCCGGCACCCCGATCCCGGCATGTCGCAGGCGGGTCTCTTCGTACTGCATGCCCGTTCCCTCGCCCCAGCGTCGGAGAGGGCTGTGACACTCGTTGGTGCTACCTCTGCCGACGCCCCATACATACGACAGCCGCCCAAGCCGGGGCGAGCGCAAAAAGCGCTGCATTCGGTTATGTTTATTTGACGCTGCCTGTTTCACGCTGTCTGAGCGCCGTTCAAACGCTGGTCAGCCGCGCGATTGCTGGCCATTCGGCCCTTCATATGCCCCCTTGCCTTGTGCCTGGAACCGGCCTAGGGTCCCTGCGCCCAATGTGGAGAGGGGTTGTTTCCCGTGGTTCCCAGCTTGTCGTTTTCCGCGCCGCGCGTTCTGCGGCATCTTCTGCTTGCCGGCGCCGCCGCGCTGTGTGCGACGGGCGGCGTTTCCGCCCAATCCTCCAGCCAGCAGCAGCCCTCCTCGGGCAGCGGCCTGATCCTGCCCGGTGCCGGGCCGCAGCAATCGGGTGGCCCGGCCGCCGGCACCATTGGTGCTGGCCCGGCCGCAGGCACCATCGGGCAGCAGGCTCCGCAGGCCAGTCAGGCGCCGGCCGCCGGCACCGTGGGCGCCGCCGCCCAGGGCGGTCCCCGCCCCGCAGCCGCTGTCGCCCCGCCCAAGCCGGCTGGCAAGCCCGGCGCGCCCAAGGGCGAATGGCAGGTCGGCCCTCAGGTCTTCACCGATGGCAGCTTCAAGATGTGCGGCGCCTCGGTCGAATACGACAATAACCTGCATCTGATCTTCCTGCGCAATCCGGCCAAGCGGGTGCAGATGGTGCTGGGCATCCCCGGCGCGCAGATGCCCACGGGCCAGCGTGCGGCGCTGAAGGTTTCCATCGATGGCAAGATCAACCGTGAACTGGGCGCCGTCGTCAGCCAGCCCAACGCCCTGGCCATCGGCCTGGGTGATGATGCGGAACTGTTAAAGGGCCTGACCACGGGGTCGATCCTGACCATCGAGGTGCCGGGCGACACCGCGTCCTTCCAATTGAAGGGCACGACCAAGGCCATGAACGAGCTGACCAGCTGCGTCGACAAGGGCGTGGCCGGGACTTTGCAGCTGCCGCAGCCGACGGAGCCGGTGATCGCCCCGACATTGGCCAAGCTCCTGGTCGATGCCGGCCTGCAGAATGCCCATGCCATTCCGGTGGACAAGTTCCCGCCGCAGCAGCGCCCGGGCGATTATGCCTGGCAGATTGGCGACAAGGTGCTGGGTGCCGTGCGTAGCTTCCCCATGGGGGAACAGGCCGGCGATTTCACCAAGGTGGCCGATACCTACATGGAGCAGCTGAAGAAAAGCTGCGAAGGCACTTATACGCCCACCATGGGTGCGGTGGAAAAACTGCCTGCCTATCAGCTTCGTTCCGGCTCCGTATCGTGCCAGGCGGCCAACAGCAAGATCCATGTCGCCCTGGTGATGCAGTTGATCGAACTGCCCAAGCAGCAGGGCCAGGAACAAGCGATCCGCGTGCTGAACGTCTTCTCGCATGAGGCGGTGGAAGCGGAGAAGGCCCAGGCTGATGCGGCGTCCGCCGGCATCATCAAGGTGTTGAAGGAAAAGGGCAAGGAACCCCTGCCCACTCCCGGCGCGCCAGCCCCGGCCACCGCACCGAAGGGGAATTGATCACGACCGGCGGGCCCGTCCCGTCGGGTTGATTTGGAAAGGCCGGGCCTCAGCGCCCGGCCTTTTTCTTTGCACAGCTGCAATAAACTGCCCGCAATGGCCCTTTCCACCCTCATTAAAGCGGACCTTCACGGGTCCAGCCATGTCGTGATGAGTGGAAGTACAGGCCGGGATTTGGATTAGACTATACCTGAGACCGGTATCCACTCCAGAAGATGTCGGCAATCAGGGAGGGACGTCCATGACACGTGCAGTCCCGACACACCGTGGCCTTGTCCGCCGCCTTGCCGGTACCGCGACCCTGCTGCTGCTGGGTGTTGCCCCAGTCGCTGCAGAGATGTCGCCACCCCCGCCGCCAACGGTTCCCGGCCCCATCTATGCCATCCCCACCCGCCCCGACCGCGCGGGCCGCGTGCTGGCGCCCGTGGTGGTGGATGGTTATGGCCCTGTGCGCTTCCTGGTCGATACCGGCTGTTCCGGTACGATGATCGGAATGGACATTGCCCGTACCCTGGGCTTCGTGGCGCCACCCGCCCCCTTGCCCGGCATGGGCATGGGCGCCGATGTTACCGTCACCGGCAATATGGTGCGCGTGCATGACGTGCTGGGCCCGGTGATCATGCCCACCATGAGGGTCGGCCGCATCGATATGGGCCGCTTCGTGGCGGAGGATATGGTGACGCCCGTGCTGTCCTTCGGCGACCTGTCGGGGGCCGGTGGCGTGCTGGGCACCAACAGCCTGCAGGGCAAGCGCCTGTCGGTGAATTTCCGCCGCGATGAGATCAAGATCGAACAGTCCCGGCGCTTTGCCCCCACCGGCTTTGATTCAGTGAAGGGCCGCGTCCATCCCACAGGCCTGGTCATCGTGCCGGTGGAGATCGGCGGCCTGATCGTGAACGGCCTGGTCGATACGGGAGCGGAACGATCAATGTTCAACCCCGTACTGCTGGAAGCGCTGAAGAATCGCGGTAAGCCCGCCAGTCTGATCGGCAAGATCGAGGTGGTGAATCTGGCCGGGGAGACTCGGACGGGGGAGGTGTTCCTGATGCCCCGGATAAAGATCGGGCCGGTCAGCTTCACCGGGCTGCCTGCAACGATGGTCGATGCCCATGCTTACACGGCCCTGGGGCTGGAGGATGAACCGGCCTTCATCCTGGGCATGGATGTACTGGGTCTCAGCGACGGCTTCGCCATCGATTTCGGTACCGGCAGCCTGCATCTTCGCATGCGGATGTCGGCCCGCACCGCGCAGCCATATGGCTCGCGCCTGGGCGATCGCGCCACCTGAAGGACAGGCTTGGCCCCGCCTATGACCACCTATACACAAAGGCAGTGGGAATAAAATTCCGTGTCTACGCCGACACACATGGCAGACGTTCCTTAGGTTGGAAGGCATTAACCCTGCTCCGCACATGACTTTATCGGCAACGTCGGTTATTACAAGACGAGTCGGAGTAATGTCATGAAGCCGCTGAAAACCGCCCTCTTCGCCGTTTGTTTCGGCCTCGTCACCGCCCCTGCCCTGGCGCAGGATGCGGGCGCGCCCGATTCCGAACTGCCGAGCGCTTATATTCAGGGGTTGTCGGGCCGCTATGTCGCTGGCCCGGCCGGTAATGCCGCTACATATGGATTGAGTTCCACCAATCCCGGCCTGTCGGCAGGCAATGACTGGCATCCGATGGAAAGCTTCCGCCTGGAACTGGAATATGCCTATCGCGACCGCGATTCGGCCCTGCTCACCGCTCCCAGCGTTGATGGCGCGATCGGATCGCTGGGCACCATGGCCAATGCCAGGGTCAATATGAAGGTGACCGACTGGCTGACCCCCTATGTCGGCATCGGCATGGGCTGGACCCGGACGGAGGCGGAGCGGTTGGCCATGGGCTATACCGACGCACGCGCCGACAGCTTCGCCTATCAGGGCGTGGTGGGCTTGTCGGTCCCCGTCAGCGGTAGCTTCTCCTTCTTCGCCGACGGCCGCTATGTACGCGGCGGGGAACCCAGCTTCACCGCCACCGATGATTTCGCTGCCCATGGCACGGCGCAGACCTGGTCCGCCCTTGCCGGCGTGCGCTTCACCTTCGGGAAGTGACCCAGGCGCCCCTGCGGGCGCCCATCAGGTCTTTCGCACAATCAGCTCCCCTTCAGGCCCCTGCCCTTCAGGATCGCGTCACCACCCAGCTTCGCCCGCACGGCGTCGATGGCGCGTTCCACCTTGGCGCGCTGCTGCTGGCCTGGATCGGCCAGATCGGGCGGGTCGGCGTCGCGCGGGTCGACCAGATCATGGCAGCCGATGCCCAGCAGGCGGAAGCGCCGGCCGTCACACTCCACGCGCAGCAGGTCGCGCCCCGTGCGGAAGATGCGGTCGGCCAGTTGCGTGGGCGATGAAAGGCGCTGGTTGCGGGTGATCAGCTTGAAATCGGGAGTTTTCAGCTTCAAGGTCACGGTGATGCCGGCATGGCCGCCGGCCTTCATCCGTTTCGACACTTTCTCCGCCAGCGGCCATAGTTCCCGTTCCAGATCCGCCAGCGCCGACAGATCATGGTTGAAGGTCGTTTCCGACGAGATACTTTTCATCGGGCTATGCGGCGTGACGCGCCGGTCATCCTGCCCGCGCGAGAAATGATAGAGCCGCATGCCCATGGAGCCATAGCGACGGACCAGTTCCTTCATTTCCAGTTCGCGGATCTGGCCGATGGTGCGGATACCGTCGGCCTGCATCTTGGTGGCCAGCGCCTTGCCCACGCCCCAAATCATGCCGATGGGTTTGGAGGCCAGGAAGGACAGGGTCTCAGCATTGCCGATGGTGGCGAATCCGCGCGGCTTGTCCAGGTCGCTGGCCAGCTTGGCCAGGAACTTGTTGTGCGACAGACCGATCGACGCGGTGACCCCCACCTCCGTCTCGATGCGCCGCACCAGCCGCACCAGGGTGCGCGCCGGACTGCCGCCATGCAGCAGTTCCGTGCCGGAAAGGTCCAGGAAAGCCTCATCGATGGAGATGGGTTCCACCAGCGGCGTTGTCTCCTGCATCAGGGTCCGCACCTCCCGCCCCACAGCCACATACTTGCGCATGTCGGGCTTGATGACGGTAGCGTTGGGACAGAGCTGGAGCGCCTTGAACATCGGCATGGCCGACCGGACGCCATAAAGCCGGGCGATATAGCAGCAGGCCGACACCACGCCGCGATGCCCGCCGCCCACGATCACCGGCTGGTCGGCCAGCTCCGGCCGATCGCGCTTCTCCACGCTGGCATAGAAGGCATCGCAGTCGATATGGGCGATGGACAGCCCATGCAGTTCCGGATGCTTGACCATCCGCACCGATCCGCATGCCACGCAACGCCGCGCCGCCGTCTGCGGTTCCCCGCAATCACGGCACAGCGCGTCGGGCGTTGGAATGGAAACGGACATTGGCGGATCGGTCGGCATAGTGGATGATGTCAAAAGGTAACGAATGGTTAAGAGTCGTACCCGTCTAATGACGGATGCCCAACGGGGGGCCGGACGCGGGGATCGTGCCCAGACGACGGGCGTGACCAGCGACCACAGGTGAGGATGCGGAGCGGTGCCGATGAGTGTGGACCAGATCCAGGACGCCGATCAGGCAGCACCGCGCCAGCGCCGCGTGCTGATCGTGGAGGATAATGAGCTGAATATGAAGCTCTTCCACGACCTTCTGGAAGCGCACGGCTATGCGACATTGCAGACAAAGGACGGGATGGACGCGTTGCGCCTGGCCCGGCTGCACCGCCCCGACCTGATCCTCATGGATATTCAGCTCCCCGAGGTATCCGGGCTTGAGGTTACCAAGTGGTTGAAGGAAGATGATGAACTGAAGGTCATCCCCGTGGTGGCCGTCACCGCCTTCGCCATGAAGGGGGATGAAGAGAAAATTCGCGAGGGCGGTTGCGAGGATTACATCGCCAAGCCAATCTCCGTCGCGAAGTTTCTGCAAACGGTGCAACGTTTCCTTTGACGGCCTGGACGTACCGGGCCGGTGGGTGTGAAAACCATGTCGGCTCGGGTTCTTGTCGTTGACGATGTCCTGCCCAATGTAAAGCTGCTGGCAGCCAAGCTGACCAGGGAATATTTCGACGTCGTAACGGCCAATTCCGGGCCCGAAGCGTTGGAACGCATCCGTGCCCAGCACCCGGACATCGTGCTGCTGGACGTGATGATGCCCGGCATGGATGGGTTCGAGGTGTGCGAGAAGATTCGCTCCGACCCGGCCACCATGCACATTCCCGTCGTCATGGTCACAGCATTGTCCGACGCATCCGATCGCGTGCGCGGGCTGGAGGCCGGGGCCGACGATTTCCTGACCAAACCTGTCAATGACGTGGCCCTGTTTGCCCGCGTCCGCTCGCTCGTCCGCCTGAAGATGATGACGGACGAGTGGCGGTTGCGCGAAAGCACGTCCGGCCAGCTGGGCATGCTGGTCTCCACCGATTCGGTCCATACCCAGACCGCGGAGGCCGCCCGGGTGCTGGTGGTGGAGGACAGCGCCATTGATCTGGATAAGATCGTGGAAACGGTGGCCCGCGACCGCGATGTGGTGACCGACACCGACACTTGCGCCGGCGGCCTGGAACTGGCGCTGGCGGAGGAGTTCGAGTTGATCGTCATCTCGCTGACGCTGATGCGGGAGGATGGCCTGCGCCTCTGCTCCCAGCTTCGCTCCCATGAGAAGACGCGCCAGATTCCCATCCTGCTGCTGGCGGACGAGACGGACATGGACCGAATCGCCAAGGGGCTGGAACTGGGGGCCAATGATTACCTGATCAAGCCCATCGACCGGAACGAACTGCTGGCCCGTACCCGCACCCAGGTACGGCGCAAGCGTTATCAGGACAAACTGCGCGCCAATTACGAAGCCAGCCTGTCCATGGCCCTGACCGACAGCCTGACCAGCCTGTTCAACCGCCGCTACCTGTCGGCCCACCTGCCGCGCCTGCTGGACCGGTCGGGGGGCAACAACAAGCCCGTATCGGCCCTGCTGTTCGATATCGACCATTTCAAGGTGGTGAACGACACCTGGGGCCATGGTGTGGGTGACGAGGTGCTGAAGGAAGTGGCGCAGCGCGCCAGCCGCAACCTGCGCAATTTCGACCTGGTGGCCCGCATGGGCGGCGAGGAATTCGTCGTCATCATGCCCGACACCGATGCCAGCCAAGCCATGGTCGTTGCCGAACGCCTGCGCCGACGCATCGCCGAGGAATCCTTCGCCGTGTCCGCACCGGTGGGCAAGATCGACGTGACGATCAGTATCGGCGTGGCCGTGGCCGACAGCGCTCTGGATGCCGAGGGCAAACCGGAATCGGGCGATGCCCTGCTGCGCCGCGCCGACACCGCGCTGTATCAGGCCAAGCGCAGCGGCCGCAACCGGGTGGTGGCGGACGGGGCGGGCGAATAAGGGAAGGGTAAGGGGCTCTACCCCCTCATGGCATCCGGTTGTACCGCACCACCGCCTCGCTGCGGTCCACCATGATGATGGCATAGGGGCTGGTCAGCACCTGGGCCGTGATCAGGCCGTCAGGCGGTGTCAGTTCGCGATATTCCACGACCAGTCGGTCGCGCTGCCCATCGCGGCGCTCGGGGCGCAGGCGCAGGATGTCCACCGAATAGCCCGTGGTCGTGCGGGTCCCCAGGAACACGCCCAGCGCCATCTGGTCCGGCGGCAGGCGGCCCGGCGGTGCCCGGCCGGCCAGATCCCACAGCGCCACCCATTCAGCATCGGTGCGGGCCACCAGGAAGGATTGCGACTGGGCGCGGGCATTCTCCGCCCGCCACATGGCACGGGTGGCCAGCGGTGGCGGCGCGTCGCCGGCCATGCCGGAAACGGTCCCCGCCGTCTCCCCCGCCAGCCAAGCCCCCGCACCGCCGCCACAGGCAGACAGCACCAGGGGGGCCATCAGTGCCAGGGCGATCGCCCCAACCGTCCCGCCGACCCGCTTTACCATGGGATCACGCCGCCGCCGGCAAGGCCGTTTCCACCAGCCGCGCCCAATAACTGGTGCCCAGCGGCAGGATCTCGTCATTGAAATCATAGGCCGGGTTATGCAGCAGGCAGCCCAGCGCCGCCCCGCCCTGGCCCATCCAGACATAGCAGCCGGGCCGCTCCTGCAGCATGAAGGCGAAATCTTCCGCCCCCATGCTGGGGCCGACATTGTCATAGACCTTGTCCGCGCCCACCAGATCCTTGGCGACGCGGGATGCCAGGTTGGTGGGCGCACCCTCATGGTTGACCGTGGGCGGATATCCGCGGCGATAGGTCATGGTGGCGCTGGACCCGAAGGCGGTGGGCAGCGTCTCCACGATGCGGCGCAGGCCGCTTTCCAACTGGTCGCGCACCTCATGGCTCAGCGCGCGCACCGTGCCACGCATGATCACTTCCTGCGGGATGACATTATAGGCGCTGCCCGCATGGATCTGGGTGATGGAGATGACGCCGCTTTCGATGGGGCTGACATTGCGGCTGACGATGGTCTGGGTGGCCGTCACGATATGGGCGGCGATGACCACCGGGTCGATGGCATGGTGCGGCAGGGCCGCATGGCCGCCCTTGCCCGCCACCTTGATTTCGAACTGGTCAGCACCAGCCATGATCGGGCCGGCCTTCACCACCATTTCGCCCGGCGGCAAGTCTGGCCAGTTATGCATGCCAAACACCATGTCGCAGGGGAACCGGTCGAACAGCCCCTCCTCCACCATGCGGCGCCCCCCGCCGGCCCCTTCCTCGGCCGGCTGGAAGATGAAATTCACGGTACCGCTGAAATTGCGCGTCTCTGCCAGATAGCGGGCGGCCCCCAGCAGCATGGTCGTGTGCCCGTCATGGCCGCAGCCATGCATCTTGCCTGGCACCTTGCTGGCATGGGCGAACGTATTGCCCTCATCCATGTTCAGCGCGTCCATGTCGGCGCGCAGACCGATGGCCTTGCCCGTCGGCCCGTCCTTGCCATGCAGCACACCGACCAGGCCGGTGCCCGCGATGCCGCGATGCACCTCGATCCCGAAATCCCGCAGCTTCTCCGCCACGAAGTCGGAGGTCTGGAACTCCTCGAACGCGGTCTCCGGGTTCTCATGGATATGGTGCCGCCACGCGGTCATGTCGGCGTGGAAATCGGCAATTCGGTTGATAATGGGCATGGTCGCTGAAACTCCGGCAGGCGAGCGGTGTTGCCCTGACGAGGGTCATGGCCGTTCGCCCTGGTCACTGAGGGTCGAGAAACGACGTTACGGGTCATTTTATCGGCTAAGTCCTCGGCAGGGAACGGTGAAACGGAGGGAAAAGAGGAAAGATGAGGGTAAGGCGACAGATGTTACCTTGTATCCTGACGGCGGCGCTGGCCCTGTCGGGTACCGTTCAGGCCGCCGCCCAGGCCGGCAGCAATGAAACCGGCTGGTATGCACGCATCGGGGCGATGGCCCTGGGCATGCCGGAATATGAAGGCGGGGACAGCTACAAGCTGCGCGCCATGCCCGTGGTGAAGGTCACCTACGACGGTCAGTTCTTCCTGTCCCACCATGGGTTGGGCATCAACCTGACGCCGCGCAGCGAGGTGCTGGAGGTGAACTTCGCCATCGGCTATGACGGCGGCCGGTCCTCCGGCAAGGCGGCGGCGCTGACCGGATACCGGTCCATCAGCGATACGGCCGTTGGCCGCCTGATGGTGGATTACCGCATCGGGGCGGTGCGGTTGCACGCCGACATCGCCACCGACCTGCTGGGTGACGGGCATGGCGGCACCCAGGCGACGGTCGGCATCCACGTCACCTCCAGCCCCTATGACGAGGCCACACTGGTCGTCGGCCCCAGCCTCACCTGGGGCAGCAGCGGCTATATGCACAGCTTCTTCTCCACCACGCCGGACCGGCTGAACGACGCGGCCCGCACGGGTCAGGTGGTTCCCGTCTCAAGCCCCGGATTCGACGCCGGCGCGGGACTGAAGAATGCCCGCCTGTCGGCGATCCTGATCCACCCGCTGGGCGATCGCTGGTCCCTGATCGGCCATGCCGGTTATGCCCGCATGCTGGGCGACGCGGCTGACAGCCCCTTTGTGAAGGATCAGGGCAGCCGCGACCAGTTCAGCGGTGGCTTGGGTCTCTCCTACACGTTCTGAACCATGTGTGTTCCTTGAGCGCGGGCGATGCCGTTTCCGGGGCACCGGAAACGGCTTGGAACCATCACCCGTGCCGATTCGGCCAGCCCGAAAAGATGGTTAACAGAGTGCTGACAAATATTTTGATCGACGTTCATTTTGGTGATGTCCATCACATCTGGTCTCCAGGCACTTTGTCATGGTGCCGGCACGGGGAATGGCGGGGCAGTGGCCATTCACAGAAAAAAACCCCGTGTCCTTATCGGAGAGAGACCATGAGAACCCGTTTCACCGGGCGCTTGCGCATGGCTGTGGCCATGGGCGCCCTAATGTCGCTCGCCTGTGGCACCACCGCCTTGGCCCAGCCTGGCCAGAGCGAGGATGGATGGTATGTGCGCCTGGGTGCGCTGGGCCTCTTCACCCCCGAATATGAAGGGTCGGACCATTACCGGGTCCAGCCCGTTCCCGATATCGAGATCACCTATGACAACCGCTTCTTCCTGTCCCGCCAGGGGCTGGGCGCCAACCTGATTGCCACCGACAATCTGACCGTGGGGGCCGCAATCGCCTTCGATGGCGGGCGTAAATCCAGCAAGGACGAGGCGTTGAGCGGGTATCGCAATGTCGGAAACACGGCCATCGGCCGCGTCTTCGCCGAATATACCATCGACCGGCTGATGCTGTCGGCGGATGTCGCGACCGACCTGTTGGGCGATGGGCACAAGGGGACGGAGGCAACGCTGTCCGCCACCTGGATGTTCAACCCTACGGGACGGACCATGGTGATGGTCGGTCCGTCATTGACCTGGGCCAGTGACGATTACACGCACTCTTATTTCAGCACGACCACCGACCGGCTGCGTCCGGCCGGCCCCCTGGAACTGGTGGCCCCGCCCGGTTCCCGCACCGGCTACAAGGCCGAAGCCGGGTTCAAGAATGCCGGGCTGACGGCCATCGTGATCCACCCACTGGACGACAATTGGTCGATCATGGGCATCGCCGGATATTCCCGCCTGCTGGGCGATGCCGCCGACAGTCCCTTCGTGAAGGATAATGGCAGCCGCGATCAGCTGATGGGCGGGCTGGGGCTGGCCTACACGTTCTGAACGGGCAGGCTGGCGGGTCACAGGGCCCGCCAGCCTTACGCCGCAACCTGTTCCATGGGCAGAACGACGGTGACGCGCAGCCCGCCTTCGGGCCGATTCGCCAGACGGATCTCACCGCCATGCGCCCGGATCACGTCATTGGCGACCGACAGGCCCAGGCCCGTTCCACCCGTATCGCGGGAACGGGATGCCTCCAGCCGGAAGAAGGGCCGGAACACATTCTCGAACTCCATTTCCGGAATGCCGGGACCTTCATCATCAATGGTGATGGTGACATTCTCCCCGGTCACGGCCACGGCCACCTGGGCCGTCTGGCCATATTTGACGGCATTTTCCATCAGATTGCCCAGCGCCCGGCGCAGCGCCATGCGGCGGCCGGTGATGGGGATGGAAAACGGCGCCGGCGCCACGCCCACGGGCTTGCCCGCATCGCGCATATCCTCGCCCAGCCGGGCCAGCATGGCGTTCAGCTCCAGTGGCTCGATCGCTTCCTTCGCCGCCTCGTCACGGGCAAAGGCCAGGGTGGAGCCAATCATCGCCTCCATCTCCGACAGATCCTCCAGCATCTTGTCGCGCACAACATCATCATCGATGAACTCGGCGCGCAGGCGCAGACGGGTCAAGGGCGTGCGCAGATCGTGGCTGACAGCCGCCAGCATGCGGGTCCGGTCCTCCACAAAGGCGCGCAGGCGGCGCTGCATCTTGTTGAAGGCGGCTGCGGCCAGCCGCACCTCGCGTGGCCCCGCCTCATCCAGCGACGGCGCATTCATGTCGATGCCCAGCCGGTTGGCAGCGGCCGCGAACCGGCGGAGCGGCCGGGTCGTGAAACCCAGCACCCAGGCGGACAGCAGGATGGCGACCGCCGCCGACCCGCCCAGCGAGGCGATGAAGCCCGGCTCCCGCAGCGCGTCCGTTGCCGTCACAGGCGCATGGAACCGCATCCAGGTCCCGTCCTTCAGCTGGCGCGACACTTCGATGACATTGGGTTCCGGCGGTGGCGGCACGGGCAGGCCGAACGGCGGGATGGACACGGCCGGCGACATTTCCGGCTGGCCGGGCGCCTTGGGCTTCTTCTCATGCACGTCCAGCAAGACGGTGTGTCCGCTGCTGGTGCGCACCGTCAGTTCGCGTTCCTTCAGCCCGCGCAGCACCGACAGGCGCACTTCCGTGGGCTGATCCTCGATCACCTGGGCGAATCCGGCCAGGCAATTGGCCAGCTGCCCGCCTTCGGCATCCGCCACGGCCTCGGCCCGGTCAGAGCGGTACAGGCCGAGCGCGATGGCCTGTGACAGAAGAATGCCACCGACCAGCACCGCGAAGATCGAATAGGACATGCGGTCGGTGAGCGCCCTCATGGTGCCTGCACCTCCGGGGAGAAGATGTAGCCGCCGGACCGCACCGTCTTGATGATGGTGGGTTCCGCCGGGTCGATCTCAATCTTGCGGCGCAGGCGGCTGATCTGCACATCGATGGACCGGTCGAAGGGACCGGCCGACCGGCCGCGCGTGATCTCCAGCAGATCGTCACGGGACAGCACGCGGCGCGGGCGGGTGGCCAGCGCCACCAGCAATTCATATTCCCCGGCCGTCAGTGTCACCTCTTCCCCCTTGGCGTCGGTCAGACGGCGCTGCGCTTGATCCAGCACGAAACCGGAGAAATTGATGGCACCCGCCGTCACCTGGGCATTGCCCGTCGGCGTGGCCGCCCGGCGCAGCACGGCCTTGATCCGGGCCACCAGTTCACGCGGGTTGAAGGGCTTGGGCAGGTAATCGTCGGCGCCGATCTCCAGGCCCAGGATGCGATCGGCATCCTCCCCCATGGCCGACAGCATGACCACGGGTGGACCGCCTTCGGCCCGCACCGCGCGGCACAGCGACAACCCATCCTCGCCCGGCATCATCAGATCCAGGACGATCAGGTCGATATTGCGGTCGGCGAGATAGCGACGCATCTCCTGCCCGTCCTTGGCCGCCGTCACACGGTAGCCATGGCGCGTCAGGTAGCGCGTCAGCAGATCGCGGATTTCACGGTCGTCATCGACGACCAGGAGGTGTGTGCTGCTCTCGGTCATGTCGCAATCATAAACGAAGCGCCGACGGGCTGCCGACGGCCATGTTGTTACCACAATGTAACGTCTTGGGCCCTTGGAAACAGAGTGTTTCACAACGCCCCTTTTCCGGTCATCCACCGGTAAAGCGGCAATGATCAGATGGGTCTGTCGCCGGAGAAACACCGGCACCCAGAACCAGAGATGAGAAGAGGAAGCACCAATGCGCACCCTGATCGCCCTCGCCTTCGCCGCCGCTCTCGGCGTCACCGCCGCCCATGCCAGCGACAGCGCCCAGGTCGCGGCCAAGGAGCCCGCCGCCGTCGCCCGCACTGAACCCGTCACCACCGGGGAAGCCCGCGACATCGCCAAGACCTGGATGAAGGATAACAATTACCGCTTCGGCCGCGTCGGCGACATCCGCTCCAAGAATGGCTTGCTGCTGGTGGAGTTGAAGTCGGCCGATGGCATCCGCTTCGCCACCTTGAAGATCGACCCGGCCACCGGCCAGATCGTCAGCTAACGGCAGCATCCCCAATCATCACCGGCAAGCCCCGTCGCCGGTGATGGTGGAGCGGCCTCCCCGGTGTCCGGCCGCTCCAGGGTTGGCCGGCGGGCCTTGGGCGACCCCATCATGCCCTGCCCGTCGGCTTACCACCCTCTCCCTTTCCCGAAATCCACGGAACGAAGCAGGGGCGCCGTTCCGACCCGAGGTCCGGAATGACGCCCGGTTGATCGCCCGAGGTATCCGCGCATGAAACTCAGCCAAGCCCCCCTGCTCTCCCTGTTCGACGGCACCGACGGCACGCCCCTGCAGCAGCGTCTGTTCGACCGCCTGCGCGGCGCCATCATCAACGGTGCCATCCGCCCCGGGGAAAGGCTGCCCTCCACCCGCACGCTGGCCGTCGATCTGGGCGTGTCGCGCAACACGGTGGTGGCAGCGGTCGACCGGCTGACCGCGGAGGGATATCTGGAAGCGCGGATCGGTTCCGGGACCTTCGTCTGCCGCACCTTGCCCGACGATGCCATGGCGCCTGCCGTGCGCCTGGCGCCCAGCGCCGCCCTCCGCGCGACACCTGCACCCAAGCCTGCCGTGCCCGTGCCAGCCGCCGGTGCGGAATTGCTGCCGTTCGAGCCTTGTGTGCCAGCCTATGACCAGTTCGACATCGATACCTGGCGCCGGGTGCTGGCCAAACGCTGGCGCGATGCCGGCGGGCTGCTGCTGGGTCATGACACGGCCGGCGGCTGGATGGCGTTGCGGCGCGTCCTGGCAGGCCATCTCCAGACCAGCCGGGGCATCGCATGCGACCCTGAACAGATCCTGATCCTGCCCGATCGCCGCTCCGGCCTGGAATTCGTGTCCACCTTGCTGCTGACCGCGGGCGACACGGTATGGCTGGAGGAACCGGGCTGCCCCGTGCAAGCCCTGACCCTGGGCCAGCGCGGCTATAACATCGCCCATGTGCCCGTCGATGCCGACGGCATCGATCCGGACCGCGGCGCCCGCCTGGCGCCCGATGCGCGGCTGGCGGTGGTGACGCCGGGCTGGCAGTTCCCGCAGGGCGGCACCATGCCGCTGCGCCGCCGCATGGCGGTGCTGGCCTGGGCACGGCGCAGCGGCGCCTGGCTCTTGGAGGATGACCGCGACGGCGGCTATCGCTATACGGGCCGCCCCCTGCCCGCCCTGCAGGGCCTGGACGAGAATGAACGGGTGCTGCATCTGGGCGCACTCGACAATACGCTGGTGCCGGCCCTGCGCCTGGCCTGGCTGGTCGTTCCCTCCTCCCTGGTCGCGGCTGCACAAAGCCTGCGCGCCCGCATGGACCTGCATGTGCCCCTGCCCGAACAGATGGCGGTGCATGACTTTCTGGTGGAGGGCCATTATGCCAGCCACATGCGCCGAACCCGCCGCCTTTATGCAGAACGTCAGCAAGCGCTGTTATTCGCGGCGGAGCGGCACTGGACGGGGGCCATCTGCGTGGATGCCGCCAGTTCCGGCCTGCATCTTGTGGGCCACCTGTCAGCGACCCTGGGCGTAGATGATACCACCCTGTCGGCCCTGGCGGCCCAGGCCCGCATCGCCCTGCCCGCGCTGTCTGCCTATCGCCGGGGGCCGGGCGTCACCGGTGATCCGGGGACCGTCATCCTCGGCTATGCCGCCTTCACGCCTGAACGGCTGTCCCGCGCCGCCGAGCGGCTGGCCATGGTTCTGGACAAGGCCCGCAGCACGCCAGCCCGGCGGGTCATGGCGGCACGACGGCTGGTACCGGCGGAGTGATCCGCTAGACCACCTCTCCCACCGCGCCACCGACAATACGGGCCAAGGTATCCGGCGCGATGGGGAACACCGTGTTGGGCGTGCCCGCCGCCGCCCAGACGGTGGTGAAGTTCAGCAGGTCGCGGTCGAACAGGGTGATGGGCGGCACCGCATGCCCCAGCGGCGGCACCCCGCCGATGGGATAGCCCGTCTTCTGCCGCACATAATCGGCATCGGCCTTGGCCAGCTTCTCCCCGCCCAGCGCCCCGGCCAGATGGCGGATCACCGTCGCCTCGTTCACCCGGTTGCTGCCCGACGCCACCACCAGCACCGGCCGGCTTGTATCGCGCGTCCGGAACATGATGGATTTGGCGATCTGCGCCACGTCACAGCCGATGGCAGCCGCCGCCTCCGCCGAAGTACGGGTGGAAGCGGCGAATTCCAGCACATGGATGGGATGGCCCAGATCGTTCAGCAGGTTCTGGATTTTCTGCGCACTCGGGCTCAACGGTCCAGCCATCCCAACGATACCCCTTTCCCTTAACCCGCCAGTTCGCGGGAACGGGCGGTGGCCGCCGCGATGGCGCGGGTCATCAATTCATGCAGGCCGCCGGGCCCATCGGCCATCAGCACATTCAGCGCCGCCTCCGTCGTGCCCTTGGGGCTGGTGACGTTGCGGCGCAGTTGTTCGGCAGACTCGTGACTCTGGCGCAGCAGTTCGCCCGAGCCCATCACCGTGGCGCGGGCCAGCTGCATCGACAGGTCGGGCGGCAGGCCGGCGGCGATGCCAGCACGGGCCATCGCCTCCACCAGCAGGAAGACGTAAGCCGGACCGCTGCCCGACAGGGCCGTCACGGCGTCCAACAGCGTTTCGTCCGCCACCCAGGCCACCTCGCCCACGGCACCCAGCAGGGTGCGGGCCAGGGCCTTCTGGGCGTCGCTGGTGTGGGCATTGGGCACCGCGGCGCTGATGCCGCGGCCCACGGCGGCTGGCGTGTTGGGCATGGCCCGCACGATGGCCGCATCGGCGCCCAGATGCTTTTCGAAATAGGATATCGGCTTGCCCGCCGCGATGGACAGGAACAGGGCCGCCCCGGCATAGCGGGCATAGAAGGGCAGGGCCTGATCCATCATCTGCGGCTTCACGGCCAGGATGACGGCATCGGGGGTGAAGTCGGCGGGGATTTCCGCCGCTTCCTTGACGACCAGCACGTCGGCGGGCAGACCCCTGGGTGCACCGAACGGCTCCACCACCACCACCGACCCGGCAGCACCGGCGGCCTTCCAGCCGGCCAGCATGGCACCGCCCATCTTTCCGCACCCGACCAGCAACAAACTCGCACTCATCCGGTGTTCCCCCTGTTGTCCGGCGGGGGCGTCGGGGTCGTCCCCGGCGCAATTGCAGCCCCGTCCGGTTGTCAGGCCTCGCCCACCGTATCCAGAATGGCGGCGGAAACGGCCTCGCTGGCCGTCTTGCCGCCCCAGATCACGAACTGGAAGGCCGGGTAGAAACGCTCGCATTCCGCCAGCGCAATGTCCATCAGGTCTTCAAGCTGTTCGGCACTGGCCCCGCGCGCACCGCGCAGCAGGGTGGTCTGGCGGAACATCGGCGTGTGCTGGTCGTGGCAGACGTCGAAATGGCCCAGCCACATCTTGGGATTGATCTCCGCCAGCAGCTCCGACACAGCCGACTTGCGCCCGCCCGGCACCTTCATATCGAACTGGCAGGAGAACTGCATCGCGGACACTTCCGACTGCCACATGAAGAACAGCCGGTATTCGCACCAGCGGCCACCGATCTCCACCACCATCTCCTCTTCGGAGACGCGGTCGAAGGCCCATTCATTGGCGACGACCATCTCTTCCAGCATGTCCAGCGGATTGTGGGTCGACGCTTGGGTCTCGATATTCAACGCGGTCATGCCGTCCCCCTAACTCCCAGAAACCGGCCACGGCACCCGTCCCCAGGGTCTCGCAGCAGGCCACAAATCAGGGTACCCAGATATTGTGGCCCTATCGGCTATGGAACCACCAGCAATACGGTGCCAGCGCCATTTCGCAGGCGCAACCGGATTCCGGTTCCTTGCCATTTCGTGAAAAAAATCTTGAATGGATGCGGACCGCCACCGACGGAGGGCTCAGCCCTGCGACTCGTTGGAAAGCTTGGCCTCCAGGGCCGCCAGCTTCTCCTCCAGCGCCTCCTGGCGGGACCGTGCCTCAGCCGCGACGGCCTTCACCGCCTCGAACTCTTCCCGGCTGACCAGGTCCATCTGGGCCAGGATACGCTCGAACTGCTGGCGAATCTGGCCTTCGACCTCACCACGGATGCCGGAGATGGCCCCCATGGCGCCGCTGGCGACACGGGCCAGATCATCGAACAGCTTGTTTTCCACCTGCATGGCGGGTCCCCTTCCAAAAAAGCGCCGCATTATGGGGATCGGGCATGGACCTGTCCATGGCGTTGGGCGGGTATCTGGTCACCAGAAAACCGCTCCCGCCGCCGCGCCTTGCCGTCCGTGTCCCCGACCCTCTATATAGGCGTCACCCTCCCCGCCGGCGAGGGCGCATGACGGGATATCGCATGATCTTCGCCATCCCCTTCCCCGATCTGGACCCCGTAGCCCTGGCGCTTGGCCCCATCTCCATCAAATGGTATGGGCTGGCCTATGCGGTCGGCATCGCGTTTGCGCTCTGGTATTGCAGCCGGCTGGCCCGCAGCAGCGGTCTGCGCCCGACAGTGGACGACCTGGGCGATTTCGTGGTCTGGGCGGCGGGTGGCATCCTGATCGGCGGGCGGCTGTTCTCCATCCTGTTCTACGACCTTGGCCGCTATCTGGATGACCCGCTGGAAGTGTTCCGCGTCTGGCATGGGGGCATGTCCTTCCATGGCGGGCTGACCGGCGTGATCGTGGCCATCATCATCTTCTCGCTGCGCCGGGGCTTCTCGCCCTTCGCGCTAGGCGATCTGGTGGCGTGCGCCGCACCGGTGGGCCTGCTGCTGGGGCGGCTGGCCAATTTCGTGAACGCCGAATTGTGGGGCCGGCCCAGCGACGTGCCCTGGGCCATGATCTTCCCCACCGATCCCGACCAGATCCCCCGCCATCCCAGCCAGCTCTATCAGGCGGGACTGGAAGGCGTGCTGCTGTTCATCGCCATCTTCCTGCTGGCCCGCGCCCCCGCCATCCGGGCGCGCACGGGCACCCTGTCGGGCATCTTCCTGATCGGCTATGCCCTGGCCCGCCTGATCGGTGAATTCTTCCGCCAGCCCGATGCGCAGTTGGGCTTCCTGACCTTCGGCACCACCATGGGGCAGTTGCTGTCCATGCCCATGCTGATCGCGGGCGTGTTCATCGTGCTGCGCGCACCCTGGGGAAAGCCGGTGCCGGCCCCGGCCGAACCGCCGAAATGACCGGCGCGCTGCATGATCTGCTGGTCCGGCGCATCGCCATGACCGGGCCGATTTCCGTTGCCGCCTTCATGGCCGACGCGCTGGGCCATCCCCAGCATGGCTATTACATCACCCGCGACCCACTGGGGGCGAAGGGTGACTTCACCACGGCGCCCGAGATTTCCCAGATGTTCGGGGAGATGGTGGGGGTGTGGCTGGCCGATTGCTGGATCAACCAGGGGTACCCCGAGCGCGTGCAACTGGTGGAACTGGGGCCGGGGCGCGGCACGCTGATGGCCGACGCGCTGCGGGCCACCGCACGGGTGCCGGGCTTCCATGCGGCCATCCGCCTGCATCTGGTGGAAACCAGTCCGGCGCTGCGCGAATGCCAGGCCGCCGCCTTGTCGGCCTTCAGCCCCCTCTGGCATGACAGCCTGAGCGATGTGCCCGACGGGCCGATGCTGCTGGTCGCCAACGAATTTTTTGACGCCCTGCCCATCCGCCAGTTCATCCGCACACCCGCCGGCTGGGCGGAGCGCAAGGTCGGGCTGAACAGCCAGGGCCAGTTGGCCTTCACCTTCGACCCCACCCCCGGCGGTGCCCTGCTGTCCCCGCTGCACCGCGATCCCGGCATCCCACCGGGGGCGGTGGCCGAGACCTGCCCCGCCGGCATCGCCGTGGCGGGAGAGATCGGGCGGCGGCTGTCCGCACAGGCGGGCGCAGCCCTGATCATCGATTACGGCTATGACGGCCCGGCCATCGGCGACACACTGCAAGCGCTGCGCGCCCACAAGCCCGTATCCGTGCTGGATGATCCCGGCACGGCCGACCTGACCGCGCATGTGGATTTCACCGCCCTGGCCCTGGCCGCCAGGCAGGCGGGTGCCGCCCCCTACCCCAGCGTCGAACAGGGCGCCCTGTTGACCGCATTGGGCATCGGCGCGCGGGCGGCATCGCTGTCCGCCCGCGCGACACCAGCCCAGCAGGCGGACATCCAGACGGCCTTGACCCGGCTGACCGGTGCTTCCAGCATGGGCCGCCTGTTCCGCGCCATCGCCATCACCCATCCGGCGGCCCCCGTGCCCGCCGGCTTCGCCCCGCTGACAGGAGGCTGACCTTGATCACGCTCGACCATCTGACAGCCATTCCCGGCCTGCGCCATGGCTTCTTCACCCGCACCGACGGCGTGTCCACGGGCATCCTGGCGGCGATGAATTGTGGCTATGGGTCCAACGACGATCCCGCCAATGTCACCGCCAACCGCGCCCGCGCCATGGGGCTGCTGGGCGTGCCGGCAGAGGCATTGACCACCGTCTATCAGGTCCACAGCCCCGATGTGGTGACGGTGACGGAGCCCTTCCCGCACACCAGCGCCCCCAAGGCCGATGCCCTGGTCACCGACCGGCCCGGCATCGCGCTGGGCATCCTGACGGCCGATTGCGTGCCGGTCCTGTTCGTGGACCCCGTGGCACGTGTCATCGGGGCCGCCCATGCCGGCTGGAAAGGGGCGGTGACGGGGGTGCTGGAGGCGACGGTGGCGGCGATGCTGACCCTGGGCGCCGACCGCCCCCGCATCCTGGCCGGCATCGGCCCCCATATCGGCCAGGACAGTTACGAGGTCGGGCCGGAGTTCCGCGAACGGTTCGTTTCCATCGACGCGGGCCATGAATTGCTGTTCCGCCCGTCGCAACGGGCCGGTCACTGGATGTTCGACATCGGTCTCTATGTCCTGCGGCGCCTGCGCGATGCCGGGCTGGGACAGGTGGAAACCACCGGCCTGGACACGTTGGCGCGCGAGGATCTGTTCTTCAGCTACCGGCGCGCGTGTTTGCGCCAGGAACCGGATTACGGGCGGGGCCTGTCGGCGATCTGCCTGATGTGATCACACCGGCTCGTCCAGCCGTTCCCCCGGCTTCAGCCACCAGGACGCCTCGGCCAGCTTGCCTTCGAACAGTTCCAGCATGGGCCGCTTGATCTTGTCGATCAGGGGCCAGTCATGGGTGGCGACGATGACGGTGGTGCCCTGCTTGTTCAGCTCGATGAACAGCCGCATGATCTTCATCGACATGTCGCGGTCGATATTGCCCGTGGGCTCGTCCGCGACGATCAGCGACGGGCTGGTGATGACGGCGCGGGCAATGGCGATCAGCTGCTTCTGACCACCCGACAGGGTGGCCGGCAAAGCGGTCATCTTGTCCGACAGGCCCACCCATTCCATCAGCTCGGTAACGGCTTCCTTGATGTGCTTTTCCCCATGCCCGGCGATGCGCAGCGGCAGGGCGACATTGTCATAGGCGCTCATATGATCCAGCAGGCGGAAATCCTGAAAGACCACGCCGATGCGCCGGCGCAACTCATGCAGCCGGTCGCGCGGCACCTTGGATAATGGCTCCCCGAACAGGGTGACCAAGCCGCGGGACGGCCGTTCGGAAAGGTACAGCAGCTTCAGCAGGCTGGACTTGCCCGCCCCGGTGGGGCCGGTCAGGAACTGGAAGGAACCGGGTGCGAGTTCGAAACTGAGGTCACGCAACACCTCCGGCCCGTTGCCGTAGCGCAGCCCGACATTTTCGAAACGGACCAAACCCCGGCCCTCCTTCAAACAGCGGCCCCGCTCCCGTTGCGGGAACGGGGCCTGACATCATCTCCGGCGCTTCTTCTTATGCCGACCATGCGGGTGCCTGGGGGGCTCCGGCCGTGGCGGTGGCGAAGGTTCTGGCGCCGGGTCCGGCTCCTTTCAGGAACAGCCGGCGCCGACAGCCTCCACGCCACCATCATGGTGGGCGCCGTCGCGCACGGGCACCAGCCCCACCTTCTCGAACGAGGACAGGGTCTCCTCAGCCCAGCTGCGCAGATCGGTCAGGCCGCCATGGCCGGTCCAGACATCGATACCGAAGCGCTTCTCCAGATCGACTTCCGTCATCTTCAGCGCCTCGCGGACGGAGATCAGCTCGCGTTCCAGCAAGGTCCAGATGTCGCTCTCGCAGCGCTTCATGGTGACGATATGCACGCCCATGCCCTGATAGGCCTTGAGGCGCTTGAAGTTGGGATCGTTCTCATACGCCCCGAAGCCACCCGACACCTCGTTCAGCACGACATAGCGGCGGCCGATCGGCATCCACTCGTTCTTGTCGAAGCTGTACTGGATCAGGCCTCTCGCATCCTCGATGGCCTGGCTTTCGGCCTTGGTGGTCACCACCAGGTCGATGGGGGGCGAGTTGCGGCGGCGCAGCAGGGAACCGGCGTTGCGCGCCTCGGCCCAGGCGAACAGCTCGGCCGCGACATTGGCACCGACATCGATGATATAGCCGCCTTCCAGCACGGTGCGGCCGAATTCGTCCCAGTACTTGATGGCCAGGTTCGGGTCGGTGGAGCTTTTGACCTTGGTCAGGTCCTCACCGATGCCCAGTTCCTTCACATTGCGGAACAGGCGGCCGAACTTGGACCGCTGGTTCAGGCTGTCGCTGTCCGCGGCCGCCAGCTTGACCGGCACGCCCTTCTGCTCGTGCTGCAGCACCAGCATCTGGGCCGTCAGGGTCTTGCCCTGTCCACCCGTCTTCGCCATCGAGATGAAGGTCCGCGTCATGCCAGTTGTCTCCTGCGCCCAGCCTTGAAAATCCGGTTGCGACGGCGATGGCGGGGACGGCTCCGCCCGCTGCCGTTCGCAGCGGCGGAATCGTTACCCGTTTTCCCGTCCGCCTTCAATGCCGCCGGGCGGACAGGCGGTGATTTTAGATGAATTCCATCATTGGTCGCGGCTGACCGCCTGCGGCCTTTGCGTGTAGAGTGTGTCTATCAATAAATCTTTGATGGTTCATTGGTCATCATACCTGTAAGATTTCCGCCAACCTGCCGTCAGTAAGGGGGAGAGGCCCGTGATCATTCCCGTTCAACGCCTGCATCTGTCCTGGGGGCAATCCCTGGCCCGACTGCGGTTGTTCCTGGCGCTGATCTGCCTGGGCGGCGCCCTTGCCGGCTGTACGGCGCAACTGGCGCCCGCCTATGATCCGTCGATTGCCAATGGTGTCGCCAGCCTGAATCAGCAGGCCATGCTGCTCTATGCCCAGGTGGCGGGCGGCGTCACGGCCGCCACGTTTCCGCAGCGCCAGGCCACCTATACGCAGCTGATCGGGCAGACCAACGCGCTGGCCAATCTGGCCGTCGCACGGCCGGACCCCACGACCCTGCCGAAATTCCTGGAATCGAAGGTCAAGGACTGGTCCAAGCTGCAGACCCTGGCGGCCCCCACGGGCGACATCCTGACCAAGATCGCCGCCCAGTTCACCACCATGCAGCAGGCCGACCAGTCCGGCGGCATCAGCACGCTGGAGGCGCAGGCTTTCCAGGGACAATTCAGCATCGATATCCAACAGGCGCTGACCTATGAGAACGCACTGGCCCGCGGCGTGCCGCAGCCGGCCCCGCCGCAGCAATAAGGCAGGAGTGAACGATGACCATCACGCCCATCAACGTCCCCGCCCTGATCGACGAGATCAAAAGCACCGCTTCGGCCATCCTGGGCCAGAATATCGAGAATGCGCAGGGCTTCTCCCAGGACCAGCTGGCGGCCATGGCCCAGCAGGCTGAAACCATCGCCGGCGGCATCGCCACCGGGCAGATCCGCCCGTCGCTGCAGCAGTTCTTCCTGGATCAGTTGAAGGAGAGTGCGCAGAATTTCGTGCGCGTGCTGGTCGGCCTGGCCCTGGTCACCGCGGAGCAATTATGGAATTCGGTGGTGAACAGCCTGTGGGGGGCCTTGTCCGCCGCCACCGGCCTGCATTTCACCGCCCCGGCCTGGACCGAGTCGGGGCTGAGCACCACCTGAGGCCCGCAGACGACAAGTCTCACTTCTCCTGCAACCGCGGCATCAACTCGACCAGGTTGCAGGGGCGGTGGCGATTGTCCAACTGGTATTTCAGGATCAGGTCCCAGCCGTCGCGGCAGGCGCTGGGGCTGCCCGGCAGGGCGAACAGGTAGGTGCCCTTGGCCAGGCCGCCCGTGGCGCGGGACTGCAGCGCCGAGGTGCCGATCTTCTGATAGGAGAGCATGCGGAACATCTCCCCGAAGCCGGCGATGGTCTTCTCAAACAGGCTCTCGAACGCTTCCGGGGTGACGTCGCGGCCGGTCAGGCCGGTGCCGCCGGTGGAGATCACGACATCCACGGCCGGATCATCGATCCACACGCGCAGTTGGTCGACAATGGCGCGCACATCGTCGCGGACGATGGCGCGACCGGCCAGGGTGTGACCATCGCTCTTCAACCGCTCCACCAGCGTGTCACCCGACTTGTCATCCGACAGGTCGCGCGTGTCCGACACGGTCAGCACGGCGATATTCACCGGCAGAAAGCGGCGGGAATCGTCAATGCGGGACATGTTCTCAACTCCTCAAGTATCTTTACGGCCAATCGAGCAGGGTGCCTTCCAGCACCTCCAGGCCCGACAAATCATTCAGCAGCGTCGCCGGCTGCACCCACCAGCCGGGGCGGATTCCGGCGATCATTTCGGCGGCGGCCACGGCATGGTCGAAATCCACATAGAGCCCAAAACAGGTGGCCCCGCTGCCCGACATGCGCGACAGCAGGCAACCCGTGGTCGAATCCAATGCTGCCAGCACCTGGGGGATGACGGGGCTCAGCCGTTCCGCCGCCTTGGCCAGATCGTTACGCCGCCCATCCTTCAACAAGCTCGCCAATTCGCGTACATCCTGGATGGATGTGGTCAGTCGGGCCGGGCTTGAGAAGGGGCCCTGCCGCGCCTCGAACACGGCCGGGGTCGGCATGGACACGCCGGGATTGACCAGCACGACCCAGCAATCCTCCGGCAGGTCGGGGGCTGGCGACAGGTCCGTGCCCGTGCCGCCGAAATAGGCAGTGCGGGAGCCGACGCAGACCGGCACGTCCGCGCCCAGCCTGGCGGCCAGCTCCACCACCGCCGCATGGTCCAGGGGCACGTCCCACAGGGCGCACAGCGCGCGCAGCGCCGCCGCCGCATCCGCCGACCCGCCGCCAATGCCTGACGCCAGCGGCAGGTTCTTGGTCAGTTTCACGGTGACCTCCGGCTTGCGGCCCAGCGCGTCCGCCAGCCGCTTCACCGCCTTGGTCACCAGGTTGCTCTCCGTATCCTCCAGAAGAAGCGGGAGCGAGTTGGGACCATGCAGCTGCAGGCTGAAATAAGGCGTGCTTTCGACCTCCACCAGATCATGGGCGCTGGCAAACGCCACCAGACTGTCCAGCAGATGGTACCCATCCTCGCGACGGCCCAGCACATGCAAATAGAGGTTCAGCTTGGCGGCGGCATAGGCGCGTATGATGGTCATGGGGCGGCGTCCGAAAGGTGGCGGCCGTGGCATTCTGGCAGAGGCCGCGCACTGAAACCACCCCGTTACAATTTTCCGTCCGGCACGTTTCAGCCACCGATTTATAACGTTCCCACCAACGGCCGGCGCGGGTAACGCGAACACGGCCCCCGAACGGACAGGGACAGCATGAACAAGCACCATCATCGCGTGATTTCCACCCGCCGCCTGCTGGGCGCATCGGCCATCGCGCTGGCCGCCGCCCTTTCCCCGCTGGCCACCGCCGGCGCGCAGCAGCCGACGCCGACAGCATCCGCCCCGGCCAAGGTCGACCCGCGCTTCGTCTGGGACCTGACGCCGATCTTCAAGGATGACGCCGCCTGGGATGCGGCGCGCAAGCAGGCCCTGGCCGACCTGCCGGCCCTGGAAGCGATGAAGGGTACTCTGGGCAAGGACGCCGCCACCCTGCGCGCCAGCCTGGACCGCATGTCGGAAGTCGGGCATGTGGTGGAGAAGGTGCTGGTCTATGCCTATCTGCAATATTCGACCGACACCCGCAACGACACGTTCCAGGAACGCCAGAGCCTGAGCCAGGCCCTGTCCAGCCAGGCGCAATCCGCCGTGGCCTGGCTGTCACCGGAAATCCAGGCGCTGGGTGCGGACAAGGTGGGCACCTTCATCAAGGCCGATCCCGGCCTGGCCAAGCATGCCTTCCGCCTGAACGACATATTGCGCCTGAAGGCACATACCCTGACGGCTGAAACCGAAGCGGCACTGGCCGCCTATGGCCCCGTGCTGGGATCAGCCAGCAACACCTATTCCGCCCTGGCCAATGCCGATATCGACTGGCCGGAAATCACCCTGCCCGACGGCACCAAGCGCAAGCTGAACCAGGCCGGATACTCCGCCCTGCGTCAGCACGCCGACCGTGCGGTGCGCAAGCAGGTTTTCGACATTTTCTGGGGCAAGTTCGGCCAGTATGCCACCACCATGGGCAATACGTTGGGGGCCGCCGTGCAGGCCGGTACCATCGATGCCAAGCTGCGCGGATATCCCACCGCCGTGGCGGCCTCGCTGGCCAATAACGATATCCCGGAAAGCGTCTACCGCACCCTGGTGGCGGAGGCGAACAAGGGCCTGCCGACCCTGCACCGCTATTTCAAGCTGCGGCAGAAGATGCTGAAGCTGCCCGATCTCTATTATTACGACATCTATCCGTCGGTCATCGAGCTGGACCGGAAGTTCACGCTGGATGAGTCCCGCACCATCACGCTGGCCGCGATGAAGCCGCTGGGCAAGGCCTATACCGACAAGCTGGCGGAGTTGACGTCAAAGCGGACCATGCATGTCTACCCTTCCGACGGCAAGGATAGCGGTGCCTATCATTGGGGCACCTATGGCGTGGACCCGTATGTCTTCCTGAACCATCAGGACGACTATAACTCCATGTCCACCTATGCCCATGAATGGGGCCATGGCATGCATTCGGCCTTGGCCCAGGCCACCCAGCCCTATGAACTGGCCAATTATTCGCTGTTCATGGCGGAGATCGCGTCGACGGCGAACGAGATGCTGTTGACCGACCATCTGGTCGCCAACGCCAAAACCAAGCAGGAGAAGCTGTTCTATCTGGGCCAGTCGCTGGAAGGGCTGCGCGGCACTTTCTTCCGCCAGACCATGTTCGCCGAATTCGAACTGGCCACCCATGACGCGGTGGAACGGGGCGAAGCCCTGTCGGGTGCGAAGATGAAGGACATCTATTGCGGCCTGCTGAAGAAGTATCATGGCGACGCCGAGGGCGTGCTGAAGATCGATGAGAAATATTGCGCGGAATGGGCCTTCATCCCGCATTTCTATCGCCCCTTCTATGTGTACCAGTATGCCACCTCCATCTCTGCCGGCACCTATTTCGCCGAGCAGATTTCAAAGGGCGGCGCCAAGGCGCGGGACAATTACCTGAACGTGCTGAAGGCCGGCGGGTCGGAATACCCGTACCCGCTGCTGAAGAAGGCGGGCCTGGACATGGCCACCCCCGCCCCCTATCAGGCCCTGGTGCGCCGCATGGACGCCACCATGGATCAGATGGAGAAGCTGCTGGCACAGTGATCCGCCGGCTTTTCCCCGGCATGAAAAATGAAGAAGGGGCGTACGGGTCATCCCCCGTCCGCCCCTTCTTTCTTTGCAAACGCCGCCGCTTACACAGCCACCTTGTGCCGCCAGCCCATCGGGTCCGGCGCCTCGGCGCGCTGGATGGCGGTCAGGCGGGTGCGCAGGGTGCGGGTGATCTCCCCGTCGCTGCCGCCGCCGATATTGAAGCTGCCACCCTTGTGCCGCACGGTGCCGATGGCCGACACCACGGCCGCCGTGCCGCAGGCGAACACTTCGCGCAGGCGGCCCGACGCGGCATCCACCTGCCACTGCTCGAACGAGTACGGTGCCTCGTTCACGGTCAGCCCATCGGCGCGGGCCAGCTTGATGATGCTGTCGCGGGTGATGCCGGGCAGGATGGTGCCGGTCAGGGCCGGGGTCAGCAGCGTGCCGTCATCGAAGACGAAGAACACGTTCATCCCGCCCAGTTCCTCCACCCACTTCTTTTCCGCCGCGTCCAGGAACACCACCTGGTCGCAACCATTGCGGATGGCCTCAGCCTGGGCCACCAGGCTGGCAGCATAGTTGCCGCCGCACTTGGCGGCACCGGTGCCACCGGCCGCCGCGCGGGTATAATCCTGCGACGCCCAGACCGACACCGGCTTGGACCCGCCCTTGAAATAGGCGCCCACCGGGCAGGCGATGACGCAGAAAATATAGCTGGCGGCCGGCTTCACGCCCAGGAACGTCTCGTCGGCGAACAGGAAGGGCCGCAGATAGAGGCTGGCCCCCTCCCCGCCCGGAATCCAGTCGACATCGGCACGGACCAGCGTTTCCACCGCGTCCAGGAAAATCTCCTCCGGCAGTTCCGGCATGGCCATGCGCTCGGCCGAACGCTGGAAGCGGCGGGCATTCTCCAGCGGCCGGAACAGCAGTACCTCACCGTCGCTGGTGCGATAGGCCTTCATGCCTTCAAAGATTTCCTGGGCGTAATGCAGGACGGCGGCGGCCGGGTCCAGGGTGAATGCCTCCCGCGCACGCAGCTGCCCGTCGTGCCAGCCCTTCTCCGCCGACCACCGTACCGTGACCATATGGTCGGTGAAAATCTTCCCGAAGCCGGGATCGGCAATCAGCCCGGCCCGGACATCGGCGGGCGTGGGCTTGGCGTGGGGGATGTGACGGATGTCGATCTTGGCACTCATTTGCCCAAATTCTCCCGGCGGCAGGTGGGGTCCTTTTTTGGTGGCCGCAAGGATGGACCGAAGCCGCTTCCGGGTCCATCCCCATAAGCAGCGCCGGGCATGCCCCTCCCGCCACCCAGCCATCCCTGGTGCGGGGCAGCGGACAAAAGCCACAGGCGGCCCGCCTTGACCCTTTCCCAATTATGAAATTTGATTTACTTATTTTGACATCGCTGTCGGTCATATCGGGATCGGTTGCGTTCATGATCAAAAGGCCCCGGAACAGGGGCCGGCAGGGAAGGAAACCGCGATGAAGAAGGCAGTTCTGCGCCGTTGGCTGCGCACGTCCATGATGACAACGCTGGCCGCCGGCCTGGCGGTGCCGCTGGCCTGGGGACAGGCGCATCAGGGGCTGGGTGGCAGCGGCGCGGCGGGACCGGGCAGTTTCGGCCCGTTCGACGCGGAATTCCCGGCCGGCGGCGACGGTATCGCAAAGCCCAAGCTGGACGAAAAGCAATCCCCCGCCACGGTTCCGGCCGGCGCCCCCTTCACGCTGTATGGCTGGGTACAGGGCGAAGCCGCTCCCGCCAAGGGACAGAGCCTGCTAGGCGGCTTCTCCACGGCAGACGGCAAGGCGCCGGCCTGGTTCCTGGCGCTGATGGATGGCAAGCCGGCCCTGGTCGCGGGATCGAAGGTCATCAGCGGCGGCAAGGCACCCGCCGCCGGGCAATGGTCCTTCCTGTCCGCCAGCTACGATGGTACCCGCGCCCGTCTCTATGCCGATGGAAGCGAAGTGGCATCGGGCGAGCTGCAGACCCAGGCCGCCCGAGCGCAGATCCAACTCGGCCCGCGCCGCAGCCTTACGACCCCCTTCGTATCCACGGCTTCCGTGCCCTTCACCGGCCGGCTGGCCGGCTTCACCGCCCTGCCCCGCGCCCTGTCGGCGGATGAGGTGAAGGCGCTGGCAGGTGGTCCCAAGCCCGTTGTGGACCTGACCAATTTCGAAAGCGGTGCCCCCACCTGGCCCGTGCAGGTGCGGCAGATGTATGGACAGGTGGCCCCGCAGGACCCCTGGACACGGCCGACATCCAAGACCGGCTTCTCCGCCCCCGTCGCCAAACCCGTGGTGGAAACCCCCGCCCTGGCGCTCAAGGCTGCCGGGGAATGGGTGCTGGGCGCCTGGAAGCTGGTGGAGGCGCCGAAGGTCGCGGCCGACGGGGTTGCGTTGTCGCAACCGGGATATGATGCCAAATCCTGGTATGCGGCGGTGGTGCCCGGTACGGTACTGACCACCCTGGTGGAACGCGGTGTCTATCCCGACCCCGACTACGGGCTGAACAACCTGGCCATCCCGGAAAGCCTGAACAAGCAGGATTACTGGTATCGCACGGAATTTACCGTGCCGGCCGACCAGACCGGCAAGCGCCTGCAGCTGGTGCTGAACGGGGTGAATTATCAGGCGGAGGTCTGGTTGAACGGCCAACGGCTGGGCAGCATGAAGGGCGCCTTCATCCGTGGCCGGTTCGATGTGACTGGCATCGCCAAACCCGGCCAGCCCAATGCCCTGGCCATCCGCGTCAGCCCGCCGCCGCGCCCCGGCTTGCCGCATGAGGAAAGCCTTACCTCGGCGGTGGGAGAGAATGGTGGCATCATGGCGCTGGACGGCCCCACCTTCGTGGCGTCTGAGGGCTGGGACTGGATCCCGTCGGTGCGCGACCGCAATACCGGCCTGTGGCGGGGGGTGACCCTGCGCGCCACGGGCGATTTGCGCCTGGGCGATACACAGATTGTTACGTCGCTGCCCCGCAACGACGGTTCGGTCGCCGATGTCACCGTCACGGTCCCGATGTGGAACCTGTCGGGCAAGCCGGTCAACGCCACCGTGACCGCCAGTTTCGATGGCATCACCGTCACCAAGCAGGCCAGTATCCCGGCCGGCGGCGGTGCCGTCACCCTGTCGCCGACCGAATTCCCGCAATTGTCGGTAAAAAACCCCAAGCTCTGGTGGCCCAACGGCTATGGCGAGCCGGCACTGCACGACATGAAGGTGAGCGTAGCGGCGGACAGCCAGCCATCCGACAGCCGCGATATCCGCTTCGGCATCCGCGAGATCACCTATGAACTGTCTTTGATGGACCAGAAGGGTGCCCTGCGCCGGGTCGAGGTCGATCTGACCGATGCCAAGGCGCGCGGGGAGAAGATCATCGATGTCAGCCATGAGGGCATCCGCAAGGTGCCCGACGGTTGGGCCGCCTCGCTTTATCCCGGTGCGGAAAACTCCCCCGCCGTCACCCCGGCCGACGCCGCCGAACTGTCGCCGCATCTGGTGATCAAGGTGAACGGCGTGCGCATCGCGGCGCGCGGCGGCAACTGGGGCACCGACGACTGGCGCAAGCGGGTGGCCAAGGACAGGCTGGAACCCTATTTCCGCCTGCACCGCGACGCCCATGTCAATGTCATCCGCAACTGGGTGGGCCAGAACACGGAGGAAGAATTCTTCGATCTGGCCGACGAATACGGCCTGATGGTCCTGAACGATTTCTGGGCCAGCACCCAGGATTACCAGCTGGAACCGCAAGACGTGCCGCTGTTCATGGCCAACGCCACGGACACGGTGCGCCGCTATCGCCATCACCCGTCCATCGTGCTGTGGTTCGGGCGTAATGAGGGCGTGCCGCAGCCGATCCTGAACGAGGCGCTGGCCGACATGATCCGGGCGGAGGATGGCACCCGCCATTTCACCGGCTCGTCCAACCGCGTCAATCTGGCCGGCAGCGGGCCCTATAATTACCGCGAGCCCGACACCTATTTCACCGAACACGCCCAGGGCTTCTCGGTGGAGCTGGGCACGCCGTCCTTCCCGACGCTGGAGGCATTCAAGGCCGCCGTTCCGGCCAGCGAGCAATGGCCGATCTCCGACACCTGGGCCTATCATGACTGGCACCAGACCGGGAACGGCGCCACCCAGACCTTCATGGATGCCATGGCGGTTAAGTTCGGCCCCGCCACCAGCCTGGAGGATTTCGAGCGCAAGGCCCAGATGCTGAATTACGAGGGCTACCGCGCCATCTTCGAGGGCATGAATGCCAGCCTGTGGACCAAGCATTCCGGCCGCATGCTGTGGATGACCCAGCCCGCCTGGCCCAGCACCATGTGGCAGATCCTGACCCATGATTACGACACCCATGGCGCCTTCTATGGCGTCAAGAAGGCGTCGGAACCGGTGCATGCGCAGTTGGACCTGCCCGACCATCGCATCACCTTGGTCAACAACACCCAAACGGCGCTGAAGGGCCTGACCCTGTCCACGCGGGTGCGTTCGGTGGCCGGGAAGGCGCTATCCGACCGGACGGATACCGTTGATGCCAGTGCCGGCGCCGCCGTCCATCCCTTCACGCTGGACCTGAAAGCGGCGCTGGCGGCGGAAAAGCTGGTGCTGGTCAGCCTGGAACTGAAGGACAAGGCCGGGACGGTCCTCTCGCGAAACGATTATTGGGTGGCAGCCGATGCCCCCGCCCACCAGCGCCTGAACGAACTGCCCGCCGTCCCCGTCACCCTGTCGGCCAAGGGCAAGGTCGGGACGGATGGGGAGGTTGTATTGGATGTCACTCTGTCCAACCAGGGGACGGCGCCCGCCCTGCTGGCCAAGCTGACCCCGCAGAAGGCCGATGGCAGCCGCATCCTGCCCGCCTATATCGGCGACAATTACGTCACGCTGCTGCCCGGCGAGACGCGGCAGGTCACCGTGACCTATTCGGCCAGCGCCGGCGGGACGGGGACGCCGATGGTCGCGTTGCGGGGCTGGAACATTCAGCCGACCAGCGTGACGGTGACGATCACTCCTTGATAAAAGGTTCAAGGCACTGATATTTCAGTAAATTCTACCGTCACCCCGGCGAAGGCCGGGGCCCAGTTCGTGGAGCAAAGCGCCTGTGATTCTGGGCCCCGGCCTTCGCCGGGGTAACGGTAGAGAAGGTGGGAACGACGGTGCCCCGCGCCTCACGCCAGCGTATTGACCAACCCGCCTTCCACGCGGATGGCCGCACCGTTGGTGGCGGCGGACAGCGGGCTGGCCAGGAAGGCCACCATGTTCGCCACCTCTTCCGCCTCGATCAGCCGCTGCAGCAGCGATGCTGACCGCGCACCGGCGAAGAATTCCGCTTCGGCCTGGGCATCCGTCACGTTGGGGCTGCTGGCCACCGATTTCAGGAAGCCGACAATGCCTTCCGACCGGGTGGGGCCGGGCAGCACGGAATTGACGGTGACGCGCGTGCCCTTGGCAGCGGCGGCCAGACCACGGGCGATGGACAGCTGCGCCGTCTTGGTCATGGCGTAATGGATCATGCCGGGATCGACGGCCAGCCCGGTCTCGCTGGAGATGAAGATCACCCGGCCGTCATTGCGTTCCAGCATCAGCGGGAAATAATGCCGGGTCAGGCGCACGCCGCTCATGACATTGACGTCGAAATAAAGCTGCCAGTCGGCATCGCTGATCGCTGCGAACGGCTTGCTTTCATAGATACCCAGATTGTTGACCAGGATATCGACCGATGGCACGGCGGCCAGCAGCGCATCCACGCCCGCCGGTACCGTCACATCGGCCAGCACGCCGGTGACGTCCGCCGCGCCTGACGCACGGATGCTCTCCACCGCCTGGTCCAGCTTGGCACGGTCGCGGCCGGACACGACAACGGATGCCCCTTCCTTGGCCAGAAGGCGGGCGATTTCCAGGCCGATGCCGGCGGTGGAACCGGTGACGAGGGCCTTCTTGCCCTTGATCTGCAAGTCCATGGCGAAACTCCTGTTGGTCGCCGGTTGATGTTCATGAAGATCAATCTAAGCCCGGCACGACCGTCGCGGTATCCGGAGCGTCAGCACAATATTTGTGAATTATAGGCACAAATGATCCCGGTTCGCGCATCCGGGGACCAGATAGGAAAAGCCCCCGCCGGATCGCTCCGGCGGGGGCTTTCTACCTGGCATCAACCGGGCGGGATCACTCCGCCGGGACCATCTGCACCGGGACTTCCGCTTGGCTCTGCTGACGGTGGCCACCCACCATGAAGCGCAGCAGGACATAGAAGACCGGGGTCAGCAGCAGGCCGAACAGGGTCACGCCCAGCATGCCGGCGAACACGGCGACACCCATGGCATGGCGCATCTCCGCCCCGGCCCCGCTGGAGGTGATCAGCGGCACCACGCCCATGATGAAGGCGATCGACGTCATCAGGATGGGGCGCAGGCGCAACCGGCTGGCCTCGATCGCCGCCTGAACCACGGTACGGCCCTGATGTTCCAGTTCGCGGGCGAATTCCACGATCAGGATCGCGTTCTTCGCCGACAATCCGACCAGCACCATGAAGCCGATCTGGGTGAAGATATTGTTGTCCCCTCCCGTGATCCAGACGCCGGCCAGGGCCGACATCAGGCTCATCGGTACGATCATCAGGATGGCCAGCGGCAGGGTCAGGCTCTCATACTGGGCGGCCAGCACCAGGAACACCAGCAGTACGGAGATCGGGAACACCCACAGGGCGGCATTGCCGGCCAGGATCTGCTGATAGGTCAGGTCCGTCCATTCGAACTTGATGCCGCGCGGCAACACCTCTGCCGCGATGCGCTCCGCCGCCGCCTCGGCTTGACCCGAGGAGTAACCCGGCGCCGGACCACCATTGATGTCGGCGGCGGTATAGCCGTTATAGCGCACGACCATTTCCGGGCCATAGCTCTGCGTCACCGTCACCAGCGACGATAGCGGCACCATGGTGCCCTGCTCATTGCGGGTCTTCAGCAGGCCGATATCGTCGGCATGGGCACGGAACGGGGCATCGGCCTGCACCCGCACCTGATAGACGCGGCCGAACGTGTTGAAGTCGTTGACATAGAGCGAGCCCAGATAGACCTGCATGGTTTCGAACACATCCGTGACGGGCACGCCCAACTGCTTGGCCTTCACACGGTCCAGGTTCACGTCCAGCTGCGGCACGTTGATTTCATAGGAACTGAAGGTCGGCCCCAGCTCCGGCGTCTGGCGCGCCTTCATCACGAAATCATTGGTGGCCTTGGCCAGCGCCTCATACCCCAGCGCGCCGCGATCCTCCAGCTGCATCTTGAACCCGCCCAGCGTGCCCAGGCCCATAACGGGCGGCGGTGGGAACACAGCCACGAAGGCTTCCTTCACGCCATTATATTGCTGCTGCAGGCTGGTGGCGATGACATTGGCCGACAGGCCCTGCTTTTGCCGCTCTTCGTACGGCTTCAGGGTGGTGAACACGATGCCGGCGGAGGAGGAGTTGGTGAAGCCGTTGACCGACAGGCCGGGGAAGGCCACCGCACTGGCCACACCGGGCTGCTTCAGCGCGATGTCGGTCATGGTGCGGATCACGTCCTCGGTGCGGTCCAGGGAGGCGCCGGTGGGCAACTGGGCAAAGGCGATCAGATATTCCTTGTCCTGCGCCGGCACGAAGCCGCCCGGAACCGCCCGGCCCAGCACGAATGTCAGGCCCAGCAGCAGCACATAGACCAGCATCATGGCGCCCTTGCGCCGGACCACACCGCCGACACCCTTGCCATAGGCTTCCGACCCGCGCTGGAACACGCGGTTGAAACCCCGGAAGAAGCCGCCCAGGACCTTGTTCATGGCCCGGGAAAGCCAATCCGGCTTGTCATGATGGCTCTTCAGCAGCAGCGCCGACAAAGCCGGCGACAGGGTGAGCGAGTTGAAGGCGGAGATGACGGTGGAGATCGCGATGGTCATCGCGAACTGCTTGTAGAACTCGCCCGACAGGCCCGACATGGCGGCCAGCGGCACGAACACGGCGACCAGGGTCAGGGCGATGGCGATGATGGGACCGCTCACCTCCTGCATGGCCTTGTAGGTGGCCTGCTTAGGCGCCAGGCCTTCGGAGATGTTACGCTCCACATTCTCCACAACCACGATGGCGTCGTCGACGACGATGCCGATGGCCAGCACCATGCCGAACAGCGACAGGGCGTTGATGGAGAAGCCGAACAGCAGCATCAGGGAGAAGGTGCCGACGATGGACACCGGCACGGCCAGCAGCGGAATGATGGACGCGCGCCAGGTCTGCAGGAACACGATCACCACCAGCACCACCAGGGCGATGGCTTCCAGCAGCGTATGGATCACGGCGTCGATGCTGGCCTGCACGAAGCGGGTCGGGTCATAGACGATGGAATATTCCACGCCGTCGGGCATGTCGCCCTGCAGCTCCGCCATCGCCTCGCGTACATTGTTGGAGATGGCGAGCGCGTTGGCACCCGGCGCCTGGTTGATGGCGATGGCCACCGCCGGCTGGTTGTCCAGCAGGGAGCGCAGGCCATATTGCGAGGCGGCCAGTTCCACCCGCGCCACGTCGCGCAGATAGGTGACGGCACCGTCGGCGGTCTTCAGGACAATGTCCTGGAATTCCTCGACGGTCTTCAACCGGCCCTGGGCATTGACCGACAGCTGCAACGGCGCGTCGGGCACCGACGGGCTGGCACCGATGACGCCAGCGGCCACCTGCACATTCTGCTCGCGGATGGCATTGATGACGTCGTTGGCCGTCATGCCGCGTTCGGCCACCTTGTTCGGGTCCAGCCAGACGCGCATCGCATAGTCGCCCGAGCCCCACAACAGCACCTCGCCCACCCCGGAAATGCGCGCCAGACGGTCGCGCACATTCAGGACGGCGTAGTTGCGCAGGTAGGTCATGTCATAGCGGTTATCGGGCGAGCGCAGATGCACGACCATGGTCAGGGTCGGCGACGACTTGACGGTCGTGACACCCAACCGCTGCACATCCTGCGGCAGGCGCGGCAGCGCCTGGGACACACGGTTCTGCACCAGCTGCGTGGCCTGATCCGGGTCGGTGCCCAGCTTGAAGGTCACGGTCAGGGCCATGTTGCCATCGCTGTTGGCCTGGGACTGCATGTACAGCATGTCCTCGACGCCATTGATCTGCTCTTCGAGCGGCGAAGCGACGGTTTCGGCGATGACCTTGGGGTTGGCACCCGGATACTGGGCGCGCACGACCACCGACGGCGGCACGACCTCGGGATATTCGGAGATGGGCAACTGGAACAGGGCGATGAACCCTGCCAGGAAGACGACCACTGACAGCACACCCGCGAAGATGGGCCGGTCGATGAAGAAACGGGAGATGTTCATGGCAAGCCTCGGGCTCCGCGAGGGAGTGCGGAATGGGGTGGGCTTAAATGTCAGACAATATCCTACCGTCACCCCGGCGGAAGCCGGGGCCCAAGTCGTTGAGCAAGGCGCTTGTGATCTGGGCCCCGGCCTTCGCCGGGGTGACGGTAGAGAATGAAGAGCGTGCGTTACCGCGCCGCCACCTGCGTGATCGGGCGTTCCATCGCCACCGCCTTGGGCTTCACCACGTCGCCGGGACGGGCGCGCTGAATGCCATTGACGATGATGCGCTCGCCCGGCTGCAAGCCACCGGTGACGATGCGCAGGCCTTCCTGCCGGCTGCCCAGCAGGATGGGGCGGTAGGAGACCTTGTTGTCGTCACCGACGACCAGCACGAATTTCTTGTCCTGGTCGGTGCCGATGGCACGTTCATCCACCATCACCGCCGGCTGCGGGTCCGACCCGCCCACCTTGATCCGGGCATAGAGGCCGGGGACCAGCATGCCGTCGGGATTGTCGAAGCGGGCACGGACGCGGATGGTACCCGACACGGGATCCAGCCGGTTGTCCACATCATCGACGGTGCCGTTGCGGGAATATTCCGCCTCGTTGGCAAGGCCCAGCTGTACGGGCACGCCCGCCTGATCCTTCACCGACGCGATATGGCGCAGATAGGTCTGCTCATCCACATCGAACGACGCATAGATGGGGGAGACGGAGACCAGGGTGGTCAGTGACTGCGCCCCGGCCCCGGCCGCCACCACATTGCCCACAGTGATTTCCGCGCGGGAAACGCGGCCATTGATGGGGGCGGTGACACTGGTATAGCCCAGGTTCAGCCGCGCCACCTCCAACTCCGCCTGGGCGCCGCGCAAGGTAGCCTGGGCGTCACGGGCATTATGCTCCCGCTCATCCAGGGTGCGGCGCGTGATGGTGCTGTCGGCGACCAGCCTGGTGGCGCGTTCCAGTTCAGCGCCGGCGAAGCGGACGCGGGCCTGGGCTGCGGCCAGTTGCGCCTCGGCGCGGGAGACCTCGGCGCGATAGGGGGCGGGGTCGATGGTGAACAGCACGTCGCCCTTCTTCACCAGGGCGCCGTTCTTGAAGTGGACCTCAGTGATGGTGCCGGAGACGCGGGGACGGATATCCACGCGTTCCACGGCTTCCAGCCGGCCGGAATAGCTCTGCCAGTCCACCACCTTGCGGGCCACGACGGGGGCCACATCCACCTCCACGGCGGGGGCGGCGGCGATGGCGACGGGTTTGTCCTCGGCCTGTCCCTGGATGGAGACGCCGGCGATCACGGCCAGCGACACACCGGCGGCCATCAGATAGGCCAGCTTGCTGCGCGTAACAGACATTGAGTCAGCTCCTGAGCAAAAGAGCGCGGACAAGGGTTTCCCGCCGCCGCCACCGGCGGGGGATCACGAAACGGCTGGCCTGCCTGTGACAGCTCCGCCGCTGGGCGCCGGCTATCCGGAGCCCCTGTCCAACAACTCTGGTTTTGGGTTTCGGAACCGCACCCGGTCGGATGAAGCTCCCTCAATTCTCGCTTTTATCGGGTTTGCTGCGGTGCCGCTGTGATGGCCGTCGCACTCATTAAATCTTTTTCATCTGCCACCCATGCAATTTTGGACGGCAAGGGAAGTCCTTTTGGTTCAATGTGATAAACAGGATCAGCCCCACGGATGAACATCCGGAGGCATGTGAGCGGGTGCAGCATCACCCATCAGGCGCCATGAATAAAGTCGGTTTTTCTGAGCAGACAATTCGTCTGGAACGAACAATCAAGCAGCGCCCCGCGTCTCCTGCCGATAGCAATCGAACGCCTTGTCCGAACCCTGCAACAGCGGGCATTTCTCGAACAGGCTGACCACCCAATCCACGAACAGCCGCACCTTCTGCGACGGCTGGCGGTTCTGGGGATAGACGGCGGCGATGGGCATGTGCGGCGGCCGGAACTCGGGCAGCACCTCCACCAGCTCACCGCTCTGCAACTGGCTCAGCACCATGAACAGGGCCGGCTGCATCAAGCCATAGCCCTCCAGGCCGCAGGCGATATAGGCCTCGCTGTCATTGACGGAGATCGCTCCCTTCAGCGGGATCTCCACATTGGCCCCGTCGGTCCTGAATTCGAACGGGTAGGAGCGGTTGCCCAGATTGGGGGAGAAATAGCGCACGCCTTGATGAGCGGTCAGGTCATCCAGGCCGCGCGGCACCCCGTGCTTCTCCAGATAGGCCGGGCTGGCGCAGGTGACCCGCGACAACAGGCCCAGGCGCCGGGCGATCAGTGAACTGTCGGCCAGTTCCCCCACCCGCAGCACGCAATCCACGCCTTCCTGCACGATGTCGATCTGCCGGTCGTTCATGCCCAGTTTCAACTCGATATCCGGATAGCGCGCATGGAACTCCCGCAATGCCGGGATCACCACCAGCCGACCGATGGAGGTGGGCATATCGACATGCAGCCGCCCCTTGGGATGACGGCGCCCCTCGATGAAGCCCGTCTCCACCTCTTCCACCTCCGCCAGGATGCGGATGGCGCGCTCATGAAATGCCTCGCCATCGGCGGTCAGCGACAGGCGGCGGGTGGTGCGCTGAAGCAGGCTGGTGCCCAGATGGGCCTCCAGGTTCTGGATGATGGTGGTGACCGACGCGCGCGGCAGGCCCAGCTTGTCGGCAGCCCGCGCGAAGCCGTTCAGCTCCACCACCTGCACAAAGACCTGCATGGCCTGCAACTTGTCCATATAGCCCTCTGGCAACACCGCTGGTAAGCCGCACAGCATAGCCGCCCGGTCGGGCTGCGGCTATGCGGCCCGTCACAGGGATCAGGACAGCCGCATCAACCCTTTGACGGAGATATCCTCATCCAGGTCGGGCCAATGGATGCCCTGCCCCCGACCGATCAGCCGCCAGTTGGCGCGCTGGGCCTGATCGGCATCGCGCAACCGGGGAAACCATTCCAGCGGTGCGGCCAGTTCCCGCCCATCGGCCAGAACGACATGCAGGGCGTGGTCATCCACCCGAACCGATGTCGCGGCGGGATCAAGGCGGATTGCCGAAGTGCTCATGCCACGCCTCCACGAACTTGACGCGATGGGCGATTACCATAGCCCGCAACCTTGTCACCTCATGCGACCGGAACCCATGGGATTCGGCCATTTGCACAGGGTCAGTCCAGAACTTCGCCGTCTTGTCACCATACTCGATATGAATATGCGGCGGCTCGTCATTTTCAAGAGAGTAGAAAAAGAAGCGGTAACCGTCGAGACGCAGGATTGTTGGCATGCCTTCCCCCGGTTACCGCCGTTGCAGCCTCACTCCGCCGCCGCGCTGACCGGCGGCACCGGGCGGCGCCAGCGGGACAGCAGTTCGGCTTCCTCCGCCTTGGCCTTGGCCAGATGCTCTTCCTTCACATGGCCATAGCCCCGGATCTTCTCCGGAATGGCGGCGATGTCAGCGGCCAGATGCATGTTGGCGGGCGACAGGCCGGCCAGCAGTTCCTCCACCACGCCGACATAGTCGGTGATCAGCTGGCGCTCCATCACCCGTTCCGGGTTGCGGCCGAACATGTCCAGGCTGGTGCCGCGCAGGCCCTTGAGCCGGGCCAGCATCTTGAAGCCCAGCATCATGGTCGGCCCGAATTCCTGCTTCTTCAGGTGGCCGGTAACCGGGTCACGCGGGGCGGTGGCCGGCGGGGCCAGATGGAATTTCAGCTTGTAGTCGCCCTCGAACTGGCTGGCGATTTGGGCGTGAAAGCGGCCGTCGCTGTAAAGGCGCGCCACCTCATACTCGTCCTTGTAGGACATCAGCTTGAACAAATAGCGGGCCACCGCGCGCGACAGGGCATCGCGGCCGGGCGTGCGCTCGGCCTCCACCGCCTGCACACGGGTCACCAGCGTCTTGTAGCGGCCGGCATAGGCGGCGTCCTGGTAATCGGTCAGGAAGGCGACGCGCCGCTCCACCATCTCCGCCAGGGTTTCCGACGCGCGGCGATGGCCGAAGGCGCCGGACTTGTCGGGCTTGGGGGCGGCGGCCTCCAGCACGCGGCCCAGGTCGATGGCGGCGCGACGGCCCCAGCGGAAGGCGTCCGTGTTCATCTTCACGGCCGCGCCATTCATCTCGATGGCCTTTTCGATGGCCGCACCCGACGTCGGGATCAGGCCCTGCTGATAGGCATAGCCCAGCATGAACAGGTTGGTGGCGATGCTGTCGCCGCACAGGGCCGTGGCGATCTTCTGCGCATCGATGGCCGACACCGCATCCACCCCACCCAGCGCCGAGGCGATGGTGCGGGTCAGGCTGGCCGAGGGCACATTGGCGTCCGGGTTGGCGATGAAGGCGGCCGTCATCGTCTCCGCCGTATTCACTACGGCCCGGGTGCGCCCCGCCGCCATCTTGGACAGGGCGTCGGCATTGGCCGCCACGACGATGTCGCAGGCCAGCACCAGATCAGCGCCACCGGCCACGATGCGGTTGGCATGGATCAGGTCCGGCCGCTCGGCGATGCGCAGATGGCTGGTCACCGACCCGCCCTTCTGCGCCAGGCCGGCCATATCCATGGCCGTGAAGCCGCGCCCTTCCAGATGCGTGGCCATGCCCAGGATGGCGCCGATGGTGACCACACCCGTGCCGCCGATGCCGGTGACCAGGATGTTCCAGGGCTTGTCCAGCACCGGGATCACCGGTTCGGGCAGCGGGCCCCAATCCTCCCCCTTCGCCGCCGCCGGCTTGGGCTTCTTCAACGAACCGCCCTCCACCGTCACGAAGCTGGGGCAGAAGCCCTTCAGACAGCTGAAATCCTTGTTGCAGCTGGACTGGTCGATCTGACGCTTGCGGCCGAACTCCGTCTCCACCGGCACCACCGACAGGCAGGAGGATTTGGCGGAGCAATCGCCGCAGCCTTCGCAGACCAGCTCGTTGATCACCACACGGCGTGCGGGATCGGGGTACTTGTTGCGCTTGCGGCGGCGGCGCTTCTCGGCGGCACAGGTCTGTTCATAGATGATGACCGTGACGCCCTTCTCCTCGCGCAGATCGCGCTGCACCTGGTCCAGTTCGTCGCGGTGGAAAATCTTGGTGCCGTGCGGCAGGCCGCGGCCCAGGCCGTACTTCTCCGGCCCGTCGCTGACCACCACGATGCGGGCCACACCTTCGGCATCCAGCTGCTGGGCGATGTCATAGACCGACAGGGTGCCGTCCACCGGCTGCCCGCCCGTCATGGCGACCGCGTCGTTATAGAGAATCTTGTAGGTCATGTTGACCTTGGCCGAGACGGCGGCGCGCACCGCCAGCAGCCCGGAATGGAAATAGGTGCCGTCGCCCAGATTGGCGAAGACATGGTCTTCGCCGGAAAAGGCCGACTGGCCGATCCACTGCACACCCTCGCCGCCCATCTGGCTGAACACGTCGGTGCCGCGGCCCATCCAGGTGACCATGTAATGGCAGCCGATACCGGCCAGCCCCCGGCTGCCTTCCGGCAGGCGGGTGGAGGTGTTGTGCGGACAACCGGAGCAGAAGAACGGCGTGCGCACCACCGTCGATGACGGCGTGCTCTGCCGCACCCGATGCTCCATGCGGGCCAGCCGCTCCGCTACGTAATCATTGGGCCCGAAGGACAGCAGACGCGCGGCCAGCACGCGGGCGATGTCCACGGGGCTCAGTTCCGCCTTCTCCGTGAACAAGGGCTTGCCCGTATGGTCGGTCTTGCCCAGCACGCGGGGACGCTGTTGCCAGTGGAACAGCTGCTCCTTGATCTGGAACTCCAGGACGGAGCGCTTTTCCTCCACCACCAGCAATTCCTCGGTGGTCTGGGCGAAGGCGCGCATGCCCTGGGGTTCCAGCGGCCAGGCCATGGCCACCTTGTAGATGCCCAGGCCCCAGGCCTGCGCCATCTCCTCATTGATCTCCAACTCGTCCAGCGCCTGGCGCACATCGAGATAGGATTTGCCGATGGTGACCAGGCCCAGGCGCGGGGCACGGTGGCCGAAGACGATCTTGTCCAGGTGATTGGCACGGGCGAACGCGCGGGCGGCGTCCAGCTTCCAATCGATCATCCGCGCTTCCTGGATCAGCGGCGTGTCGTGCAGGCGGATATTCAGCCCGCCGGGCGGCAGCTCGAAATCCGTGGGCTCCTGGATCACCAGACGGGCCGGATCGATATCGACGATGGCCGTGGTATCGATCGTATCGGCGATGCAGGTGAAGCCCACCCAGGCGCCGGAATAGCGTGACAAGGCAAAGCCGACCAAACCCATATCCAGGAATTCCTGCACCCCGGCCGGGTTGATGGTCGGCATGAAGGCATGGATAAAGGCCTGGTCCGACTGGTGCGGCAGGGTGGAGGATTTGCAGCTATGGTCATCGCCGGCGAAGGCCAGCACGCCGCCATGCCGGCTGGTGCCCGCAAAATTGGCATGTTTGATGGCATCGATGGACCGGTCCACGCCCGGCCCCTTGCCATACCAGATGCCGAACACGCCATCGACCTTAGCACCCTGCCACAGGTTGACCTGCTGGCTGCCCCAGACGGCCGTGGCGCCCAGTTCCTCATTCACGCCGGGCTGGAAATGAATATTGCCCTTAGCCAGGAATTTCTTCGCCTGCCACAGCGCCTGGTCATAGGCACCCAGGGGCGAACCGCGGTAACCGGAGATGAAGCCGGCCGTGTTCAGACCCGCCGCCTGGTCCCGCTGCCGTTGCAGCATGGGCAGGCGCACCAATGCCTGGGTGCCGTTCATAAAGGCACGACCCTGCTGGAGGGTATATTTGTCGTCTAGAGAGACGGTGGCAAGCGTGCGGGCGGCGTTGGCCATTCTTAATACCCTCCCCTATCGGGCCGCTCTATCGAAGCCCGATTATTGACCCTGTCGGGGTTGACCGTAACCCACAAAATAGGTCAATGCTACTGACTTATTTTCGATCCGAAACGGGGTGAATGACGCGTGGATTCGTGCATGGATTTCCGGGCTATGGGGTGGTTTATTACTGCTGCGATGCGACATCGCAATGCGGCGGGAAATTGCCGATTCGGGTGGGAGCCGCGCGCGGTGCGTCAACGCCCCGATCTATCCTTTCGCGCATAGGAATCGGGCACGGCGTTAACCTTCTTTCATGGTAATCAAGGTTTCCGGACGGGCGTGTCGGCAACCAGGATGGCAAGGCTGTGGTGGCGGATTTCGACCTTCGACAGATGCTGACCCTGCATCAGCGTTTTCTGGAAGGACGTCCCGGCGGTAGACGGCTGGAGGCGAAGTCGCAGGATCTGCGCGGTGAAAATCTGGCCAGTGCCGATATGCGTAACGCCTTGCTCAGCGGCGTGAACCTGGAAGATGCCGCCCTGCGTCTGGCCGTTCTGGATGGATCAGACCTGTTCGGCGCCAATCTAGCCCGCGCTGATATGGTGGGGGCCAGCCTGGTCAGTGCCGATCTACGCGGTATCAATCTGGCCGGTTGCCATCTGCGTGGCGCCTGTCTGGACCGTGCCGACCTGCGGCAAGGCCAGTTGGTAATCTGGGTCGGCAAGGTACAGCAGAAGGTGGTGCAGACCGCCGATCTGTCCGGCGCCGACCTGTCCAGTGCCTCGCTGGCCGGGGCCGATCTTTCCGGGGCGGACCTGCGCAATGTCAACCTCGCAGGCGCCAACCTGTCTGGCGCTCATCTGTTCGCCGCCAATATGTCCGGGGCCGATCTGCGGGGCGCCAGCTTCATGGATGCCAAACTGAAGGGTGCCATCCTGGACAATGCGCAGGTGACAGGGGCGGACTTTGCCCGCGCCGACCTGCGCGAAGCCAGGTTGCGCAACGTTGCCCCCAACGCTGCCAATTTCAAGGCCGCCTACACCGACGGCGCGGCGTTCAGCGCCGACCATGGCAAACTGGCACCTGACGTTCGCGAAGCCATCGCCGAGCATCAGCGCTGGATCATCAGCAACGGACGGGAAGGGTTGCGCATGGTGTTGCTGCGCCCCGACCTGTCGGGCGCGGATTTGACGGGCTGTGACCTTTCCGGAGCGGAAATCACCTATGGCCGCTTCGACAAGGCCAACCTGCGCGGTTCCGTCTGGTGCATGGCCAAGCTGACAGGGTGCAGTTTCCGGGGGGCCGAGTTGCGGGACGGGGTGTTTGACGGCGCCAACCTGTCGCGGGCCGACCTGCGGGAGGCCAGCTTGCTCGACGCACAATTCGGCCCGGTGTCCCTGCGGGATGCCGACGGTAAATCCACGGGCCGCGACTGGGCCGCCGACCTGCGCGGGGCCAATCTGGCCGGTGCCGACGCGCGCGGGGCCAACCTGCGGGGTGCGAAGCTGGAAGGGGCCAATTTCGCCGACGGCAATTTCGCCGCCGCCGACCTGCGGGGGGCTGTGCTGGATAGCGGCACCGCCACCTTGCCGGAATTGCGCCGCGCACGCCGTTGACACATCGCGACAGATGACGCCGGCCCCACCGCTGGGCTAGGCTGGCAGCCAACATGCGTCAGCAGCAATCCAAAGATCGATAAAAATGGCCAAGCACAAGCCCGACCCCAGCACCCTGCCCTATCGTCCCTGCGTCGGCATCATGCTGATCAACAAGGACGGCCATATCTTCGTGGCCAAGCGTACTGATACGCCCGACGCCTGGCAGATGCCCCAAGGCGGCATCGACAAGGGCGAGACCGCTGCCGATGCCGCCTTGCGTGAGCTGGAGGAGGAGATCGGCACCGCCAAGGCCACCCTGCTGGCCGAAAGCGGCCAATGGCTTTCCTATGACCTGCCATCGCACCTGATCGGCAAGGTCTGGGGCGGCAAGTACCGGGGCCAGACCCAGAAATGGGTGGCCTGCCGCTTCACCGGCACCGACGCCGATATCAATATCGCCACCGCCCATCCGGAATTCGACGCCTGGCAATGGGTACCGCTGGACAAGCTGGCGGCACTGATCGTGCCGTTCAAGCGCGCCACCTATGAACAGGTGGTGGCCGAACTGGGCCATCTGGCCACTGCCCAGCCCTGACCCCGTCGCCCCGGCACTCCCGTCCTTTCCGCGGAACGACCATGACGAAACGGACCTTTCCCCCCGTCCATCTCAACAAGGATCTTGATCGCGACGCTATCCGCGAACAGCTCCGGCAACGCCGCCGCGTGCAGATCCCAGAGATTTTCCCTCCGCAGGTCGCCGAACGGCTTTACCATTGCCTTGATAAGGAGATCGAATGGAACACGATCTTCAGCGACGGGGATGAAAAAGTACACGCCATGCACCCGATCCAGGTGGCAGCGATGACCCCGGCACAGAGCCAGTGGTTAACCGACTATATCAACAACAAGGCTCGCTACGACTATCAGTTCCTTTACCATAATTACCCGATCTGGGATCTTCTTCACAAGAAGATCGCCCCCGACCTCTATGTTTTCAAGTTCGTGGAATTCTTCAACAGCCCGGAATTTCTCGACTTCATCCGCTATATCTCAGAGGTGCCGTCCATCGACATGGCCGATTCCCAGGCCACCTTGTTCAAGGCCGGGCATTTCCTGTCGCGCCATACCGACCGCGACCATACCTACAAGGGGCGGCGTCTGGCCTATGTGCTGAACATGACACCGGAATGGCGCACGGAATGGGGCGGTATCCTGGAATTCATGGATGAGGATGGCAAGGTGATTGAGGGGTTCACCCCCTGCTTCAACACGCTGAACCTGTTCCATGTGCCGATCTGGCACCATGTCAGCTATGTCGCCCCTTTCGCCGCCGGTGGCCGATATGGCCTGACAGGCTGGTTGCGCGACAAAACGAATGGCGAATGAAGCATGATCAAGGCACAGATTGCGCAATTGTTGAAGCAAGGCCTGGAAGCACAGCAGGCCGGGCGGCGCGATCAGGCCGATGCTCTGTTTCAACGGGTCCTGGCGCTGGACCCGCGCAATAACGACGCCATGCAGCTGCGCGGCCTGATCGCCAAGGCCGCCGGCCGGTTGGTGGATGCTGAGCAATGGATGCGACGTTCCCTGGCGGCGTCACCACGCCAGCCACATGTGCTGAACAACCTGGGGAACGTGCTGCTCGACCTGGGGCGGCACGGTGTGGCGCTGGAACAGTATGACGCCGCGCTGCGGCAGAATCCGGGCTATGTGGAGGCCTGGTTCAACCGGGCCAAGGCGCTTTCGGCCCTTGGCCGCCCCATCGACGCCCTCGCTTCCATCGACAAGGCGCTTGGTTTCAACCCCAATTACGGTCCGGCCTGGATTAATCGCGGCGTCACCCTGATGCAGTTGGACCGGCATGAGGAGGCGACACAAGCGCTGGAGCGGGCCGTGCATCTGCTGCCGGGCTCGGCCAAGGCGCATATGAATCTGGGCCTGGCATTGAAGCATCGCTTCCGTTACGAGGAGGCGGCAACCTGTTACCAGCGCTCCCTGACGCTCGATCCCGGCTATTGGGAGACGTGGCACAATCTCGGCAATGCGCTGACCGCCCTCAACAGAAATGATGAAGCCATCGGCGCCTATCGGCAGGCCCTGGCGCTCAATCCTGCCAATGGCGAAGCACACGACAATCTGTCGAACCTGCTCTGGCGTCTGGGTCGGCATGAAGAGGCGCTGGCCTCCTACGCGGCCGCCCTTGAACGGCATCCGGATTCCCTGGATACCCTGCTGATGCTGGCGCAGGCCCAGATACGGTTCCACATGCTGGACGGTGCGCAAGCCACCCTGCGTTACATCCTGGACCTGTCGCCGGGTGATGCTCCGGCCTTGGCGGCCCTGGGCCGTCTGCACCTCAGCCTGGATCGCCCGGCCGAAGCGGTGCTGGCCTTCAATAGGGTGCTGACCATCACGCCAGGCGCGGATATCGCCCTGCGGGGCGTGGCGGAGGCGGCGCTGCGCATGGGTGATCCGGTCCTGGCCCTGGACAGTTGCGATACATTGCTGCGTCAGGCGCCCACCGACCAGAAGGCGCTGGCCCTGCGCGGCTTGGCACTGCGCTTGGCCAAGCGGGAGACGGAGGCGACCTGGCTGAATGATTACGACCGGCTTATCGGGCAAACGATCCTGACGCCGCCGCCCGCCTATCCATCCATCAACGCCTTCAATGCGCGACTGCTGGCCGACCTGCTGGAGATGCATGAAAGCACGGTGGATGCCCCGATCGACCAGACGCTGCGACACGGCACCCAGACATCGGAGATCCTGTTCGGACGCCCCGACCTGCCGGCCTCCCTGCGCGACCTGCAGCGGATGATCGAAACGGCGACGGCAGCCTATATCCAGAATCTACCCGATGATCCGACCCACCCCTTCTTGTCACGCCGTGCCATGGCGCGGACCATCCGGTTCAGCGGCTCCTGGTCCGCGCGCCTGCATGATCAGGGTTATCACACCGATCACGTCCATCCAGCCGGCTGGATCAGCGGCGTCTATTATATAGAAGTGCCCGATGTCTGCGCCGATGTGGACACCCGGATGGGCTGGCTGAAATTCGGTGAACCCGCCGCCCATATCGGGGCCCGGCTGGACTGGGCCAGGGCCGTGCAGCCGCAACCAGGCATGATGGTGCTGTTTCCATCCTACTTCTGGCACGGCACCATCCCCTTCAGCGCACCGGCCTTCCGCACGACCGTCGCCTTCGACATCGTGCCGGTTCCGTAAGGTCATTCCGGCCAACGCAGATAGTAACGGTCAGTCATGAAAAAGGCGGCTCTCCCACAAGGGAAAGCCGCCTTTTTTGTCGTTTCCAGTCCCCGCCCAGGATGGTGAGGCCATCCTGGGCGGGATACCGGAGAGCATTAGAACTTGACGTTCATGCCCATGTAGAAGCGACGGCCGATAACGTCATAGACCGACGGATCGGTACCGGCCTGCACGTTGCCGTCATACTCCCGCGGCATCTGGTCGAACAGGTTGTTGATGCCGCCACGAATGGCCAGCTCATCGGTGATCTGCCAACGGGCGTTCATGTCGAAGTACCAAGTGGACTTCACGCCCACCGCATCCGGATCGGTACCGTTACGGGTATATTCATGATCCATCTTGTCGATGTAACGGGCGCGCAGCGACAGCGAAGCCGTGTCATAGACATAGGTGGTCGTGAAGGTACCCTTCCACTTCGGCAGGGCATCACCGATGCTGTCGCCGATGCTGCCGGCATAATGCTCGAAGGCATCGCCAGCGGCGATCTGGGTGTCATACTTGTCCAGATACGAAACGATCAGGTTGAAGCTCAGATCGCCCGCCTCGTCCGGCAGCTCGAAGCCCCAATCAACCTGGGTATCGACACCAGACACCTTGTAGGTCGACAGGTTGCGCAGGAACTGCTGAATGTCGTTCGGGCTGCCGGTGGCATCGCGAACGAAGGCCGTGCAGTACGGGTTGCTGGCCGAGAAGTCCGGGTTGAATGCCGGGTCATAGCAACGGTTGACCGTGGTCGGCGCATCGATCTGGCCGATCGCGTTCTTGATCTTGATGCTGTAGTAGTCGACCGACATCGTGAAGCGGTCCAGGGCCTCCACGTCGAACGGCGACGAGATCACGGCACCGATCGTGTAGGTATCGGCCGTTTCCTGCGTCAGGTTCGGGTTACCACCAGTCAGAGCCGCGAACTGGTCGTTGAACTGCGTGAAGTTGTCGATGACCTGCGGAGCAACGCCGGTGGCCAAGCAGAGCGCGCGGACCTGAGCGGCATTGGCACCGGTACGGGCCGGATTGGTGACATCGCAAGGATCGGAACCCTGCGGGTTGTCCTCGTTCTGCGGCGCGAACAGCTCGTTGATGTTCGGGGCGCGAACGGCGCGCTGGTAACCACCACGGACGCGCAGGGCGTCAACGATGGTCCAGTCGCTTTCGATCTTGTAGCTGCTGAACGTGTCAGCGGCCGAGTGATCGGAGTAACGATAACCGCCGGTGACGTTCAGAGCCTGGATACCGGGCAGATCGGCCAGCACCGGGATCAGGACTTCGGCGTAAATGTCCTTGTTGTCAACGCTACCTTCCAGGCCTTCCTGGGCGTTGAAGCCGGCGACGTCGCCGGTCGCCAGGACCTGATCGGGAACGAACTCATAGGACTGCTTCCAGTACAGGCCGCCGACGGCGAACCCGACGGAACCGGCAGGCAGCGTGAACAGCTGATCGAGATCGCCCGACAGGGTGAACTCGGCAACGTCATGCTCGATCGTCGTGGTGTTCTTGGCAACCACAGCGATGTAGTCGGCGCATTCCTGCGAGAAGTTGTTGCCACCGAACAGGTTCAGACCGCCGGCGCAGATCGAGGCACCGCCATCCGGCGCGTCCAGCAGGCGTTCAACAGCCGACACCGAGACGTTGCCGTCCTGGCGCTGGGTGTTGTCCACGCGACCATGCGCACCATAGACGTCCCAGCTCCAGCCGTTCGGCAGCGAGCCCTTGAAGCCGCCCAGGATCTGGTAGACGTTGGTGAAGTAGGATTCCACGCGGGGGCCCAGGCCCGTGAAGCGGGTGCGCATGAGGAAGTCCTCATTGGCGCCCGTACCCGGCAGGGCCGTGCTGTCACCGGTGCGCGAAGCCAGGATGGTGCGCAGGTCGGTCGGGATGAACGGGTTGGACACCGGCACGGTGAAGAAGGCACCGGCAGCGGGGTTCGTGATGTTGTTGCCGGTCGGGGCCGGGCTGGATGCCAGCGACGAAGCGGCATTGTAGTTCGTGTACATCGTCTGGGCATAGACTTCGACCCAGTCCGTCAGCTTGTAGTGACCCATGGAGGTCACCGACACGCGCTCCAGCGGCAGAATCAGCTTGTTCTGCGGCTCGAAGTTGAAGCTGTAGAAGTTCGGGTAGAAGTTCTGCGCGACGGTCTGATCGACCTCGGGGCGATAGTTCTGCACGTCGAACGCAGCCGTGGCGTTACCCACCGCGAACAGCGTCTTGTCGGGATTGAAGCTCAGCGTACCGGTACGCGACACCTTGCCCGCACCGACATTGTACGTGGCAAACACCGAGTCAACGGCGGCCTGCGTCGGGGCATTGGTGCCGACCGGCACGAAGGTGGTCGACGGGAAGAAGGAGGTCGTGCTGGTCGCCTGGGCGGAGAAGTCGCGGGCACCCTTGCCCATCTCGTCGCGATTGGCGTAGCTGACCGACATCACCACGTTGCCGCGGTTCTCGGCGAAGTTGCCACCAACCGTGAAGCTGCCGGCATATTCCTGCGCGTCGCCGCGCTCGGAGATGCCGTACTGGGCATCGGCTTCGACGCCTTCGAAATCGCGCTTCAGGATGAAGTTGATGACGCCGGCCACGGCGTCGGCGCCGTACACGGCGGACGCACCGCCCGACACCACTTCCACGCGCTCAACCAGCGCGGCCGGAACGGTGTTCACGTCCACAACGCCATCGGAGCCCGAGGGCGTGGGACGGCGGCCGTTGACCAGCACCAGGTTACGGTTGGGACCCAGGCCACGCAGGTTGATCTGCGCCTGACCCTGGCCCGGCGGGTTGTTCGACGTGCCAGTGACGTCCGGAACCACCTGCGGCAACTGGTTCAGCAGGTTTTCGGGGGTCAGCGAGCCGGTGTTCTGGAACGCTTCGGCGTTGACGGTCGTGATCGGGCTGTTCGCCAGATAGTCCTGACGCGCGATGCGCGAACCGGTCACAACGATTTCTTCGATTTCCTGGGCCATCGCCGGAGCGGCGGTAACCACGGCCCCGAATGCGGCACCGGCCATCAGGAGGCTGCGGATCGACCGCGCGGAATATACGGACTGCTTCATCTATCTCTTTCCCTTTTCCAGATGCCCGTTGGTGGACACCGATGGGGTTGCCCCAGATACCAGACCCCCGTTCAGGGCCTGGACCACCCACCTGTTTCCCGGATCAGAGACCAAGGCACCGGCGGGCCGCATAGCTGCTGCCCGCAAATAACAATCTATTCTCTCGCGCTTGCAATAGGTGTTTCACATTGGTGACTCCACATTGCTAAGGACCGTTGCATCTTTGCACTTGTGTAGGTCGAAGCGCAGGGATTCCGCGCCTTGCCGGTCCGGCCACCTGTAACCGGCCGGTACCGCCTTGTAACAGGCCGGTTCCAAGGCTTCATGCCGGTTCCGAGGGGGGTACCTGGTCATTTCGCGACGCAAAAATCGTTGCCAGCGAAACGTTCAGCATCGCGTGACCCGATTGCTCGGCATTTGTGATCAAACTGGCCGTGTGCGCCGCCCAGTTGGTGTCCAGCCGCCCGGCCATGGCCATTTCCCCTCGAATCGCAAGGCCGAGCGCGGCGCGCAGCTCCGCCAGCGTGACCTGATGAAGATCGCGTGAAACCATCCAGGCGCCCCGTGCTGACCGCTCAACCCAATGGGCCTTGCGCAGCATTTCCAGCATATCGTCGATGATCGCCGCCCCCACGGGCAGGCGGCGTGAGATGGTTTCGCGCCGCAGGCCGACGCCGCGCCGGCTGGCCTGATGCAGCAGGTCCAGGATGGCGACGGCCGCCATCAGGCGCTGACCGCCGCCCATGACGCCCGCGTCTCCGTTCAGCCGCCCCGCCCGCCATTCCGGCAGCGACGCCGCCACCTCCGCCCCGAACAGCACGATCGACCAGAGCAGGTAAAGCCACAGCAGGAAGATGGGCACCACCGACACAGCGCCATAAATAGCCTCGTAGGTGGGAAACAGCGTCACATAGAGCGAGAAGCCGGTCTTCGCCAGTTCCGTGGCCACCCCCGCCACGGCCCCGCCGGTCAGCGCATCCTTCCAACCGACCTCCCGGTTGGGGATGGCCACATACATGAACGAGAAGGCCAGCGCTTCGAACAGAAACGGCAGAAGGGACAGCAGGAAGATCAGGACGGGCGAGCCGCCGACCTTGATCTGCGCCATGGCCCCCAGCCCCAGTGACAGGCTGCCCCCCAGCACCAGCGGCGCCATGGTCAGCACCGCCCAGAAGGACAGCAGCCGGATCAGCAGCGGACGCGGTTCCGCCGCACGCCAGATGGCATTCAAGGCACTCTCGATGGAGAAGAACAGCAATATGGCGGTGGCGGTCAGACCGACGATGCCGAAGCCCGTGAGCGCCCCGGCCTTGGCCACGAAGGTGCCGGCATAGGCCTGGATCTGGTCGCCCACCTGCGGTACCAGGTTCTGAAACAGCAGCGTTTCCGCCTGCTTGCGCACCCGACCATAGGCCGGGAAGGCGGTAAAGATGGCAAACACCACCGTCAGCAGCGGCACCAGGGCCAGCAATGTCGTGTAGGTCAGGGCGCTGGCGGAAACGAAACCCTTGTCGCGGGAGAAGCGGTGGGCGGCATGGCGCAGAATGGCCCCCGCATCGACAAGCGGCGCCAAGGGCTTGGCCACCCGTTCCCATGATAACCCTGCCCAGAGCCGCATGCGTTTGACCCTCAATTCCGTTCGTGTAGGATGCGCCCCGATTTATGGCCGACCGGCCATGGCGGAGAGAATAGAATGACAAACAGCGCCCCGACCCAAACCAGCAGCGGCCTGATGGCCGGCAAGCGCGGCCTCATCATGGGTGTCGCCAATGATCGCTCCATCGCCTGGGGTATCGCCCAGGTCGCGGCGCAGCACGGCGCCCAGCTGGCCTTCACCTATCAGGGCGACGCCCTGCTGAAGCGGGTGAAGCCGCTGGCCGAACAGGTCGGCTCCGACATCCTGCTGCCCTGCGACGTGACCGACGAGGCCAGCATCGACGCCGCGTTCGCGGCCATCAAGGAGAAGTGGGGCGGCCTGGATTTCGTGGTGCATGCCATCGCCTTTTCCGACAAGAATGAGCTGGACGGGCTCTACCTCAATACCACACGCGCCAACTTCCTGAAGAGCCTGGATATTTCCTGCTACTCCTTCACCGCCGTGTCGCAGCGCGCCGTGCCGTTGATGAAGGAAGGCGGCAGCCTGCTGACCCTGTCCTATTACGGGGCGGAAAAGGTGATGCCGCATTATAATGTCATGGGCGTGGCCAAGGCGGCGCTGGAGGCCAGCGTCAAGTACCTGGCCAACGACCTGGGCCCGCAGGGCATCCGCGTCAATTCCATCTCCGCCGGCCCGATCAAGACCCTGGCCGCCAGCGGCATCGGCGATTTCCGCTATATCCTGAAATGGAACGAGCTGAATTCGCCGCTGCGCCGCAACGTGACGATCAACGAGGTCGGCAATGCCGGCCTGTTCCTGCTGTCCGATCTGGGCAGCGGCGTGACGGGAGAAAACCTGCATGTCGACAGCGGCTATCACACCGTGGGCATGGTGCAGGTGGATGCCGCCGTGGAAACCGGCAAGTTGCTGGCCGGCATGGGCGAGGGCTGAGCGTAAATGGCGGGCAACAGCTTCGGCACCCTATTCCGGTTCACCACCTTCGGCGAAAGCCATGGCCCCGCCATCGGCTGCATCGTGGACGGGGTGCCGTCGCGCCTGCCCCTGGATGAGGAATTTATCCAGGCCTTTCTGGACAAGCGCAAGCCGGGCCAGAGCAAATATGTCACACAGCGGCGCGAGCCCGACCGGGTGCAGATCAAATCCGGGGTCTTTGAAGGAATGACCACCGGCACCCCCGTCATGCTGTTCATCGAGAATGAGGATCAGCGTTCCAAGGATTACGGGGAGATCAAGGACAAGTTCCGCCCCGGCCATGCCGACTTCACCTATGACGCCAAATATGGCATCCGCGATTATCGCGGCGGCGGCCGTTCCTCGGCGCGGGAAACGGCCAGCCGCGTCGCGGCCGGCGCCGTGGCCCGCCGCGTTCTGGAAACCGCCTCCGGCGGCGGCATCGCCATCCGCGCCGCCATGGTGCAGATGGGTCCGCTGAAGGTGGATCGGTCCCGCTGGAATTGGGCCCAGGTGGACGAGAACCCGTTCTTCTGCCCCGATCCGGTGATGGCGGCGCAGTGGGCGGACTATCTGGACGCCATCCGCAAGGCCGGATCGTCGGTGGGTGCGGTGATCGAGGTGGTGGCCAGCGGCGTGCCCGCCGGTTGGGGCGAACCGATCTATGACAAGCTGGACAGCGATCTGGCCCAGGCCATGATGACCATCAACGCCGTGAAGGGCGTGGAGGTGGGTAGCGGCTTCGAAGCGGCCAGCCTGACCGGGGAAGAAAACGCCGATCAGATGCGCATCGGGCCGGATGGCAAGCCGCATTTCCTGTCCAACCATGCCGGCGGCATCCTGGGCGGTATCTCCACAGGCCAGGATATCGTGGTTCGTTTCGCTGTCAAACCGACCTCCTCGATCCTGACGCCGCGCCAGACTGTCGATCGTTTCGGTAACGAAGCAGATATCCTGACCAAGGGTCGCCATGATCCCTGCGTCGGCATCCGCGCGGTCCCGGTGGGCGAGGCGATGATGGCCACGGTCCTGGCCGACCATTTCCTGCGGGCCCGCGCCCTGGGGCAGTGATTGATCTGTCCAATGGACAGGCCTTTCCAACCCGGCAGTTGATGTACTCTCCCGGCACGAAACAATGTCCGGGAGAGAATAATGATGCGTATCGCCGCCCTGCTGCTGACCACAGCCTTGCTGCTGCCTGGCTCCGCCCTGGCCGATGCCAAGGGCCTGACCGCCCAGCAATTGCTGGACACCGTCACCACGGGCGACGGCAAGCCGCTGAAATATCCCGAAGGCCAAGCCAAGGTTTCCGCCCTGCTGGTGGAACTGGCGCCGGGCGGGGAAACCGGCCTGCACCGCCATCCCATGCCCGTGGTCGGGTATATCGTGTCGGGCGAGGTGACGGTATCCGCCCAGGGCCTGCCCGACCGGGTGTTCAAGGCCGGCGATGCGTTCGTGGAGACCATCGCCTGGCACAATGGCCGCAACCTGGGCAAGGAACCGGTGAAGATTCTGGCCATCTATCTGGGTGCCGACGGCCAGATGCGGGTGGAAAAGCCCAAGGACAGCGACGGGCATTATTGACGATTGCCGCGACTGGCCTGCTTTGCGGTAGGATGGGGCATCGCCTCATCCTAAGTCGGCAGAGTTTCCATGTCCTACCTGACCCCAGACCAGATCAACGCCTATCACCGCGACGGCTTCCTGATGCTCCCCGGCTTCGCCACGGATGCCGACTGCGATGCACTGATGGCCCAGGCCGGGCGGCTGGTCGACGGGTTCGACACCGATGCCCATGCCTCGATCTTTTCCACGGTCGATCAGCAGAAGACGTCGGACGATTATTTCATGTCGTCGGGCGACCAGATCCGCTTCTTCTTCGAGGAAGAGGCATTTGATGCGACCGGTCGTCTTCGTCAGGAGAAGCACCTGTCGATCAACAAGATCGGCCATGCCCTGCATGACCGCGACCCCGTCTTCGACCACTTTTCCCGCGATCCACGCCTGGGCGCCGTCGCCCGCGACATCGGCATGGAAAAGCCGCTGCTGATGCAGTCCATGTATATCTTCAAGCAGCCGCGCATCGGCGGCGAGGTGGTGTGCCACCAGGACAGCACCTTCCTCTATACCGAGCCGATGAGCGTGGTCGGCCTGTGGTTCGCGGTGCAGGACGCAACCCTGGACAATGGCTGCATGTGGGCCCTGCCCGGCGGCCATAGGGACGGGCTGAAGAAGCGCTTCAACCGCACCGATGCGGGCGGGGTGGGCATGGAAGTGCTGGATGCCAGCCCCTGGCCCGATTGCAATCCTGAGAACGGCTATGTGCCGCTGGAAGCCAAGCGCGGCACCCTGATCCTGCTGCACGGCCTGCTGCCGCACCTGTCAGGGCGCAACCGGTCCGACCATTCCCGCCACGCCTATACGATCCATGTCGTGGACGGGGCCTGCGATTATCCTGCGAGCAACTGGCTACAACGCCCGGCCCACGATCCGGCGCGCGGCTTTGCCTGACATTTGAAAATCCGCTTCCCGGTGCCCCCTTGACTCGCGCCCAAATATGTAACCTTATAGTTACCTATGAACAATGATCTGTACCAACTGGACGAGGCGGCGACCGATGCGGTGTTCCAGGCTCTGGCCAGCCGGGAACGGCGGCGGATGCTGGACCTCATCCGGGCGCAGCCGGCCTGCATCGTCTCCGACCTGCTGGACCGCTTCGAAATGAGCCGCATCGGCGTCATGAAGCATCTGAAGGTGCTGGAGGAAGCGGACCTGGTGGTGTCGGAAAAGGCCGGGCGGGAACGGCGGCTCTATGTCAACACCCTGCCCTTGCGCGCCATCCATCGCCGCTGGTCGGACGAGTTCGATGATTTCTGGGCCGGCGGGCTGCTGGACCTGAAACGCAAGGTCGAAACGGGACAATGAACAGGGGGCGGTGAGCATGAGCGAGGAAAGCAGAAAGATCTTCCGGACCAGGATCAAGGGCTCGGTTGACGCCATCTGGCGGGAACTGACCAAGACCGACAGTCCGCAGAAGGCGGTGTTCGACGGGCTGATGGTGAATACCGGCTTTCACACCGGTGCCGGCGTGCAGATGCGCACGGCCGACGGCAGCCGCACCCTGGTAGTGGGGGAGGTGCTGGAATTTGACCCGCCCCGTCGCTTTGCCCATAGTTTCCGCTTCACCCGCTTCGACGATGCCCCCTGTACCGTCACCTACGATCTGGTGCCACAGGCGGACGGCATGGTGGAGGTGACGCTGACCGTGGACAACATGCCGCTGGGCACGCAGACGGCCAAGCAGATGAGCTGGGGCGGTGATTTCATCCTCACCAACCTGAAATCCATCGTGGAGACGGGCAAGCCGCCACTGGGCACCCGCGTCATGTATGCCATCTTCGGCGCCCTGGGCTTCGTCCTGCCCAAGCGCACCCTGGCGGCGAACTGGCCGTTGCAGGATCGGACGGCAGCGTGAGGGGGGAACATCATGGCGACCGTGGATGAAATGACAGCCAGCATGATCCGCAACCTGGAAAGCCAGTCCGGCCGCGCCCTGGTCGAATGGGTGGCAATGGTTCGCGGCTGGGGCCTGGACAAGCACAAGCCCATCATCGACCGGTTGAAGGCCGATCATGGCTTGGGCCATGGCTATGCCAACCTGATCGCCCACCGGGCGGCGGAAGGCGATCTGCCGGCAGCCGACAGTGACCTGATCGCCGCCCAATATGCCGGCGCCAAGGCGGCGCTGCGTCCGTTCTATGATCAGCTTGTCGAACGGATCGGATCATTCGGGGCGGATGTCGAAATATCGCCGAAGAAGACCTATGTCAGCCTGCGCCGTTCCAAACAGTTCGCCCTGATCCAGCCCTCCACCGCCACGCGCCTGGATGTGGGGCTGAACTTGAAGGGCGTGGAGCCGGCGGGACGGCTGGAAGCGTCGGGCAGTTTCAACGCCATGTGCAGCCACCGCGTCCGCGTGGCTGGGCCCGACGATGTGGACGAGGCGCTGATCGGGTGGCTACGGCAGGCGTACGAGCAGGCCTGATCCTACCGGCTGTCCACCTTCAGCTCGATACGCCGGTTCAGCGCCAGGGCGCCGGGGCTGTTGCCCGGCTCCAGCGGCTGGAACTCCCCGAATCCGGTGGCAGCCAGCCGCTCCGGCGGCACGCCCATCTGCACCAGGAAGTTCACGACGGAGATGGCACGTGCCGTCGATAGCTCCCAGTTGCTGGCCCAGCGGCCGCCGCGCACCGGCACGATATCGGTATGCCCATCCACCCGCAGGATCCAATTGATCTCCGGCGGCATCCGGGCCGCCAGTTCCAGCAGCGTCTTGGCCAGCCGGCCCAACTGCACCTGCCCCGCCTCCCCCAGTTCGGCCGAACCGCTGTCGAACAGCACTTCGGACTGGAAGACGAAACGGTCGCCCACGATGCGGACATCATCCCGGTTACCTAGAATCTCGCGCAGCCGGCCGAAGAATTCCGAGCGGAAGCGGGCCAGTTCCGCCACCTTGCCGGCCAGGGCGGCGTTCAGACGCTTGCCCAGGTCAGCGATCTGCACCTCCTGCTCTTTCGCCTTGGCTTCCGACGCATCCAGGCTGGCCACCAGCTGCTGCAACTGGGCGCGGAGGGCGGCGATCTGCTGGTTCAACAGCGCCACCTCGTTGCGGGCGGCGGCGCTGATCTTCTTTTCCTCTTCCAGCTCCCGCGTCAACGCTGCCTGCGGGTCCTGCCCATTAGCGGCGGCGTCGGCAGCGGCACCCAGCGCGTCCAGGCGGCCCTGCAACGCGTCCTTTTCCGCCAATGTGGCACGCAGCCGGTCGGTCAGCTTGCCCAGGTCAAGCTGCATGCGGGCATTATTGTCCCGTTCCAGGGCCAGCGCGTCGGCCAGCTGCGCCACGCGGCTTTGCAGATCGGCCAGTTGCCGGTCGCGGCCCTGCAGGGCGTTGGTCAGGTAGAACTGACCCAGCACGAACACCATCAACAGGAAAATGACCACCATGGTCAGGCTGGACAGCGCATCCACCCAGCCCGGCCAGACATCAACCCTGTCGCCCCGTGACCCGCGCCGCCGGACATAGGCCATGGATCAGCGCTCCGCATCGCCCAGGGCCGCAATGGTGCGGGCCAGGATCTTGATCTCGCTGCGCAATTCCTGGGTGGACTGGATGCGCCCCTGGGTCGTCTCCTCCAGGATACGGGCGGTATAGAGTTCCAGATTACGGATATGGGCCCGCGTCGCCTCATCGATGCCCAGGCTGCCGCCATTGGACATTCCTTCGGCCAGCTTCTCGAACAGGGGGCGCATCTGGGCCGTACCTTCGGCCAAGCGCATCATTACCTGCTGTTCGGAGCGCATATGGTCGGTCAGCGTGGCGATGCGTTCGGTGAGCTGCGCCAGATGGTGGTTCTGGGCCTTCCGCCCTTCCTCGGCACTGGCCATGGTGAATTGCAGCCGCTCGATATTCTCTGCCGTCTGTTCCAGCAGCGCCTGGATATAGACGGGCACCGACCCTCCACCGCCACCCCCGCCTTCCACCTCGCCCAGCGCCCCGCTGGACAGGCGGGTGATCCCGGCCAGCCAATCCTCCAGCTCCATATAGAACCGGTTCTGCGCCTGGCCCGCCTGCAATTCCAGGAAGCCCAGCACCAGCGACCCGGCCAGCCCGAACAGGGAGGAGGAGAAGGCCATGCCCATGCCGGCCAGCGGCGCCGACAGCCCGGCCTGGAGATTGCCGAACACGCCGGCCACGTCGGCATTGTCGAAGCTGAGCCCGCCGATCACCGACCCGATGGAGGAAATGGTCGCCAGAAGACCCCAGAAGGTGCCCAGCAAGCCCAGGAAGATCAGCAACCCGATCAGGTACTTGGAGGTCTCCCGCCCCTCGTCCAGGCGCGTGCCCACCCCGTCCAGCAGCGCACGGCTGGCCACGGTGGAGAGCGTGAAACGCCCACCCTGGCGTTCGCCCAGCATGCGGGCCATGGGCGCCAGCAGGCGCGGTGCGGCCCCGGTGGCGCGATTGGCGGTGAACGCCTCCAACCACGCCACCTCCGGTCCCAGGGTGGTGACCTGACGGAAGATGAACCAGATGCCCAGCAACAGGGTGAACAAGATCAACCCGTTCAGCCCCGGATTGGCCATGAAGGCGTTCATCAGCGCCGGCAGCAAGGCCGCCGCGATCAACGCCACCGCCACCGTGAACAGCGCCATGCGGGTCAGGAACCGGCGGGGGCGGCTGGCGGGCGGGGCTGGCAACTCCGGCTGGCCCGGCTGGAAGGCACGGCGGTCGGCGGACAGGCTCATGGGCGGATCACCAGGTCGATACGGTCGGGGGGCGGGCCGCCGGCAACGGTTCCGGTGGCGGTATCGGGCGGGGAACCATCGGCGAAGACCAGCAGGCGCAGCGGATCGATGCCCTGCTGCACCAGCCGGTCGCGCAACGCGCGCACCCGGATCAGGGCGGTGCGCCGTCCTTCCGTGGGCCGGTCGGGCTTGCCGCTGGCATAGGCACGCAGTTCCAGCCGCTCCGTGGGCCGCGCCTTCAACCGCGCCACGATATCGGCCAGCACCGCGTCGGTCCCGGCGGGCAGCGGTTCGGCCCCAGGCGCATAGACCAGCGTGCTGCGCTCCGCCGGCATCTTCGCTGGTTCCGGACCGGTCACGGGCCCTGGATAGCGGGACGGCGGTAGCTCCGTGACCGGTGCGGCCGGTATCTCCGCCTCGACCGGCGCCACCGGGAGGGGCTCCACATTCATGGTCGGGGTGGCGGGCACGGGCAGAGGCGGGCGCGGCGGGGCTGTCGCCGCCGGAGCGGCGGGCAGTGAAGGTATGCTGTTTTGCGCCCCCGCCCCGGTAAGCAGGGCTACGGACAGCAACAGCGACAAGGAAAGGGCGGTCTGTATGCGCATCATCATGCCCGACAGGAAACCGGGAAATTATGGCCGCCACATGTCACAGGACACAGGGCCAGGGCGACGATAGCCGACGCGGACGCCGTGGGCCACCCTTGATGCGCCTCAATCTTTCGGGGATTGCGCCGGCGGCGCCATCCCCGGCACCGTCCGCGCCAACAGCCGACCCGTCAATTCCAGAAGTTCCGCGGGCGGGGTGCCGCTGCGGATGGCATGGTGCAGGGCCAATAGATCGCCGGCGACCGACAATTTATGCTGTTCGACCCGGTGGTCGACCTTGGCCCGCGCCGCGGCCTCCTGCGTGGCTGCATTGTCGTTGCTGTCGCCCTTGAACACGGACTGCACCGTCTCCACCAGCCTTTGCAGCACGGCATTGACCATGTTTGCGGAATAGCCGCCCAGCATGGCCAGCAAAGGCTTGCCCAGGCTGGTGCCATGATCGCCCGCTGTCGTCGCCTCACCCGGCATCTCCACCGCCCCCAGCGGCACCAACTGCGAGATCAGCAATCCCGCAATGATACCCAGGACGATGCGGATCCAATAGGAACTGTCAAGCCGGGGATCATAAGTCCCGGCCTCCACGAACCGATAGGCAGTTGACAGGGCGTTGAAACTGGCCCCCAACCCCGCCGCGCTTATCAGATAGAACAGCATGTGCAACAGGTGCTTCTGGTCCAGGCTGTAGATATCCTGACGGATGGTAGTGGCGTTCACATGTTCAGACAAGCTGGCCAGGATGAAGAACAGCATGAACAGCACGGCAGCCAACAGCAGCCGACGGATATTGGGCAGCGGCCCGAAGCTGGACAGCAAGCGCCCGGCGTGCGGATCCTCGGCCAGCAGCAGGATAGTGCGCGGGCTGGCCGGCGCCACCAGATTGGCCAGTTGGCTGTGCAGTTCCGCCAGATTGGCCAGCGGCACATCGTCCTTGTCCAGCAGAGACAATTTGGGCAGCAGTTCGACCGGTATGGTGACGCCGTTGCCCAGCGCGTAGCGCACCATGGCTGCCACCTCCCGACGCAGAAGCGGAGAAACGGCGCTGCCCGCCGTCCCGCCCAGGCCATCGCCCGTTTCCCGATTACTCATCCTTGCCCCCTCCGCGCAAACCCGCACCAATCTACAAGCCTCAGGGCGAGCAAGGAAGGGACATATACATCCTTTGATAGGTTTTACCCAGATGACCAGGGTTGGATTATACTTGGCGTGCGCGATATTACGAGGTCCGGGTCCTGGACCTCTCGATGAGCTTCTTGGCCTGTTCGTACTCCTCCTGCCCTTTGCGCCGCTGCTCGCGTTCCCATTCTTAAAGCCATGTCAAGCGCATTGCTGGTTACCTCCAGAGCGGCTGGCCATTCACAGGGGAACGCGTTTTTAATAAGCGTGATGCAACTGGCCAAAGCAGCCCTGATGCCGGCCTGAATGGCGAACAAACGATAGCATCCGCCCCACCTTTATCGGAAAGGGCAGCGGAACCGTCCGCCGCCCTCTTCCGACCATCACGACCTTTTCAGGGGATCTGGGATTCGGCGCCCGACCTTGTCCGGGGCGGCGGCGGGGCCTGCTCCTGCTGACGGCGACGGTCCTCATCGGCCTGGCGGCGCTGCTCCTGCATCTGTCGCGCGGTTTCCTCCGCGTCGCGGCGGCGCTGCTGATCCGCCTGCCGGGCGGCATCATCGGCGGCACGGCGACGGTCGTCATCGGCCTGACGACGGGCCGCATCCTCCGCCTGACGGCGCTGCTCCTGGAGACGGCGGGCCGATTCCTCCGCGTCGCTGCGGCGCTGCTGGTCGGCCTGCCGGGCGGCATCATCGGCGGCACGGCGACGGTCGTCATCGGCCTGACGGCGGGCCGCATCCTCCGCCTGACGGCGCTGCTCCTGGAGACGGCGGGCCGATTCCTCCGCGTCGCGGCGGCGCTGCTGGTCGGCCTGCCGGGCGGCATCATCGGCGGCACGGCGACGGTCGTCATCGGCCTGACGGCGGGCCACATCCTCCGCCTGACGGCGCTGCTCCTGGAGACGGCGGGCCGATTCCTCCGCGTCGCGGCGGCGCTGCTGGTCGGCC